>VGSJ01000009.1 GCA_016875015.1 Deltaproteobacteria bacterium | reverse complement strand
AGTACGATACTATTTTAAACTAATTTGAATGTCAAGCTTTTTATCTAATTTATCTATTAGATTAGTGGCTACATATTTTACCAAAAAACACAATATATCAATTATATTCAATCTGTTATATGATTTTAGGTCTGGAACATCCGATTCATGATGATCTCCATCGATAACGGTTTTGTTATACGCTATCACAATCGATATCATGAGGCAAGGCGAGGTATCTGACGGGACTTGTAGGAGCTAAGCTCAGTTCACTAAGGCTCCAACACCACCTTTAAAGATTCCTTGGCCTCGGCGACAATTTTGAAAGCTGCTTGGATTTGGGATAAAGGCAGGGTCTGGGTTATGGTGTCTTTGACATTGATGGTCTGATTGGCAATGAGTTCCAGCGCGGCCTCTAAATCGACCGGGGCGGCGCCGTAGGATGAGGTCACCGTAAGTTCATTGCGCCAAAAGTCCGGGATGGGGATGGCGATATCCCGGTTGGGGATGGCAAAGAGGAGGATAATTCCCTTCTTGTCTACGCAACGGAACGCTTGCTCCACCGCGGCATAGGCGCCGGTGCAGATGATGACCCGATCCGCCCTGATATTAAGGTCTTGAGCCGCATGTATCACCTGGTCGGCGCCGAACTCTTGAGCTTTCTGCAAGCGATACTCATTCATCTCGGTGGCCACCACCCGGGCGCCGGTTAACTTGGCCAGCTGAATATTCAGGATGCCGGAGACCCCGCAGCCCAGGATCAAAACGGTGTGGTTGGCCCGGATATCAATCAGCCCGAGTCCTCTTACCCCGCAGGCCAGCGGCTCGATCATGGTGCCTTCGGCATAGGAAACCTGATCCGGCAAGACATACACCCCATAATCCACATTAATCTTGGGGACCCGGACAAATTCACTGTAGCCGCCGGGATCATAGTTGCCTGAATGCAAGGTATCGCAGGCCGTATGATTATCTTCCCGACAATATGCGCACGTATTACACGGCACATGATGGCTGACGAACACTCTCTGGCCGGTTCGGTAGTTATCTGATTTCGACTCAACGATCTCGCCGGCGATCTCATGGCCCAAAATCCGGGGAGCCTTCTGAATCCGGTACCATTCCATCACATCGGTGCCGCAGATACCGCTGGCCCGGACCCTTACCAGAATCTCCCCCGGCCCGATCTTCGGGATGGAAAATTCCTCCAGGCGGATATCGTTATTGTTGTAGTATTTCGCGACCAGCATAGAATTCTGTTTTCTGTTTTATGTTAAAAGCAAATGAGATTAAGGTTTCGCTTTCGGCTTATCTTCTTTGGTCTGCTTGAGGATATCGTGAGCCTGCTTGACGGAAACATTGTCATGGACGATGGCCCTTAAGGCTTTCGCCATGGCCACCGGATGAGCGCTCTGCCAGACATTTCGGCCTAAATTGATCCCTACGGCTCCCTTCTGGATACCATCATGCACAAATTCCAGCACTTCCAGTTCGGTCTCACACTTGGGTCCACCGGCCATAATGACCGGCACCGGACAGCCGTTCACGACTTGATCAAAATGTTCTTCACACCAATACGTCTTCACCACCCTGGCGCCCAGTTCCGCGGCGATGCGACAGCATAATTTCAGATAACGGGCCTCCCGTTGGTCCAATTCCCTGCCGACCGCGGTAACCGCCATCACCGGGATGCCATAATCCTCGCACGCATTGACCAGAGTGGCCAGGTTCTTGAGGGTCTCCTTTTCATATTCACTGCCGATAAAGACCGAGAGCCCCACGGCCGAGGCGTTCAAGCGGATAATTTCGGCAATCGAGGTGGTGAGTTCCTCATTCGCCAAATCCTTGCCCACCATGCTGGTACATCCGGAGACTCGCAGGACAATCGGTTTACTGGTTATGGGGTCTAGCGCCGCCCGCAATACCCCTCGGGTGACAAAGATCGCATCCGCGTAAGGCAGAAGCGGTTTTACGGTCTCTCCCGGCTTCTCCAGATTCCGGGTCGGCCCTTGAAAATAACCATGATCAATCGGCATAAAAAAACATTTGCCATTGGGCATAAGTTGGCTTAAGCGATTTTTCATTCCCCAATCCATGCGTATATCTCCTATCCCTTGAGCATTATTACCATCATTCAAAAAAATATTATCCAGGCCGGACCAGCAAATAACCTTTATTGATCAACCAATGGTGAAATTGATACGTGGTATATCTACAATTTGTCTGACAAGCCTGTCTTATCTTTTCATAAGCATCCGAGCCCGGTTGTTGGCCATCCAGGTCCATCTGTACCGGACATTGCACATCCTTACAAAATTCCCGGCGTTGATAATCAATATAACCGTCAATAGACATCTATGCCTCTCCTGCCTCCATCTTGATCTTCAAATGGAACACCCGCCCCCGGCTGTTCTTCTCTAAGGTTTTGGCGGGCAGCGCCCACCCTTGTTTTGCGCTTATCTCTTCTTCGGCGGCAGGCTGCGGATGCGCTCGATTTCGACCTGTTCGATCTCAACAAATTCATCCCGGGGATAGTCCATCCTGATGGCCCGGGTGACCCGGTGAATGGAGATCATCAGGGGCGGACCGGCATACATGGTTTCCCAGGTGATGTGCACCGTGTCCGTTTCCGGCTCAAAGTGCGCCCCCCGCCAGGTCCCGAAGACCGCGTCAAACTCCAGCTCGTAGAGTTCATCCCAGGCCAGCTTCAGGAGTTCCACCACCTCGGCTTCATCCAGGCGCCGGTCGCAATAATAGAGCGAGTAGTCTTTCATATAAGTCTCAGGAGTCCAGATAAAAGATAGGGGCGCCGCCAGGCGACGCCCCCGGTTAGATAGTTAGTCTATCCTACTTTTTCTTCTTTTCTTGGAAGAACTTGCAGTCTTTGGGAGCGGTAAACGCCCCTGGCCGCGCTTCCTTGAAAACGCCCAGCATGAAAGGATATTCAATGGCCCGGCAGTGCCCGAACAATACTTTGTCGATCTGCGGGTCGTAGGTGTATTTGAAGGACTTGCAATCGTCACAGAGAATCGCCATATTGAGGATTCCTCCTATCTTCCGTAGTTACGCAGCGACTACCAGGATTTCCCGTACGTGCGCTGGGCCGTGATGCGTTTCCAAGCGCTCCCGTCCAGGTCTTCCGGAGTAAGCTGGGTGCAGGCGACGAGTTTACCCCGAACCGACACGGTGCAATTCTTGGGCTTGCCCAAGAAGGTGGCGCTGGCAAAGGGCGGGGCCGAGGTCTTGCCTGGCCCGGACAGGGGCTTCAGGTCTTCGGTCTCGGCGTAGCCCGGCAGGATGAAGTCCGTGCCCTTGGGGGCTTCCGGGTCCACGACTCGCTGGCCGTTTTCCCACTCGGCATAGTAGAGGACATCACAGCCGCTGCATTTGAAGTTGCCCTTGTAGTCCCAATAGCTGTAAGGGTCCAGGAAATTCCGGGCCTTGCATTTCGGACAATCATACATCAACGATATTTTGAATTCAGTCATATCGAGTCAATCCTCCCGTAATGGATAGAGGTGTAGCAAAGGCAGGCCGGCACGCTAACCCGGCCCCCCGCGTTCCGGTTAGATGATCTCTTTGGCTTCCATTTCCCGGATCTGGTCCGCGCTGAGACCGATAACCCGCTGGTAGATTTCTTCATTATCGCAGCCCACCGGCCGGTGCACGTGTTTCAGCCGCGGCGGGGACTCGCTCATCTTGTACATGACCTTCTGAGTGAAGACATCGCCGTAGTAGGGGTCATCGTACCAGCCCAGGGCGCCCCGCTCCAGCCAGTGGTCGCAGTTGGCGGCTTCCATGATGGTGAGCAGGGGCTGGGAGATGATCCCGGCGATGGAGAAGATGCGGTTGGCCTCTTCCTTGGTCTTGTCTTTCAGGAAGTCCTCAATGGCCGGATAGATCTCTTCCTGGGCCAGGGCCTCGACGCGATCGTCGTGGGTGGCGTACTTTTTGCCCAGGTCGGGGCGGCCGATGAGGTTCATCAGGTTGGCGAAGTCCTCGTCCGTATAGGCCTGGACGCAGATGTAGCCCTCTTCCTGCTCCGCCGGATGGTCCGAATGGGGATAGGAAGTCAGGCCGCAGGCGCAGATGCCGTTGACGCAGATTTCCGTGTCCCAGTTGCCCCAGCGCATCCGCACGACGCCGCTGCGGCCCCACAGGGGCAGGGCGTATTCGGTGTAGCGGGTGGAGCCTTGCACCTGGGAGCACTCGAAGTAGTTGCCCACGCCAGAGACCGTGTCCCGCCAGTAGAGGCCGGCCAGCATGGCGGTGGAGACCAGCATGCCGATGGAGTAGTCCATGATCCAGGTGGTGTGTTTGCTGGGGAAGCCGGCGCTGGCCCTTCCGGCCCGGTGGCCGGTGAAGGAGAACACGCCGCCTTTGGCCTGCCCCAGGATGTCGTAGGACGCCCAGTTCCGGCCGGGGCCGAAGCCGCCGAAACCGCCGCACCAAGCCAGAACGATGCGGGGGTTGACCTCTTTGCAGGCGCCGTAGCCGATCTTCCAGCGGTCGAAGGTGCCGGGCCGGTAGTTCCACACCATGGCGTCGGTTTTCTGCACCAGGTTGTAGAAGATTTCCTTGGCTTCCGGCTTGCGGTAGTCCATGGTAATGAAGTATTCGTTGTGGTTGGCGCCCTGGAAAGCCGGCGATGTGCCGCGGCCCGGGTTCCACCGGGACACGGGATAGAACCAGGTTTCATTGTAAGGCGAGCAGTGACGCATGGGCTCACCCAAACGGGGGACCTCGATCTTGATGACCTCGGCGCCCAGTTCACCTAAGTAAGCGGCGGCGCAGGGGCCCAGGATGTACTGGGTGCAGGACAGCACCCGATACCCATTCAGGGACTCGGGTTTATCAAAAAGCGCGTCCTTATTGAAGATAGTCTTGCAATAATCCTCAAAGGGTAGTTTATCCAGGTGTTCGGTCATATTTCCTAACCCCCTTTATTAGATGAGCCCTTTGCCGTAAAGCTCATTCAGCTTGGCGGTGTCGAAGTTGCAGAATTTGCGATAGACATCGCTGTTGTCGTAGCCCACGGGACGGCCCAGGTTTTTGACCCGGCCCGGAGTCCGGTGGCTGTAGAACACGGAGCCGCAGAACAGCACCTTGCCGTAATGCGACGTGTCGATGGACCGCACCATGCCCCGGTATTTGAAGTGGGGCTCTTCCGAAACTTCGTCGATGAAGGAGACGCCGCCCGCGGCCACTTCTTCCGCCAGCAACTTGGCCCGGCACTCTTCCCGGGTCCAGTCCTTCATCCAGTCGGTGAGGATGGTGCAGGTCTTGGTCTGCTGGTCGTGGCCGACCCGGTCGATGACCACCCGCAGGGTGGGCTCGTCCAGGATCATGTCTTCCAGCTCGGGGCGGTCTTTGCCCACAGTCTTCCAGATGCGGTACCACAGCCGGTCATGGCCGCCGCCCACCATCATGTAGCCGTCTTTGCAGGGGTTAACCGAGTAGATGTTGATGGCCAGGTCCCAGTTGCCGTAGCGGGGTTTGGAGGACCCGTCCATGCCGTACCAACCCCAGGCATAGTCATGGATGCGTGCGTGGGCCTCCGCTGAGGTGACTTCGATGAACTGGCCTTTCCCGGAGGTTTCCCGGAAGATCAGGGCGGCGATGGTGCTGTGGGCCGTCAGGTTGCCGGCCAGAATATCGTCGGCCCGCTCGCCGGCCCGCAGGGGGGTGCCCCCGAAGCTCTTGGGCAGCCCGGTGGCATGGCACCAGCCGTTGGCACAGGGCGAGGACGGATAAAGTTCCCCGGGTTGGTCCTTCAGAGGGCCCCACTGGCCTTTCTGTCCGTTCCAGACATAAACCAGGCGGGGGTTGATCTTGGAAAGCTGGCGGTAACCGATGCCCCATTCGTCGAACTGCCCGGGGGCATAGTTTTCCACGAGCACATCCGCGTGGACAACCAGCTTCTTCAGAACGGCCCGGCCTTCTTCCTTGGTCAGGTCCAGGGTGATGGACTGCTTGTTACGGCATTCGTGCAGGAAAGTGCCGCCGCACAGATCGCCGTTGACGTTGTCTTTGAACATGTAGCGCTTGCGCCCGAAGGCCGCCAGCTTCCGGATGGGAGACCCTCCCGGGGGTTCCACCATGATGACGTTGGCCCCTAGCTCGGATAAGTAGCCGCCCCCCTGCATGGCGTTGCACTGCAAGCCGCCGTGGCCGCACTCCAGGACCCGGATTTTGGCCAAGGCCTCAGGCTTGGCCATCTCGTGCTTGGGATGCAGCCACCCCTCAAAGATGGTGGAGATTTCCCGAGACGCTTCTGTGCAGATTTTCGGGTCATAGACTTCTTCAAAAGTGGGAATTGGGTTTAGAGGCCACAGTAACGGTGCTTCTAAAATCTCTTTTTTAAGATCTTCGGACATTCAGAATCCTCCTTTATTACCGTTGATTCGGAATTCTACCTTAGGAAAACTTGAGTCCGCTCAAGTCCAGCCTTCCGCGGTTGAACGGCAGCCACCTCCTTTCGCGAAAAATCTGGCTCACCCGAAGGAGCCAGGCTATGGAAGTCCCTTAAATTCGTGTTTACCCTGAACTATCATTAGCTAAATCTGTGCCAACTAGTGCAATTGGCGCCAATTTTTCTCTAGTATATTTTAACTTGCTTGATTTCTTAGCTTAATAGCCCGGACCCTTTTTTCTCTGAACGCGGCTTCTGCGGGCGCGGCCATCCGAAAAACGCTGATGCTGGGGGAATCGGTATCGGGTGATGGGGTGTTTTACCCCGTAGATCCTAAAAGGCCGGGGAGTTCGGGGCGGCGGCCGGAAAATCTGGTGCGGCGGTTCTGAGAGTTTTTGGTATAATAAGGGGAATAATCCCGCCGGGACGTGGCGCCGGACTGAACCGCCCCTCCTGGCTACAGACAAGGGCCTCTCAACGAGCCTGAGACCATGGCAGATCAGCAAGGCCAATCCCCGCAAAACTGGTTTGAACGCCATCCCAAGCAGACCATCGGCTTTTTTATCGTGGTGGTTTTGCTGGCGGCCACCTATGGCGCCGAAAAGCTCCTGGCCTCTATCAACCACACCCATAACCTGGTGCTGTTTACGGAGAGGCGCTACATCAATTTGCGGGAGATCCTGCCCCACATCGACACGGTGGATGTCCCCCCGGATAGGGCCGTGCGAGAGTCCGACGGCCTGGTCCGGAAACCCTACCGGGTCAGAACCGACGCCCAGGGCTTCCTGCTGCCTTATAACCGCTATGAGAAACCGGACCTCACCCTGGTCTTTCTGGGCGGCTCCACCGTCGCCTGCATCTACGTGGAGGAAGAAAACCGCTTCCCTTACCTGGTGGGCAACCTCCTGGCCCAGAAAACCGGAAAAAAGATCACCTCGATCAATTCAGGGGTCGGCGGCAACAACTCCTTGCATTCCCTGGATATTTTATTGAATAAGATTATCCCGGTCCGGCCCGACGCCGTCGTCATGATGCACAATATCAACGACCTGGTGGCCCTCATCTACGACCGAACTTACTGGAGCAAAAACCCCACCCGGGCGGCTATCGTCAATTTCTCTTTCTATAAGAATCTCACGGGTCTTAAAGCCCTGTCCACCCTGGCCCGGGACCTGTATATCCCCAACCTCCACGCCGCCACCCGGGTCCTGAGCAAAAAAATCTTTGGCAAAAAGGTGAAGGACCCGGACGACGAGTTTGCCCATGTCCGGGGGCAGAAGCTCACGGTGGACCAGGCGCACATCATCGATGAGTTCCAGATGAACCTGACCACCTTCATCAACATCTGCCGAGCCCGGCGAATCACGCCGGTGCTCATGACCCAGTTCAACCGCTACCAGGCCAACCCCGACCCCAAGGTCCTTAAGGCCATCCAGGGCTTTGAGGCTGATTCCGGGATCCCGGTGCGCGAGTTCATGGAGCTCTATGCCGGGTTTAACCAGGCCATCCGGGAGGTGGGGAAGCAGAACGGCGTTCTCGTCATCGACCTGGCGGCCTTGATCCCCCAGGATCAGAAGTACATGTATGATGTGGTGCATCTCAACACCCAGGGGTCGCAACTGGCCGCCCAACTTATCAGCGAGCGCCTGCAGCCCCTGGCGCCCCGGTGATTACGGGGCCCAAGCAAGGGTGCGTTTTACGCACCAGGCGCCCCATAGGGAGTCTGGACCCTGCGGGTGGGGCGGGCACGGAGGCCCGCCCCACCGGAAAATCTTAGGTTGGCAGGGCAGACGTCCTGGCCGGCGCCCGCGCGATTTATGGATCAAGCTAACCAAATCACCGTGCTGTTCATCATCAAACCGGAGCGGGGCGCGGGCGCCGAAATGGTGCTGGTGGAGGCGGCGGCGCGTTTGAACCCGGACCGCTTCCAGGTAATCTGCGGCCTGCTGACGCCGGATGCGGAAAAAGTCATCCCCGGGCGCCTCCCTACCGTGGATTTCCTGATGCCGGGGCTGAACGGCTGGGTCTGGCTCCGCTTCTTCTTTCAACTCTGCTGGGTCATCTACCGCCGCCGCGTCGATCTGCTGCACGTGAACAGCTATGTCCCGGGGAATTATGCCCGCCTGGCCGCGGCCCTGATGCAGGCGCCCATCGTTATCGACCACTGGCACGGCTTCACTCGGTTTAACGCCAAGCGCCGGTTCATCTGCCGGTTCCTGGGGCGGTTTACCGACCTGAGTCTCGCGGTCTCCCGGGGGGTGCGGGACTATCTTGTAACTCAGGGTGGTTTGAATCCCGCCAAAGTCAGAGTAGTGGCCAACGGGGTGGATGTCGCCGCCATTGACGCGGCCCGCCCCGGTCCCCTGATGCGCCGGGAACTGGGGCTGCCCGAAGGTTCAACGGTGATCGGGTTGGTGGGCCGCCTGGATCACTGGGGCAAGGGCCATCAAGAACTGTTCACCGCCATGGCCCAAATCCGTGAGCGCCATCCCGTCCACGCCCTCATCGTGGGGGGCGGCCGCAGGATGGACGAGGTGCGGCGGTTGGCGGAGAGCCTGGGCCTCGCCGGTCAGGTGCATTTCCTGGGGCCGCGCCGGGATGTGCCCGACCTCTTGAACGCCATGGACATCTTCGTGCTGCCCAGCTACAGCGAAGGGGTGTCCCTGGCCCTCTTGGAGGCTATGGCCGCAGGATTGCCGGTGATCGCCACCGAGGTGGGAGGGCTGCCGGAGGTGGTGACGGATGGCGAAAACGGTTTGTTGATCCCCCCCCGGGACGCCGGGGCCCTGGCCGAGGCCCTCACGCGGCTGCTGGGAGCCTCGGATTTTGCCAAAAAACTGGGGCAAAACGCCAGGAAGCACGTCCGGGAGCATTACTCCCTGGACCGCCTGGGCCGGGAGATCAATGAGATTTATGGGGAGTTAGTTAAACAGAAGTTTGGGGGCGGAGTTTAATACCGTTTTCTGTTTTCCGTTTTCGGTTTTCTGTTAAAATCAATATGAATTGTCAATAAGTTACAGATTAAGTTTGTTGCATTTGAAATGGAAAGCGGTATAAGAAGTTATCAGCCGTGATGATTTGAATAACAAAATCCCAATCTCGCCTGATCCACTTTCCTTTGTTACTCCCGGGGAACCAGCCGGTAGATCTCGATCAGGGGTACGCCCTGGGCCTCGGCCATCCGGCGGCAGGCCACGTACTCCGGCAGCAGTCGGCGGCGGCCGCCGTACTCCATCACCTTCACCTGAAGCGGGCCGTACGGGGTCTCGATGGTCTCCGGCCAGCGCCGGGCCGTAACCCGCTCCACTTCCATGAGCCGCACCCCCAGGGTGGTGGAGTCGGCGAATAGCTTATCCAGCAGCCCTTCTTTCGCCGCCAGGGGGCCGATGACGGTGAGGCTTACCCCGGGGCGGCTCTTTTTCATCTGGATGGGGGTGAGCGCCACGTCCAGGGCCCCGGCGGCAAAAAGGCCATTGATGAGGGGCTCGTACCACTCCGGGTTCATGTCGTCCAGGTGGGTTTCCAGGACCAAAACTTTTTCCCGGAGGCCCGGCGCGGGAGCCAGCGGCGTCCCCAGGTAGAGGCGCAGGAGATTGGGGTGCCCCGGCAGGTCTCGTGAGCCGGCGCCGTAGCCCACCGCCGCCAGGGTCATGGGGGGACAGGGTTCGCACCGGGCCTCCCAGGCTTTCAGGATCACCGCGCCGGTGGGGGTGACCAGCTCTCCCGGCAGGTCGGTGCCGTAAACCGGCAGGCCTTGCAAGAGCTCCAGGGTGGCGGGGGCCGGGTTGGGCAGCCGCCCGTGGCCCGCGGCGATCATGCCCCAGCCCATGGGCAAAGGGCTGCAAAAGACCCGGGAGATGCCCAGGTACTCCAAGCCGTGGGCCACGCCCACCACATCCACGATGGTGTCCAGGGCCCCCAACTCGTGGAAGTGGACCGTTTCCAGGGGCTGGCCGTGAATCCGGGCCTCAACCTCCCCCAGGAGACGGAAGGAGGTAAGGCTCCGGGCCTTAACCGTCTCGGTCAGACCCGCCGCCTCGATCAAGGCGCAGATCTCCGTGTAAGTGCGGGCCGGCTGGGGCGCCCCGGCCTCGATCTCCACCTTGACGCCGGTGAGGTGCTGCTTGGTTACCCGCCGGGCCGTAAGCGAAACCCCGGCCAGCCCCAAGGCCGGGAGCAGCCCTTGCAGCTCCTCCACCGGCAGCCCCAAATCAATCAAGGCCCCCAGGGTCATATCGCCGCTGATGCCGGCAAAACAATCAAAAAACGCCCAGCGCTCACTCCGGGGCAATGTCGACAAAGAGTTCAACCTCCTTTACGGCCCGGGCCTCGGCCTTGCGGACGGTGAATTTGAGATTGCGGTTTTGCAAAAGGCGGGATGCGCTGCGCTTTCCCGCCCTACCGTCCCTCATCATTCAAATCTCATACCCATATGTCTATGTTAAATTAAATCTGAATCGGATTTAAATGAGGGAGGGGAGATTTCAAAAATTCAGTGATGTTTGATAGCATTTCAAGCTGAGTTGGCATAGCTGATAATAACAAAGCAACTTCAGCCTTTGAAAATAAACGATTAGAATCGTGAGCGGCTGTATTACGCGCTATTCTAACAGCCTCCCCCAAAGTATAAAGCGATCCAGGAATCATTTCCCACCATTGGAACCATGTTTCTCCCTTTGCAGATTTACGAATCTTATTTTTAATTTCCTCCAGAATCCTAATTCCTGGCTTCCATCTCCTAGAAAATGAAAGCATGGAGTTATTACAGCTATTCCAATCTGAGTTCAAAGGTGACGCTGGGGGAGGGGGATTGCAGCTCAATGGAATTGAATCTAATAACGCAAAACACATATCTTCATTCGCTACTCCCAGAACCACCATTCCTGCCCTATAGCATCCTGCTTTTATACATCGCTGCGACTCAAGTAAAAGTTCAATCTTTCCATTATCAATTGATGGAAGTCTTTTTTGCAATTCTTTTAGAGCAATGCCAAGATAGCCAGGATCATCTACAGAGATGAATCCATTTGAAAAATATTTGATCCCTTCAAGAGTAAACTGGAAGGCGCCAGGCCGATAACCTATTTCTTCACTAATATTTCCTGGAATAATCAATCCCATACTAATTGCAGAATAGTAGATTTTGCGGACAATATATTTGAATGAATTATCCGACCTCACGACATAAACCTGAGATTGCGGAGGCTTCCATTTATTCAAAGAGATTTCATAAACGGAAGTTGGGGTACCAAGTTCGCCTACAAATCCTTCGAGAATAAAATATTCCTTTGAATCTAATGCCTTGTCAGTCCTTGCTAACTCAGCAAGAGTATTCCAAACAATCTTAGTAATTTCAAAGGTATTCAATGCGTGAAGATCGTTAGGCATTTCTGTCTCACAAAAGGCTATTTTTGATGCTATGAGGAATCCTTGGATACGCGAAGTATGATAGCACAAATCGCGGAGGGAAAGTTTTTTTAAATAGGCATTCAGGCCATTATTGATTACTTGCCATCTTCGACAATTATCAACTCACGCCGAAAAATTCCAGATTTCATCTCGTTATCAGAAGCATCGGGGATTTTTAACTTATTGCGAAAGTGTCAACGCTCACTCTGGGGCAATGTCGACAAATAGTTCGACCTCCTTTACGGCCCGGGCCTCGGCCTGGCGCACGGTGAATTTGAGATTGCGGTATTGCAGGTGCTCGCCGGCCCGGGGCAGGTCCCCCAGCTCGGAGATGAGAAATCCGGCCAGGGTCTCGTAATCCCCCGGGGGCAGCTCCAGGTGCAGGGTCTCGTTCAGGGACTTGATTTCGGTGCGGGCGCTGATCAGGTAGTGGCCCTCCCCCAGTTTTTTAAAGGGCGCCACCTCCTGGTCGAATTCATCGCTGATCTCCCCCACGATCTCCTCCAGGAGGTCCTCAATGGTGACGATGCCCACGGCGCCGCCGTATTCGTCCACCACCGCGGCCAGGTGGATTCCCAGACGCTGCATCTCGGAGAGCAGCCGGTCGATCTTCTTGAGTTCCGGCACATAGGTGACCGGGCGCATGAAGGCGCCGATGGGGCTGTCTGTGCCGTCCTCGCCCAGCAGATCGAAATCATGCAGCACCCCGATGAGGTTGTCGATGCGGTGGTGGTAAACCGGCAGCCGGGAAAAGCGGGAGGTGCGGAATTCTTCCAGGGCCTGGCCCACGGTCAACGTGTCCGGGATGGCCGCCACCCGGATGAGCGGCACCATCACTTCCTTGACGGTGCGCAGGGAAAACTGGAGGATGCGGTGGATGATCCGCCGTTCGGGGGTCTCCAAATCCACTTCCGGCCCGCTTTTCTTCACCACCAGGTGCAAATCCTCCCGGCTGATGAAGGGCAACCGGCTGGTATGGCGGGCCCCGGTCAGCCAGAGCACCGCCCGGCTCAGGCCCGCAAAGATGAAGGTGAGGGGATAGAGGACCCAGGAGACCACCAGGAGGATGGGTCCCAGGCGCCGGGCCAGGCGATTGGGGTGCTGGCGGCCGATGGATTTGGGGATAATTTCCGCCAGGATCAGGATTAACGGCGGCAGGAGGAGCATGGCGACGATCTCCCCGCCGGGTCCCATGGCTTCCAGCAAAAAAGCGGTGACCAGGATGGTATTGGTGATCTCCGACAGGTTGGAGCCCAACAGGGTGGTGGCCACCATGCGCTCGGGCCGGTTCAGCAATTTCAAGGCTTGGGCCGCGCCCCGAACCCCCTGTTCGGCCCATTGTCTAAGCCGGCGCCGGTTGGCGGAAATAAGGGAGATTTCCGCCGCGGAGAAAAATGCCTCCAGGAGCAAGAATGGGATAAAGATGAAAAAAAAGCCGAGAATCATAGGCTTTGCCGCCGCACTTCCAGGTCCAGGATACGGGCACCCTTTATCTTCAAAACGCGAAAAGTCAGATGGTCATACGCAATGATCCGGCCCTCCCGAGGCAGGGAGCCGAAGAGGTCAAGGACCAGGCCGCCTATGGTGTCGAATTCCTCCGCCGGCAAATCCAGGTCCAGGGCGTCGTTGATATCCACCAGCGACATGGTCCCTTTGACCCGCCAGACCCCGGGAGCCACCTCTTTCAGGGGGTCTTCCTCCGGCCGAAACTCCTGAGTAATGTCGCCGCAGAGTTCCTCCAGCAGGTCTTCCACCGACACCAGGCCCACCAGGGCGCCGTATTCGTCCACCACCAGGGCCAGGCGTTGGTGTTGGGCCTGGAGTTCGGTCAACAAGTCGAAGGCCCGCTTGTTTTCCGGGACGTAATAGGCCGGCCGGAGAAGCTGCCGGGGCAGGTCTCCCTCACAGGGGTGGCGATGGCACAGATCCAGGATGTCCTTGGCATGAAGGACCCCCAGCACTTGTTCGTGGGTCTCCTCATAAATGGGCACCCGAGAGAACCGGGACCGCTTGATGGCCTGGATCATTTCCGGGAAAGGCATATCGATGGGCAGAGTGAACATGTCGGGCCGGGGCACCATGATTTGACTGACCCTGATCTCCCCAAAGTCCAACAAGTTCTGAATGAAATCCCGTTCCAGGGCGGCGATCATCCCGCCCCGATGGCTTTCTTCCACCATGCGGACAAAATCTTCCTGATGCACGGCGGGCACCTGCAAATCGGGGCGAAAACCCAGGGTGGCCAGGATTCCCCGGCTGATCTGCAGCAGCACCACCCGCATCGGTGCAAAGACCGTCAGGGCCGCCCGCACCAGCGGCGCCAGGCGCAGCGCCAGCTGCGTCGGGTAAGTGAGGGCCATCGACTTGGGAATGATTTCTCCCAGGAGCAGCAGGGTAGGCGACATCACCAGCAGGGCCATCCACTTGCCCCGGTCCCCCCAAATGCTTAACGCCAGGGAAGTGGCCAACACCGAAGCCAGGATGGTGAAGATCTCCACCCCCATAACCAGCGTGACCAATAAACGTTGCGGCTTTTTGAGGAGCGATTCCACCAGCGCCCCCCGGGCCGCGCTGCGTTCTTTGAGCCGCAGGCGGTCCAGGGGACCCAGGGCGAAGAGGGAGGTTTCGGCGGCGGCGAAGAGAATATAGAGGATAAGCAGCCCGCCCAGGGCCAGCCAGCGCAAGAGATAAGGGTTGGAAAAGATGTCGTCCACTTCGTCAGGGTTGCGTCTTAGAGATATTGCCCCAAAGGTTTTTAATGATGGTCTCTTGTAGTGTTTCGTAATTAACTTGACATAAAATCAGGATGGAGCGGGCTCAAGTCCGATCAGGGACGGGAAGGGCGCCACTTCGAGCATTGCCGAAAGGGTCGATAGAGTGAAGACGCGTCCATCCGTGTCTCGAACCACTGGCCCCAATGCATCGTTGACTCGCGCCCAACCGATGCCACCTAAAACCGCGATAAGTGGGATACCACCCAGTCGATTCGACTCTCCCCGCAGTTTCACAAAGCGAAGCGCCTTGTCGCGAGCCGTGCCTCCGTCATTTGTTCCTTTGCATTCAAGGATCGCTCGGAGTGTTCCTGACTTATCGAATACCACAAAGTCTGGCGCCGGTGCAACTCGGACCTCAAACCGAGCAGCAATTTCGCCCTGGTTGCGGCTGCCCGTGCGAATGTATGGAACACCATTTTCTCTGAATAGCATCTCTACCGCGTCCTCGATCAGATCGCCCCGCTTGGTGGATGTGGCGTCCAACACCTGTCGGAACGCGCCACCATAGTGACGTTGATGCAGAAACAGTGAAAATGGCACTCCATTGGAAGCGAAGAGGCGTACACTCGGCCACCCATTTTTGGTGTCCGGTTTGGCTTGCTTACTGGCAAGGCCACCCGGCGGAACACCGAACAGAGAGCCATCAATGATCTGGCAAAGGGTCTTGGCCGCGACCTTGGCTTGCTCATCGGTGGTTGTCGTCCCGTTTCGCTCCATTGCGTCCACCTTGTTCGCTGACAATGGGCTTAGGCCGATCGGCTCCCCTGCCACGATTGTTGCGTGAGCAAACTCCCCCTTAGTGAGGCCCATGATCGTACGGAACACCAGAAGAGTTCTAGGATTACTCACCAAAACCGATGTCAACTCGGCTTCCATCACCTTTGTGAATCCCGCCGTTGCCTCGTCAGTAGCGGCGTAAACCTGCTCGAAATACTCTCGTCCGTAAAAAGGATCCTCGTGTATGTAAGCGAAATCAGCGGCAAGGTGCGGCACGTACAGCAATCTTGCAATTTCAGCGTAAATGCTTGGATGCTCATTAGTCCCATGGTTCTGAGGAATCAAACGAATCTGCGCGATTCGCTGGTCCCAACTGTTCACTTCGGCAATCTTGGTGATTGTGTCCTGGATATTTTGCACAGATTTACCCGATCTTGAATAGATATCCGGGAATATCAAAGGCAGAATTTTCAGCGATGCGGCGACGGGATTCATCAACGAAGGGCTCATGAATTTCGAATCCCGCCGCCTTACGTCCAAGGCGACGAGCCACAATCACGGTAGTCCCCCCACCGGCGAATGGGTCGATCACGATCCCGCCCTCGGGGCTGGCGATCCTAATGAAAAACTCGGCGAGTCCCTCCGGCATTGCTGCCGTATGTGCAACGCCTCGATGCTGGTTGTACGTCTGAGCCACAGTCACCACGTTCCCTGGGTCCGCCCCGCCCAGTAGATACGTCTTTGTTCGGTCACGGCCGAAACCGGCCTCGGTGTTGCGCCTGCCAAGTGTGTCCAGTTTGCGCCTCGCGATCTCGGCGGAGTCTGCTTTATAGGGGATTCTCACGGCATTCAAGTCAAAATATGGCCTGACGCCCCGTGCAAAGTGGTAAACGTACTCAAAGCTATCCTTGGTCCGTGGACCAAACTTACCCGGAACTGCATTTGGTTTGGCCCAAATGTAAGTCTCGACCCAACGCCAACCCATCCGTTGAAGGGCAATAACTAACTCATAAACGTATGGGTGCCTCTGACCTTTTAGCGGACCCTGTTTGGCTACGCGATTCTTGATATTAAGGATGAGGCTGCCACTTTCCTTCGCAGCATGATACATTGCCAGGGCAAAAGGGAGGAACCAGTCTACATAATGGTCTGGGTGTATCCGACTATATGCCCGGGCATCGGCATACGGTGGACTCGTGAAGAAAAGGTCGATGCTGCCTTGGGGAAGGCGTGGCAGTAAGTCCAAGGCATCACCATGCGTTATACCCTCATCGAGAAATTTGGCCAGCACTTGGGTATCACCTCTGGTCGGCACACTTCATCCCTAAGGCCGTTGTGGGGGCGGTGCGCTCACCGCCCCTACGCTTGGCAGTCTCCCCTCAGACCACCGGCCGGGAAGGCGGGGTGATCAGCCGCCCGACGGGGATCCCGGTTTTTTTGCTCTCCTTGAAGGGCGACCGCATCAGGGCTTCGTTCAGCACCTCATCCATGTCGGCCACCGCCACGAACTTGAGACGGCGCTTGACGTTCTTGGGAATTTCCACCAGGTCTTTCTTGTTGGCCGCGGGGATAATGACCTTCTTGACCCGGGCCCGGAGCGCGGCGATGGCCTTCTCCTTGAGGCCGCCGATGGGCAGCACCTTGCCCCGGAGGGTGATTTCGCCGGTCATGGCCACGTCCCGGCGCACCGGGATCTGGGTGAGGGCGGAAACCAGGGCGGTGGCCATGGTGACCCCGGCCGAGGGGCCGTCCTTGGGGGTGGAGCCCGCGGGGACGTGGATATGGATATCCAGCTTCTCGTAGAAATCCGGCGCCAGATTCAGGCGGTCGGCCCGGGCCCGGGCGTAGCTCAAGGCCGCCTGGCCCGACTCCTTCATCACGTCGCCCAACTGGCCCGTCAGGGTGAGTTGGCCTTTGCCTTTCATCAGGCTGGCTTCCACCGCCAGGGTCTCGCCCCCCACCTGGGTCCAGGCCAGGCCCGTAGCCACCCCCACTTCGTTTTCCACCTCGCCATCCGGGAGAAAGCGGGGCGGTCCCAGGTAGCGGTGCAGGTTTCCCCCGGTGACGGCGAAAGGCCCTTTTTCGCCTTCGGCGATGCGCCGGGCCACTTTCCGGCACAGGGAGCCGATTTCCCGCTCCAGGTTCCGGAGCCCCGCCTCCAGGGTGTAGTTCATGATGACCCGCCTGATCACCTCGGTGGAAATCTTAAAATCCTTGGAGCGCAGGCCGTGTTCCGTCAACTGCCGGGGCAGGAGGTGGCGGAGCACGATGGCCAATTTCTCATCCTCGGTGTAGCCCGCCAGGCGGATAACCTCCATGCGGTCCCGCAGGGCCGAGGGAATGGGGTCCACCAGGTTGGCGGTGGTGATGAACATCACCCGGGACAGGTCAAAGGCCACATTGAGGTAGTGGTCGCTGAAGGAGTGGTTCTGCTCCGGGTCCAGCACCTCCAGGAGGGCGGCGGCGGGGTCGCCCCTAAAGTCCATGCCGATCTTGTCAACTTCGTCCAGGATGAACACCGGGTTGTTGGAACCGGCGTTTTTGATCCCCTGAATGATCCGCCCCGGCAGAGCGCCGATATAGGTGCGGCGGTGGCCCCGGATCTCGGCCTCGTCCCGCATCCCCCCCAGGGAGATGCGCACGAACTTGCGCCCCATGGCCCGGGCAATGGACTGCCCCAGGGAGGTCTTGCCCACTCCCGGGGGGCCCACGAAACAGAGGATGGGGCCTTTCATCTTCTTGTTGAGTTTGCGGACGCTCAGGTACTCCAGGATGCGGTCTTTGACCTTTTCCAGGTTGAAATGGTCCTCATCCAGGATGATCTTGGCCTCTTTGACTTCCAATTTGTCCCGGGTGCTCTTGCTCCAGGGCAGGGACACCAGCCAGTCCAGATAGGTGCGGACGATGGAGGCCTCGGCCGCGTCGGGATGCATCTGCTCCAAGCGGGACAGCTGTTTGAGGGCATCCTCTTCCGCCTGCTTGGGCATCCTGGCCTGGGCGATCTTGAGACGGTACTCTTCCATCTCCTTGGTGGTCTCGTCCAGGTCGCCCAGTTCCTTCTTGATGGCCCGCAACTGCTCCCGGAGGAAGTATTCCCGCTGGGTGCGGTCCATCTCCTCCCGGGCCTGGTTCTGGATCTTGGCCTGGATGGCGGAGACTTCCATCTCCTTGCGCAGGAAATCATTGACCTTGATGAGACTGCGGATGGGATCCATTTCCTCCAGCACCATCTGGGCCTCTTCGATCTTGAGGCGCAAATTGGCCGCCACCAGGTCGGCCAGGTGGCCGGGGTCCTCGATGGACTCCAGGATGGCCAGCAGATCCGGTGACATGATGCCCTTGAGGGTGAGGATTTTTTCTGACATCTCCCGGGCGTTGCGCATCAGGGCCTCGGCCTCGGGGGAGATATCGGCGACGGTGGTTTCCGGCAAGACCTCCAAGGCCACCTGGAAGTAGGGGCGCTCTTTGAGATATTCCTGGACCATAGCCTTGGCTTTCCCCTGGACCAGGATTTTCAAGCGTCCGTCCGGCAGTTTCAGCATCCGCAAAATGAGGCTGACTGTGCCCACGTGGTAAATGTCGGCGGGGTCGGGGTTTTCCACGGATTGATCTTTTTGGGTGGCCAGCAAGATCAAACGGTCTTGGGCCAGGGCCGCTTCAATAGCCAGCACCGAGGTTTCCCGACCCACAAACAACGGGAGCACCATATTGGGGAAAACCACCACGTCCCGCACCGCCAACATGGGCAGGTCGGAGGGGATGGTGATCTCATGTTTTTCATCTTCGGTGGTTGCCATGTTATCTCCTGAGAGATGAGGATAGGTCGATAGGTGAGGGCGCGCCGGTCGACTGGCGGGGTGGAACTCCGGGGTGGCTGAAGACCATCATTTTCAATATGCCTCTCCCATAGCAGAATTTCCCCTGAGGGTCAACCGGAACGTCAAGCTCATATTTAATCTTCAATTAAGATAATACCGATCATCGGCAAGAGCAACCTGTAACCCACCGGGGGTGAAAATGGGACCGACGACCTTCACCTGCCATCGGGGAGAAGAAATAAACCGGCCCAGGCGGCGTTCCTCAAGATATACGCGGCATTTTGGTTCAGTTGATTAACTCATCCAAAAAATTCCGCCGGGCTTCCCCGAGCTTCTATCGATTGCCAAGAATTTTTTCCGATTGATGAGGGTGAATTGTCGGGGCGCCTAAGGTCAAGACCACCAGGAGTGCCAATCGCCATAGAGGGTCAGGACCTGGCGGCGGTACCGGCGGACAAATTCGGGATTAACGGCATAGACCTGAATAGACCGAATGGCGGCATATTGCACGTGGGCGTTTTCTTCTTCCAGCAGCAGAAGATGCAGGCGCAGGGGGGCAAAGAGGGATGCGAGGCCGTGTTCCAGGCGTTGCCGCAGCTTTTGTCCCTCCCAATAATCCAGGGGATGTTCCAGCAACACCACGCCCAGGTCCAGGTCGCTGTCCGGTTTGCCTGCCACGTCCTCGCCCCGGAGCAGGGCCGGCCCCAATTCTTTTTGGGAGCCGAGGAAATAGGCCAGGCCAACCCCATTGGCCTGTAAAATATGGAAAAAATATTCACAGCCGCGGCCGCAACCCTGATGGTCCACCATCATAAACTTAACATACTCAGTGAATTAATTCGGGATTTTTGGGCCAGCATGGTATAGTATGCTGATTCAGAAAACAATTCGGGGGGAAAGAAATGGGGGGGGAAACCATTTCCGTGCGCAGCCAGTCCGTGATTGACGCGCTTCCCAGGATACACCTCAACCGCATCGACCGCGCCGTTAAGCGGGCCACCGCCGCCATGATGAAGATGCAGGACCCGGCGGGTTACTGGTGGGCCGAGCTGGAGTCCAACGTCACCATTACCGCGGAGTATATCATGCTCCACCGGTTTTTGGGACTGGATGAGGCCAAGGTGCCCCGGATGGCCGCGGATATCCTGGATAAGCAGCTCCCGAACGGCGGTTGGCCCATCTGGCATGGTGACCGGGGCGAGATCAGCACCACGGTGGAAGCCTACCTGGCCCTGAAAATGGCGGGCCTGTCGGCGGCAGACTCCCGTATGCTCAAAGCCCGGGAGTTTGTCCTGGCCCGGGGGGGCGTCCTGAAGACCCGGGTCTTTACCCGCATCTTCCTGGCCCTGTTCGGCCAGGTAAGCTGGGACGGCATCCCGCTCTTGCCCGTGGAGTTCATGCTGCTGCCGCCCTGGTCCGGGCTGAGCATCTATGAATTTTCCAGTTGGACCCGGGCCACCGTGGTCCCCCTGATGATCATCATGGCCAAGCGCCCGGTTCGGCCCCTGCCGCCGGAGCAGGGAATCCGGGAACTTTTCCTGTCCTCCGACGAGCCCTTTTCCCAGCACCGGGTGGCCTGGAAACGCGAAGCTTCCCCCCTGGAAAACTTCTTTGTCATCCTGGACCGCATTCTCAAGCTCTACGCCTGGATACGGCTTCCCTGGCCCCGGAACTTCGCCATCAAGCAAGCCGAGAAGTGGATCCTGGAACACCAGGAGGACAGCGGCGACTGGGCCGGCATCCAGCCGCCCATGGTCAACTCTCTCCTGGCCCTGCACTGTTTAGGCTATGACCGGGAGCACGACGTCATCCAGCGGGGCCTGAAGGCCCTGGAGTTCTTTACCCTGGAAGAAGATGACCGGACCTGGCTCCAATCCTGCATCTCCCCGGTGTGGGACACCGCCCTGGCCATCCGGGCCCTGGCGGCGGCGGGGCTGCCGCCGGAGCATACCGTCATGACCCAGGCCACCTCCTGGCTGCTGGCCCAACAGATTTTCAAACCCGGGGACTGGTGCGTCAAATGCCCGGACTTGCCGCCTGGGGGCTGGGCCTTTGAGTTTCACAACAACTGGTATCCCGACGTCGATGACAGCTCCGTGGTCCTGGTGGCCTTAAAGGACGGCCTGGCGGATACGGCCAGGCACCAGGCGGCCCTGCAGCGGGGCATCAACTGGTGCCTGGGCATGCAGTCGAAAAACGGCGGTTTCGCCTCGTTTGACAAGGATAATACCAAGGAGTGGCTCAACGCCATTCCCTTCGGGGACCTGAAGGCCCTGGTGGACCCGCCCACCGAGGACATCACCGCCCGCATCCTGGAGATGCTGGGGGCCTTCGGCCACGGTCTGGACCACCCCGCGGCCGAGCGGGCCCTGGCCTTCCTGCGCCGCACCCAGCACCCCGAGGGCCCCTGGTGGGGGCGTTGGGGGGTTAATTACCTTTATGGCACCTGGTCGGTCCTGGCGGCCCTGGAACGCATCGGCGAGGACATGAGCCGGCCCTACGTCCGGCGGGCGGTGGATTGGGTCAAGGCCCGCCAGAACCCCGACGGCGGTTGGGGCGAGGTCTGCGAATCTTACCGCCACCCGGAACTAATGGGCCAGGGGCCGTCCACCGCCTCCCAGACCGCCTGGGCCCTCTTGGGGCTCCTCGCCGCGGGCGAAGTCCAGGCCCCGGAAGTGAAGGCGGGGGTTGACTACCTGGTCAAGACCCAGAACGCCCAGGGCCGCTGGGACGAGGCGCACTTCACCGGCACCGGCTTCCCCAACCACTTCATGATTCGCTATCACCTCTATCGGGACTGTTTTCCCTTGATGGCCCTGGGGGCTTATGTGCAGGCGCTCAAAACGCCGGCGGGCGGCAATCACGGCGACTGACCAAGGCGAGATCACCGGCAAGAATCCCCTCCCCCAGTGCTGTCCGACACGATATTGGATATGCCGTATTCATGATCCGGTCTGAAAATATCAGAAAATCTCCCGCAGTTTTCCTGGTGATTGATTGCCTTAATCTAACGCCGATTAAAGATGGGGAAAAATTCCCCCTTTTCTAAAGGGGGGTAAGATTGGGGATTAAATAACCGCTTGATAATCCCCCTAAATCCCCCTTTAGAAAAGGGGGATTTTAAATACTCTGTTAGGGCGCCGTTCCTAACCTAGGCATTGTGACAAGAGAATGACTTCATCCGCTACCGAAAACCGAAAACTGAAAACCGGAAACCCTTTTCTCGGAAAAACCCTGGTGACCGGCGGCGCCGGCTTCGTGGGCCGGGCCGTGGTGGAGGAACTCCTGGCCGCGGGCCGGGAAGTTCGGGTCCTGGCCCGCAATCCGGACCATCCGGCCCTGGCCGGCCTGGCCGTGGAGGTCGCCGTTGGCGACCTTAGGGACCCGGATTCGCTTAACCGGGCCATCACGGGCTGCACCCGCCTCTTCCACGTGGCCGCGGACTACCGGCTCTGGGTGCCGGACCCGGCCACCATGTACGCCGTCAACGTGGACGGCACCCGAAACCTGCTGGCGGCAGCCGCGGCCCAGGGACTGGAGCGGGTGGTCTATACCAGCACCGTGGGCGCCCTGGGGAACCCCGGGGACGGCGCCCCCGGCGCCGAGGACACCCCGGTCACCCTGACGGAGATGGTGGGCCACTATAAGCGCTCCAAGTTCATGGCTGAGGCGGTGGCTCTGGATTTCGCCCGCCAGGGCCTGCCCCTGGTGGTGGTCAATCCCAGCACCCCCGTAGGCCCCTGGGACTTCCGCCCCACCCCCACCGGTCAGATGATCGTGGATTTCCTCAAGCGCCGGATGCCGGCCTACCTGGAAACCGGCCTCAATCTCATCCATGTCCGGGATGTGGCCCGGGGGCACCTCCTGGCCGAAGCCCAGGGCCGAATCGGGGCAAAATACATCCTGGGGCATGAGAACCTCAGCCTCTCCCAGATCTTCCACCTGCTGGCGGACCTCACGGGCCTCCCGGCCCCGAAGGTGAAACTGCCCTACTGGCCGGTCCTGGCCATGGCCTACGTGGACGAGTTCCTCGCCACCTACATCCGCCGCCGCCCGCCCCGCATGCCCGTCGCGGCGATCCGCATGGCCAAGAAATATATGTACTTTGACAACCGGAAAGCAGTACAATATTTAGGACTCAGCCTCACCCCGGTGCGCCAGGCCCTGGCTGACGCGGTGGATTGGTTCCGCAACCATGGGTATGCGTGATCCGTCAGGTTCGTGAGTATAGGTTGAAGATTTCCGGGAAGCCAGGAGTCGGCGGTGGGCAGTTGGCCCCGCCCCGAATCCAGGCACAGAGGAGAGGAGAACCTTGCGTTTCCCGTTGAGTTTAAGCTTTGATTTAACCCGTTACCTCATGAAGCAGCGCCTCCGGGGTGAAGGAAAATTCCCCCTGGTCCTCATGCTGGAGCCCACCCACCAGTGTAATCTGTCCTGCCAGGGGTGCGGCCGCATCCAGGAGTACCGGGAAACTTTGGGACAGGCCCTTACCCTGGAGGAGTGCCTTCAGGCCGTGGAGGACTGCGGCGCCCCGGTGGTCACCATTACCGGGGGCGAGCCCCTGCTCTACCCCCCGGTCTTTGAGCTGTTGGCCGAGTTGGTGCACCGCGGGAAGCACATTTATCTTTGCACCAACGCCATTTTACTGGAAAAATCCCTGCCCCGGCTGCCCCGATCCGACCGGTTGACCCTGAGCCTCCACGTGGACGGCCTGGCCCCCACCCACGATAAGCTGCTGGGGCGGCCAGGGCTGTTCAACCTGGCCGTCAAGGCCATCAAGGCCGCCAAGGCCCAGGGGTTTCGGGTCTGCACCAATACCACCATCTTTAAGGAAACCGACATCCAGGAGATCGAGATCCTGTTCTCCTACCTGGGGCATATCGGCGTGGACGGCCTCCTGGTGTCCCCGGCCTTCAGCTTCACCGGGGTCGATGACGGGCTGTTTCTCAGCCGGGAGGAAATCAATGACAAGTTCAACCGTTTAACCGCCAACGGCCACCGTTTCAAGTTCTTCAGCACGCCTTTGTACCTGAGCTTCCTCCGGGGGGAGCGGGACTACGAGTGCACCCCCTGGGCCAACCCCACCCGCAATCCCATGGGCTGGCGGGCCCCCTGCTACCAGATCGTGGACACCCACTACCCCACTTTTGCCGATATGATGCGAAAGACCCGGTGGGAGGACTACGGGGTGGGCCGGGACCCCCGTTGCGCCCAGTGTATGATGCATTCCGGCTTCGAACCCACGGTGGTCCGCCAGATGAGCGGCCTGACGGATATCTGGACCATGCTCCGGTGGAATCTTACTTGAGGGGATTAAACCGAAATTTTGAGAGAGGGGGCCGGGGAACTTAGAAAAAAGCCCCTGACCTGATAAGAAAACTCTCTCGAGTATATATCATTGTGGATAGCCCCTTAAGCCCCCCCGCCTCCGCTTCCCGCCTGATGAACGGCGCCACTCTGGCGCTGGTTTGTCTCGGGTTGTACCTGCCCCTCTTCTGGCAGCTGCCCCTCCTGCGGTCGGAAGCCATGTACGCCCTGATCCCCCAGGAAATGCTGGCCGCGGGGTCCTGGCTGACCCCCACCCTCAACGGGGCGCCCTACCTGGACAAACCCCACCTGCTCTACTGGCTCCAATTGTTGGGGTACAAGCTCCTGGGGGTCTCGGAATGGAGCGCCCGGGTCCCCACCCTGGCCATAACCGGGGGGGAAGTCTGGCTCACCTACCTCATCGGCCGGCGCCTGGTGGGCCAACTTGCCGCCTGGCTGGGGGGGGTCATTCTCCTTACCTGCATCGGCTTTTTCGTCCTGCACCTGCTGATTCTCACCGACCACCTGATCACCCTGTCCCTGTTGGCGGCGTTGTATGCCCTGGTGCGCTGGGAGGCCCAGCCGGGTTTCCGGTGGACGGCCTTGTTCTTTTTGGCCCTGGTGGCCGGGTTTCTCAGCAAGGGTTTCATCGGGCTGGTCTTTCCCGGCTTGATCGGCCTCCTCTATGCCTGGCACGTGCGGGAGCACAACCTGTTGCGGCTGTTTTTCTCCCCCGGGGGGCTCGCCCTGGCGGCAACCCTCCTGGTTGCCTGGGGGTTGGCGACGGAGCTGGCCAATCCCGGCTTTCTCAAGTTCCAGATCGTCAACGAACAGATCATGCGGTTCCTGGGACGGCGGGAGCCCCCGGACGTCAACTCCTTCACCCTCGCCGGTTTCTATGTGTTTCTGGGCATCTGGCTGATGCCCTGGACCTTCATCCTGCCGGAAGCCCTCTACCGTTTCTGGCAGGCCACCCGGCCCGGCCGGGAAGTGGGGGCTGCGGGGCGGCTTCTGTTCATCTGGGCTGCGGTCATCCTGGGCTTCTTTACCCTGTCGTCCAGCCGCATCGAATATTACTCCCTGCCGGCCCTGCCGGCCCTGGCCCTGATTTTGGGGTGGCGCATCAAGCGGTATCTGGACACCCCGCAAGACCGGCTCATCCCCTGGACCCTGCTGGCCCTGGGCCTCTTAGGGCTCTCGCTCCTGGTGCTGCTGCCCTATCTGGAGCGGGTCTGCGTGGACAATCGCCGGGAATTCAGCGGCATGGTCAGCCTCATCTCTCCCCTGGCCCGGCAAGCCACCTGGTTCATACCGGCGGTGGCCCTGGCGGGGGTCCTGGCCGCCCGGCTTAGGCGTCCCCGCCTGACGGTGGCCGCCTACGGCGTCCTGGCCGCGGCCATTGCCTGGTTCACCTTCCAGACCATGACCGTCCTCACGCCGCTTTTGTCCGACAAAGCCGCGGCCGAATACGTCCGGCGGGTGGCCTCCCCCCAGGACCTGCTCATCATGGGGCCCATCGAAGAGTTTGAATACGGGGCCTCCCTGGAATTTTACGCCCGGCGCCGCATCCTCATGGTCAAGCGCCACGGCCTGCCCCAGTTTCCTTACCCGGTGCCCCCCGCCGCGGACTACCTCATCACCCCAGAACGTCTACAGGAGCTGTGGCAGGGACCCAGAAAAGTCTTTTTGCTCCTGGACCACGCCACCCCGCCGGAACCTTTCCTTAAAGACGCCGCCGCGGCCTTGACCCTGCCGGGCAAGCGCCTGCTGGTCAACCATCCCTGAGGGTTTGGGCGCGGCGAAACCCGGTTCAGGTCAGCCGCGCCTGGGCCGGCGGCGCACTCCAAGACCATGAAAAGCACGGATAATGAGGATGAAGGGCAGTGCCCACCCGACATTTTTTCCTGACCACCGACTACTGGGAACTTTTCCAAGACAGAAGCTATCCTTTTGAGCGCAACCCAGCATTCCTCGAGCGGAGATCACGACAACCTGAAATGGGCTTTTTCAACGGCCTCGCTATCTATGCGCCCTTATAATACCGTGTTCCCTTTGAAATGAAACAAACCATCCAGATAACCTATTGATATCTCTCGTAGGGGCGGGTTTCAAACCCGCCCCTACAAAACGAACACGGTATAAAATCCATTAAGGAGTGTTGATATGGATATATTAGGTATAGCGAAGACCCTGGCGACATTTAAAGTTTTAGGCCCAAGTGTCAGGTCTAATCTGGTCTCGGTTTGATGATGGTCAGATCGAATTTTGATCATTCCATATGAGGCAACCCGTTTCCCCCAGAGAATCGTTTAGAGCCCCTGCCTCTTGCCCCCATTGATGAAGCCCTTAAAAATTAAGGCGGCAATGATTAACAGGGCCGCGATGCTGGCAAAGGGGACCCGGTAGTCCAAACCACCCCAGAGACCGATCAGGGCCCCCGCCAGGAGAGGTCCGGCGGCGTGGCCGATGTCGAAGATGGTGCCGAAGGCGCCCATGGCCGCACCCAAATGGTCCTGCCGGCAGTAGTCAGCCACCAGGGCCGCCGCGGACGAAGTTACCACGGCCTCCCCTAAGCCGAACAGGGCCGCCAGGGCCATGAGCACGGCAAAGTCCTGGAACCAGGGAATCAGGGCGAAAGGGAGGGCGCAGACCCACATCCCCCAAAAGAGGAGGGGTTGGCGGCCATAGCGGTCGGAGATGCGCCCCATAATGGGTTTGGAGGCAATGGTGGCCGCCATCTGCACCCCCCAGAGCAGACCCGCCTGCAGGGCCGAGAGGTGGGCCACCGTTACGGCATAAATGGGCAAGAAGGCCTCCAGGGCGCCCAGGGACAGATTTTGCACCCCCTCCATATTGCTGGTGAGAAAGACCCGGCGGTCCATGAGGATTTCCCGCACCCCGGTTTTAAACTGGGCCAAGACCGCGGCCAGGGTCCGTTTCTTTGGGGCTTCCGGTTCCCAGGTCTGGCGGCGCAGCGCCCAGAGGGCCAGGAGGAAAGACGCCATGCCGCAGGCTGCCACCACCCCATAGATGATGTGGAAGTGGCTCAGATGGGGTGCGGCCCCGGCGGATAAGCGCGTCAGCAGGAATCCCCCCAGGGGGGCGCCCAGGAGATTTCCCAGGATGGTGACGGAAGAAAACCAGGACAGCATCTCTCCCCGGCGGTTACCCGCCACCTGGACCACCACCGCCATGGCCACGGGGCCGTAAATGGCCGTGGCGAAGCCGTGGAAGAAACGCACCACAACCAGGGCCTGATAGGAGGAGACCAGCAGGTAAGCAAAAGGGATAAAGGCAAAACAGGCTAACCCCGCGAAGAGGGTCCTGGTCTTGCCCAGGACATCCGCCACCACCCCGGCCGGCATCTTGAAAAAGATGCCGGTGATGGTGGAGATGGCGACGCAAAAGCCGATGGCCTCGGGCCCGGCGCCCAGGGAGACGGCAAACAGCGCCAGAACGGGGGTGCGGGCCAGGGCATAGGAGGTCCTGGCCAGGAAGCCCACCGCGCACAGGGTGTTGAACGTATTCATGGTGAACGCGAATCCCTTATTTGCCCGGCGCCTTGCGGTCAAAAAAGATATTCTTGCCGTAGATTCCCACCGGAATGCCCATGACCACGTCCGCTTGAATCAGACCCAGGGCCCGGGCCGCGGCCCCCACCCGCTGCTGGATGCGGTTGTCCACGTTAAGGAGGCTGGCGGTCTTGGCTGCCGAAGAGAGGGCTACGCCGATGTCCATCATCCGCATGACGCAGTGGGGTCCGCCGTAACCCATCTCTTTTTCTTTGGTTTCCCGATGTTTCTCGAACTCCCGGCACGAGGGGTAGCCGCAGCCGCCGCAGTCATAGCCGGCCGCCCGGGATTGGGCCAGGCCGATGAGAACCAGCGCCTGGGCCTCCTCGATGTTGGCCGCGTCTCTGACCCAATAAGTCTCGTTGGTGCTTCCGGGGGCGTATTCCCTCATTTTATCAGCGATCCTCTTCAGGTCGACCGGAGTAAAGATAACCACGATTTCCAGGAAATCCTTGCCGCCGCCTTTGGGGGCAGTTCTGGCCCCGGCGGCCATTAGGTGCGCCACATGCACGGCTACGTCTTTCATGATGTTTCTCCTTTATAGGCTATAGGCAGCATAAAGAGCGTCGAAGAAGAGGAGGGATCGCTTGACCAGTTCATGGTCATCAGGGGTGATTTTCACCAAACCGTCCACGAGGTCCTTGAGAGTCTTGGCTTCTTCCGCCCGGTCCAGATCCTCTTTCAGGTCGAGGGCGCGGACCAGCGCCGCCAAGTGAGCAATGCCCCGATCCTCTAATCCAAAGGAGGCGGCCAGGACCTCAAAGGTGATCATTCGCTCCCGGTGGGTGAACTCACCTCCCGCCAGGTCGAAATAGACCCGCGCCGGTTCCCTTTTCATCTCCTGTTTGGGAGAGATGAACTCTAGGTTGGCGTCTTTATCGATAAATCGCTTCACCAGCCAGAAGGAGGCGAGCCGGTCGATATACGGCCGCTCCCGGGTGATCCAGGTTTTCTCCTGGTAGTCTTCTTTATTCAAAACCGCCCATGGTCTGGGGCTTGCCCCTTCGTCGGCCAAGCCTTTCAACCGCTCAGGCAGGGAGGCCAGGAGCATGGCAGTCTGCTCTCCCTGCCCGGTAGGGAAAAAGTCGATTTCTCGAATGGTCTGGAATCTCCTGGTGAATTTTTTTATTGCCGTTTTAAGTTCCCTGGCCTTTTCCTCCTGCTCCTGGACGCCCACCTCCAACGCTTTGGTGAAGCTCAGAATCTCTTCAATGAGCCGGGAATAGTCTTCATCTCTTTGCTTGCCGAAGAGCGCCTTGATCTCGGTCTCAGTCAGGTTTTCCGCCGCCGGGCACTGGAAGAACACCGCCTCCCCCCCCAGGTCTTCTATTTCCCGGGCCAGCCACTGGAAATGTTCGTGGTTGGCTTCGCTGGCGGGCAGCACATACAGGGAGCTTTTAATCTGCACCGCCCCCACGGCCACGAGGCGCCTCCAGACCTTAACCCGGGCGTTGGAATGCTTGGCCGGAATGGTGCAGGAAAATATGAGCCACATATGAAACACCTATTACAATTATAGAAATAACTATTACGAAGTCAAGGGGGGCACAGAAAAAAATTATGGGCAGTGGCAGGACTATTGGTGATTTTGCCAGCAAGCTTCTGGAATAGCCATATTAGCGGTTATCGGTTAATTTTCCCGGACATCCCCGGGTCATTTTGCCCGGAAAAACTTCGTTCGATGACAAATTTTCCTTATCTTAATATTATTTGTTAGGTGGCAACTTTTTTATATGGGGGCTTTCGCCCTGGACCCAACTTGACAACGCCCCCCTTTATCCCCATGTTAGAGGCAAAGGTGTCTGACCCGGTTAATTCAGGTAACAATTTTTCTCAGGATGACCCCCGGGCGCCCACCCCGGAGGCGCGGGGCAAGGAGAAATGGGCATGGCGGTGGAAAACGAGATCCCCATCCTGGATCAAGTAGGCGAGTGCTTGCGGGCCGCCCCGGCGCACCGCCGGCGCACCGACCGCCCCTTCGTCACCCTCAGTTACGCCCAGAGTCTGGACGGCAGCATTGCCGACCGCCCCGGACGCCCCCTGGCGCTCAGCGGCCCCCAGGCCATGGCCATGACTCACGGCCTCCGAGCCTCCCACGAGGCCATTCTGGTGGGCATCGGCACGGTGCTGGCCGACAATCCCCGCCTCAACGTCAGGCTGGCGGCGGGACCAGACCCCCAACCGGTAGTGGTGGACAGCCGCCTCCGTTTTCCCCCGTATGCCAACCTCTTGAAAAACCGCCGTTCCCCCTTAATTGCCACCAACGAAGGCGCCGACGCCGAGCGGCAGCAGGCCCTGGAAGCGGCGGGGGCTCGGGTCCTCGTGCTGCCGGGGAGCAACGGCTGGGTCGATCTGGCCGGTCTCCTAAGACACCTGGGGTTAATCGGCATCAACAGCCTGATGGTGGAAGGGGGCGCCCAGATTATTGCGAGTTTTCTATCCTCCCGGTTGGTGGACCAGGTGGTCCTGACCATCGCCCCCCTGCTCGTCGGCGGTCTCCGGGTGGTGGACCACTTAGGGCATTCCTCCCGACGGCGCTTGCCGCGCCTCAAGCACCTCAGCTACCAGCAACTGGGCGACGATTTGGTGCTGCGCGGGGAACCGGACTGGGACGGCTGAATGGAACGGCAGGCCCTCTATTTCACCGGGCCCCGGCAGGTGGCGCGGCAAACGGAAATCCTCCCCTCCCCGGCTTTTGGCCAGGTGCTGGTTTCGACCATCATTTCCGCCATCAGCCCGGGCACCGAGTTGTTGGTCTACCGGGGGTTGGCGCCGGTTGACCTGGCCAGGGATGAGACCATCACCGCCCTGGCCGGAGATTTTTCTTTTCCATTGAAATATGGCTACGCCGCGGTGGGCCAGGTCCTGGAACTGGGCCGGGGCGTGGCCCCCGGCTGGGAAGGCCGGCTGGTCTTCGCCTTTAATCCCCACGAAAGCCATTTCCTGGCCACCCCCGACGAACTGCTCGAATTGCCCGCCGGCCTGACCCCCGAAGATGCGGTGTTCTTCCCCAACATGGAAACCGCGGTGACCTTCCTGTTGGACGGCCAACCCCTCATGGGAGAACAGGTGGCCATCTTCGGCCAGGGCATCGTGGGTCTGCTCCTCACCACCCTCTTGAGCCGCTGGCCCCTGTCGTCCCTGGTGACCCTGGACCTCTATCCCAGGCGCCGCCTGCTCTCCGAAGACCTGGGGGCCTACCTGAGCCTGGACCCCTCGGCCCCGGACGCCCTGGCGCGTCTGGCCGCCGGTCTCCAGGGAGGCGGCACCTATCCCGGGGCAGACCTCTGCTATGAGATCTCCGGCAACCCCGCGGCCCTGGACCAGGCCATCGCGGCCACCGGGTTCAGCGGCCGGGTGGTCATCGGCTCCTGGTACGGGCTCAAGCGGTCAGACCTGAACCTGGGGGGCCACTTCCACCGCAGCCGGATGCGGCTCATCGGCAGCCAGGTCAGCAGCATCGCCCCGGAGCTTACCGGCCGCTGGAACAAAACCCGGCGTTATCATGCCACCTGGCAGATGCTGGCCCAGGTGCAGCCGGCCCGCTTTATCACGCACCGGTTTCCCTTCGATCAGGCGGCCCAGGCTTATGAATTGATCGACCGCCACCCGGAAGACGTCATTCAGGTAATCCTGACGTATTGAATGGCGGTCTTGGGAGGATAGGGGGCTGTTGGGGAGTTATACCGTGTTCGTTTTGTAGGGGCGGGTTTTAAACCCGCCCCTACGAGAGATATCAATAGGTTATCTGGATGGTTTGTTTCATTTCAAAGGGAACACGGTATTAGCCGCGCCGATAATCGCCGGTTCGTGGAAGAAAAACCTGTCTCCTGCCACAGGAGGATATCCCATATTAAACAGTTACCCAGGTCTCCCCACCTGGGTTGCCTTTGTCTCCGGTCTAAGACAAGCGCCCGGCGCCTGGTCAAGGACTAGGCCCAGAAATATTGCCGGGAGGCGCTGAAATCGTTTATAAGGTAAAGTATGCGGCTTTACTGGCATAACCTGTTCCGGCGGCTTCATGGGGACCGGGGCGCCGGCCCGCCTCCCGGCCCCGTCCTTTGCACCGGGGCCGCGGTCCTGGCCCGGCTCTATGGCCTGGGGGCCAGCGGCCGGCGGGCCCTTTATGCCCGGGGGCTGCGAAAGGCCAGGCGCCTGCCGGCCCCGGTGGTGAGCGTGGGGAACCTGACGGTGGGCGGCGCCGGCAAGACCCCCGTGGTGGCCTTTCTGGCCCGGCTGTGGCGGGACCGGGGTAAGCGGGTGGCCATCCTCAGCCGGGGCTACGGGGGGCGGAGCCGCAGCGTCACTTGCATCTCCGACGGGCAGAATACTTACGGAAAACCCCCAGAGGTGGGAGAAGAGCCTTACTGGCTGGCCCGGACCCTGCCCGGGGTGGCGGTTTACACCGGGGCCTGCCGTTATGCGGCGGGGATGGCCGCCTGGGAGAAGTGCAAACCGGACCTTTTTCTGCTGGACGACGGCTTCCAGCATTTTCAGCTGCACCGGGACCTGGACCTGGTGCTGCTGGATGCGGCCTCGCCCTTCGGCAACGGCCATCTCTTGCCCCGGGGGCCGTTACGAGAGCCCCTCGCCGCTCTGGCCGCGGCCCAGAGCCTCATCCTGACCCGGTTTGACCGGGAGCGCCACCAGGCGCAGTTCGCGACTATCCACCGGGCCTTCCCGGACAAGCCGCTGTTGACCGCGACCATCGCCCCGCTCTCGGTCACGGCGTATCCCGGGGGGCAGGCCCAGGCGCCGGCGGCCCTGCGCCACCAGGCCCTCATGGCTTTTGCCGGCCTGGCCCGCCCGGAAGTCTTTGCCGCCACCTTGCAGGCATTGGGGGTGGACCTGAAAGGCTTCCGAATCTTTCCCGACCATCATGCCTTCAGCCATGAGGAATTGGATAATCTCACTGAAACGGCCCGGGCCTTGGGGGCCGGGGGCCTGGTCACCACCGGCAAGGATTGGGCCCGGCTGGGAGAGCGCTGGGACGGTGGAGTCCGCCTGTGGGTCCTGGAAGTGGAGGCCCGGCTGGGGGAACCCGAGCAGGTCCTGGAACTCCTGGACCGGAGCTTACAGGAGGGATGAGGCCGCACCTTCGCCAGGCTGCCGGATCTTTGCGCCTCCGGGCTCCCTCTACCGTACCCGGCGAAAATGTTTTACAATGCGGGAGCGGGTCTTCTCTGCCGCCATCTAATACGAAGTTGCAGTCAAAAAACATTGAATATTGATGTCATTCTGAACGGAGCGCCGCGGAGTGAAGAATCTCAGTGGCTTAAAAAGAGAGATTCTTCGCTACGCTCAGAATGACAAATAATAGTCGTTTGATGGCGTTTTGGTTTAAGGAGAGGGCGTAGCTCCTCATGGATTGCGCCTCACGTATGACTGACGCCCCTAAAGAAAAAAAAGAAAAACCCCGCAGGCTCACCGACCTGCCCCTGCCTCCCGAGGTCCGGCAGCGGTTCCAGCAGCTTCAGGTATCCCGCCGGTTTACCCGGGACCCCGAAGTGGTGCGGCGGGTCCTGGTGCGAGCGCCCAACTGGGTAGGGGATGCGGTCATGAGCCTGCCGGTGCTGTCGGGGTTGCGGCGGCTCTTTCCCCTGACCGAGATCACGGTGCTGGCGGCGCCCCGGGTGGCCCCGCTTTTTGCCGGGCAGCCCGGGGTGACGGAGATCATCCGCTACCCGTCGGGCCGGGGCAAGTGGCAAGTCCTGTGGGAGCTGCGCGGGCGCTTCGACGTGGCCCTGGCTTTGCCCAACTCCATGGAGTCCGCCCTGGGATTATGGCTGGTGGGGGTGCCGTCCCGGGTGGGGTATAACACCGACGCCCGCCGCCTCTTTCTCAAGGAGGCCGTCTCCAACTGCCGGGAACTGGCCGGTTTGCACACCGTCTTTTATCTTCTGGGCTTACTCAAGGCCCTGGGAGGAGTGACCACCTTTACGCCCCCCACCCTCTACCTGGAACCCGAGGAAGAGGCCATGGCGGCCCAGGTCCTGTCCGCGGCCGAGCTCCCCGGCCGGGGCCCCTGGGTGGGATTAAGCCCCGGCGCGGCTTTCGGCCCGGCCAAACGCTGGGAGCCTTCGCGCTTCGCCGCCCTTGGCCGGGAACTGGAACGGGAGTTCGGATCTCGCCTGGTGCTGCTGGGGGCCGACGATGAGCGGCCGGTGGCGGATCTGGTCAAGCAGCAGCTTCAGGGGCCGGTGGTGGATCTGGTGGGGCGGACCAGCCTGCGGGAGGTCCTGGGGGTGCTGTCCCAACTCAATCTTTTGGTCACCAACGACTCGGGGTTGATGCACGCCGCGGCCGCGCTCTCGGTGCCGCTGGTGGCCCTGTTCGGCTCCACCGACCCCGGGGCCACCGGCCCCTTCACCTCCCGGGCCACGGTGATTCACCATCCCCTGCCGTGCAGCCCGTGCTTCAAGCGCACCTGCGAGGCGGATTATGCCTGCCTGACCGCCATCAGCGTGGACGAGGTTGCGGCGGCGGCCCATTCCTGGCTCAAGGACGACTCATGAGTCAACCCGCGGTGTTCCTGGACCGGGACGGCACCATCAACGAAGAAATGGGCTATATCAATCACCTGAACCGGTTCCGGCTGCTCCCCCAGGTTGGTCCGGCCATTCGCCGGCTCAATGAGGCGGGGATCAAGGTGGTGGTCGTCACGAACCAATCCGGGGCGGCCCGGGGCTATTTCCCCGCTTCCCTGGTAGATGAGATTCACGTCCTCTTGCAAAAAATCCTGGCGGCCGGGGGAGCGCACCTGGACGGCATCTACACCTGTCTCCACGGCCCGGCGGACGGCTGCGCCTGCCGCAAACCCCAGCCTACCCTGATGGAGCAGGCGGCCCTGGATCTGGATCTGGACCTGGCCCGCTCCTATGTCGTGGGTGACCGTTATAAGGATATACAGACCGCGGCCAACGCCGGGGCTAAAGGCATCCTGGTGCTCACCGGCTACGGCCAGGGAGAGTATGACTATCTCCGGGCGGCGCAAAGCGTTCAGCCGGTCCATGTCGCGCCTGATCTCCCGGAGGCGGTGGAGTGGATTTTGCAGGATTTGGGGAAGAAGTAGGTTTTTTTAGGCGATGTTCTTGGGCAAAGGCATGGTGCGCAGTGCGCACTCCACACTTCGCCAACTTTGTTGGGGCGGTGTGGGCGCCTCCCCCGCGCCACTAATCGCAGGGACCATTACGGATGTCCTCCTCGCATCGACACAGCCAGCCTCGAATCCTTTTGGTCAAGCTCAGTTCCTTCGGGGATGTGCTTCATGCCCTGCCCTTCCTGGAGGCCCTGCGGGTCGCCTATCCCCGCGCCCACATCACCTGGCTGGCGGAGGCCGCGTATGCGCCCTTGTTGGCCGGCCACCCCGCCCTCAACGAAGTCTGGATTGCCCCCCGCCTGCGCCCCGCCGAGTTTTGGTCCGGCGCCAATCCGGCCGCCTGCCGCCGGCTCGTTCAGCAGCTCCGCGCCCGCCCCTTCGACCTGGTGGTGGACGTCCAGGGACTGCTCAAGAGCGCCGTGTGGGTGGCCCTGGCCAAAAGTCCCCGCAAGGTGGGCTATGACCGGACCCGGGAGTTGAGTTACCTGGCGCTCACCGAGCGGGTGAAGCCGTTTGACCCGGAGGCCCACGCGGTCTGGCGCTACCTGAATTTGGCCCAATACCTGGGCGCCCCCCCTACCCTGCCCCGCTTCCGTCTGGGTCTGGGCGAAGCGGTGGATATTTCGGCGCTGATACCGGGTAAGGCTGATCGGCCCCTGGCGGTGCTCCACCCCGGGGCCCGCTGGGTCTCCAAACTCTGGCCCCCGGCGTCCTGGGCGAGCCTTTCGGAGTGGCTCCACGGCCAGGGGTTCCAGGTGGCCGTCACCGGGAGCGCCGCCGACCGGGAGTTGGCCGCAGGCCTGGTGCGGCAGAGCCAGGCGCCGTTGCTCAATCTGGCAGGAGCCACCTCTCTGGCACAGCTCGCCGCCATCTTACGAAAAACCCGGTTGGCCGTCACCACCGACACCGGGGCCATGCACCTGGCCGCCGCCCTGGGCACGCCGGTGGCGGCCCTGTTCGGCCCCACCGCCCCCTGGCGCACCGGCCCCTTCGGCTCCGGCCACCAGGTAGTCCGCCTGGGGCTTTCGTGCAGCCCCTGCTTTAAGCGCCAGTGCCTCGCCCCCCGGTGCCTCACAGACCTCACCCCGGAGATGATTGAGGCCGCGTGCGAGAAAATCTTGTCTGTCCGGCCCATTAGCTGATAATATGCGGTATATTGAGGTAATTGCCCGGCCCCAACCGCGGCCGTCATCTGAGATAGATGCCCCACCCCATTTTGGAGGAAATATGCCCATCAGCAAAGAACTCCTGGAAATCCTGGCCTGTCCCAAGTGCAAAGGGGATATTCGGTTGAATGACAAGGGCGACGGCCTCATCTGCGAAGCGTGCCGCCTGATTTACGAAATCAAGGACGACATCCCCATCATGCTCATTGATGAGGCAAAACCGTTGAAATGATAGTTTTTAGTTTTTGGTTTTTAGTTTTTAGTAGAAGCCCTGGTGGACAAACTTAGCCGCGGGACTAAAATCTGAACGCCTAAAACATAGCACTAAAAGCCAAAAACGAAAAACCAAAAACCGTATTTATGCCCCGACTGTCCGTCTTCGTCATCGCCCTGAATCAGGAGGCCAACATCGGCGATTGCCTGGCGTCCGCGAGCTTCGCGGACGAAATCGTGGTGGTGGACACGGGCAGCACCGACCGCACCGTGGAGCTGGCCCGGGCCTATACCGACCGGGTACTGATCGCCCCCTGGGAGGGCTTTGGCCGGACCAAAAATTATGCCCTGGACCAGGCCCGGGGTGAGTGGGTCTTCAGCCTGGACACGGATGAGCGGGTGCCGCCGGCCTTGCAGGAGGAAATTCTGGCGGTGGTCGCCTCCGACGACCCCCGGGACGGTTACCGGGTGGCGCGGAAAAACTATTTCTGCGGCCGTTGGATCAGGCATTTGGGCTGGTACCCCGATTACACCCTGCGCCTGTTTCGCCGGGGCCGGGGCCGCTTTAGGGACCGGGAGGTCCACGAGGAAGTGGTGGTGGCCGGGTCCGTGGGGACCCTTACGACCCCGTTAGAGCATTACAGCTACCGGAGCGTCAGCGAATACGTCGCCCGCATGGACCGGTACGCCCGCCTGGCGGCGCAGGAATTGGCCAAGGCGGGCCGGCGCCCCTTTCCGGGAGAATTATTCGTCAGGCCCTTTTTCTCCTTTTTCCATCTCTATTTCATCCGGCGGGGGTTTCTGGAGGGGACGATGGGGTATGAACTGGCGGTGCTCATGAGCATGTACAAGTTTCTGAAATATCACTATCTCCGGGAGCTTGCCAGGGGGAGGGACTTAGATGGCCATTGACCCCAGCGCCCGCGTCGCCCCCGGGGTGGAACTGGCCCCCGATGTGTCGGTGGGGCCGGGGGTCATCATTGACGGCCCCAGCACCATCGGCGCCGGCACCCGCATCCTGGCCCACGCCTACATCGGCCCCTACACCACCATCGGGGCGCACAACCTCATCGGCTTCGGGGCCATTATCGGCTACGAACCCCAGGATTACGCCTTCACCGGAGAGGAGAGCTACACCATCATCGGTGACCACAACCGCATCCGGGAGTACGTCACCATCCACCGGGGGACCAAACCGGGCAGCGCCACCCGGGTGGGCAATCACAATTTTCTCATGGCCTTGAGCCACATGGCCCACAACTCCTGTCTGGGGGATCACGTGGTGGTGGTCAACGGCGCCCTGGTAGGCGGCTACGTGGAGGTGGCGGATCGGGCCTTTATCTCGGCCAACTGTCTCCTGCACCAGTTCATCCGGGTGGGCACCCTGGCCATCATGCGGGGCGGCTCCCGGGCCTCCCGGGACATCCCCCCTTACGCGGTTATCGATGACACCCACACGGTCAAGGGGGTCAATCTGGTGGGGTTGAAACGGGCCGGCTTCGCTTCCCCAACCATTGCCGCCCTGCGCCAGGCCTTCCGCCTGCTATTTTTCCGCCGGGGCAACCTCAAGGCCGCGTGCGCCCGGGTGGAGCAGGAAGTGGACCTGACCCCGGAAGTAGCCCACCTCCTGGAATTCATCCGCGCCGCCAAACGTGGCGTGGCCACGGGTCCTAAAGATAGCCGCGATGCCGACCGCGACTTATAAGCGCATCCTGGTAATCAAGCTCAAGCAGCCGGGGGACGTCCTGGTGAGCACCCCGGTGATCGCCGCCCTGAAGGAGGCCTGGCCCGAGTGCCGGCTGACCTGCCTGGTTCCCCGGGGCGCCGAGGATATGGTCTCCGGCCACCCGGGGCTGGACGGCCTCCTGGTGGTGGACCGGCGGGGCGAGACCTGGGGGCAGGCCCTCCGGTTCATCCGAGACCTCCGGCGGCAACGCTTCGACCTGGTGCTGGAGCTCTCCGGCGGCGACCGGGGCGCCATCTACACGCGCCTCACCGGGGCCCGGGAGCGCCTCGGCTTTGCCCACCCCCGGCAGCCCTTCTGGCAGCGCCACGGCTGTTTTACGCGGCTGCTCCCCCGCCCACCGGTGAAAATGCATATGGTGGACCAAAACCTTGCGGCCGTGCGGGCTTTGGGCATCGAACCGGTGAATCCCCGGTTGCAGTTTTTTGGGGATGCGGCAGTGGAGCGGAAAGTGCGAGACCTGCTCATGTCCTTGGGGCTGGCCGAAAAGCCTTTCGCAGTGATGCATCCCGGGGCCGGCTGGCGTTTCAAGTGCTGGACACCCACCGGCTACGCCCGGGTGATCGAATTTTTCCAAGAGGAGTGGGACTTGCCTGTGGTGCTCACCGGAACCCGGGCCGCGCATGAGCAGGAACTGCTGGCCGCGGTGCATCAGGAGTGCCGGGCCGCGCCCGTGGATCTGACGGGCCGCTTGAACCTGAAGGAGTTGGGGACCCTCATCAGTAAAGCCCGCCTGTTCTTCGGGATGGACAGCGCCCCCATGCATCTGGCCGCGGCGGTGAACACCCCGGCGGTGGCGCTCTTCGGCCCCAGTGGGGTATTCAACTGGGGCCCCTGGGGCAAGGGCCACCTGGTGATCAACCAGGATTGGGATTGCCTGCCCTGCGGCCAGGACGGCTGCCAGGGCTCTAAAATCAGCCGCTGCCTGGTCGAACTGACCCCGGCGGAAGTGCTGGAGCGAATGGCGCAGCATTTTGGCGGATTGGCGGGAAAGGCATCTTGAGGGAAAATTGCAAACTTTTTCCCCGTCCCACCGGGCTGAGCATTACCCACAAATTTTATCCTATTCCTGATTTGTGGGTGATGGCTAGCCCAGCGAGGGAGGGGAAATTGTAAGGCCGAAGGGTGATCCCAGATTAATAGGGGATCAATACCTTGAATCCTCTAACAACGTGAATTGCCCATACCAGGAGGAAAGTTATGGCCAGAGTGGTAGGCAACGGACTGAAGGTGAACGTGGCCCGGAAGCCCGGGGAAGAGCAGATCATTGACCTGATGGCTCTGTTCAACCAGAACCCCAACAAGATCATCGTGGTGGCCGGGACCGTGGGAGAGGGCGGCGCCCCCAACACCAGCCCCGTTTCCCTCATCTATGCCAAAGATGAGAAAACCCTGCTGGTGGGGCTGCTCCGGAACAGCGGCACTTCCGCCAACCTGCGCCGGGACGGCCGGGTCTCCCTGGAAATTATCGGGGCCAACGACCTGGTCATGGGGGTCCATGGCGTCATGCGCCTCGTCAAAGAGCCTATGGCCATGAGCGACGCCATGGCCATCTGGGAGATGCAGGTTACCAAAGTCAAACAGGACACCTCCCCGGCCCAGCGGGTGACCCAGGGGCCGGCCTCGGTGCCCCGGTCGGACAAGGCCCAAGCCTTCGAACAGGCCGCGTTCGCGGAATTGAAGGGCGGGGTTTAGGTTTTTTGGGGGAGGAGGCAAAGGGCTTTTTCGTGACGGGCCATTTCCCTTACGAAAAACTCCCCCAATTCCCCACCCCCAATCTTTTATAAATAGAGGCTGTAGCCGCAGGCTTTACCGGGAAAAACCAAATTCCCCTAAATCCAATACGGTTCACTTAAGGTTTGGCTATTTCGATGGGTTGCTGGGGCGAGGATGCCCCCCTCACCCCAGCCCTCTCCCCCCGCCGGGGGGAGAGGTAGAATTACCGGATATCCTTCTTTATTCCCTCTCCCCCAATGGGGGAGAGGGCTGGGGTGAGGGGGAATTAATCACTTTCTCCCTGTCGTTGATAAATGCGTTCCCGGATTTTTTGAAAGCTCGGGTGCTAAGTGAACAGCATTGCCCCGAAATCCCCCTTTGAAAAAGGGGGCAGGGGGGATTATAATTAACCACTTGATAATCCTCCTAACCCCCCCTTTAGGAAAGGGGGACTTCCCCGCCCCGGCGCCATGAGCGCTCCTGGTGAAATCTAACGCTAATTTCTACCGAACGGGTCAGCAGGGGCTAACCCATGTGTCCGCCCTGAGCCTGGGCCGACACGCAGGTCGGCCCCGACAAAAGATAGACCATGCTCGTGCAAAAACGACCTGTTATCAGACGTGGGCGAGGCTTATCAGGGCGCCGGAATCCAGCGCCCGGCCGCCGGGGCGGCGGGGGCTAACGAGGGCCGCGTTGCCGCGGGTATTCCGGGCGGGGGCGGGCTTTGGGCCTCCTGGGCGGGGACAGAGTATTTCCGGGCCTCGGGCAGAAATTCCTGGAGTTCGCGCAGGCGGCTGGCGTCGTTGGGGTGGGAGGACATGAACTGGGGCAGCTTACCTCCCTTGTCCGTGGTCATCATGCGCTTCCAGAACTCCAGGGCCTGGGCCGGGTCGTACCCCGCCTTGGCCATGAGGATGAGGCCGACGCGGTCCGCCTCGGATTCCTGGGTCCGGCTGTAGGGCAGGAGAATACCCAGTTGGGCGCCCAGGCTGTAGCCCTGCATGATGGCCGTGCCGGCGAGGGAGCCCACCCCGCCCAGCGCCGCCCCCAGCCCGATGCCCCCGGCCTGGGCCAGCATGGATTGGCTCAACCGCTCCCCGGCGTGGCGGGCCAGGGCGTGGGCCACTTCGTGGGAGATCACCGTGGCCATTCCGGCCTCGTCCTTGGTGTATTTCAGGAGGCCGGTGAAGATGCCGACCTTGCCCCCGGGCAGACAGAAAGCGTTGGCCTCCTTGCCTTCCAAGACCACAAATTCCCAGCGGTAATCGGGGCGCTGGGCCGCGTCGGCGATGCGCCGGCCTACCTGCGTCACCAGGGCGTTCGTGTCCGGGTTTCCGGCGAGCTTGTATTGACGCTTGATCTGCTCGAAGGCCTGGTAGCCCATCTTGGTCTCGCGGCCTTCGGAGGTGAACAGGAGCTGGCGGCGTCCGGTATAGGGCGCCGAAGCGCACGCCGCCGCCAGCAAGGTGAGCCCCAGGGCCAACGATAGGATCGCCGTTCTGGACATCGGGAGCATGGCTGCCCTGCAATCGAGGAATACCCGGGGGCCGCGGCTGAGTTGCGATAACGGGTAACCCGGTGGCTTAACTTAATTTCTTATCTTCATTATGTTAGCAGTTAATGCAACAACGGCCGCAAAAACCGCCCGGTATGGGACTCCGGTTGCTGCGCCACCTCTTCCGGGGAGCCGGCGGCCACGAGTTGGCCGCCGCCGTCGCCGCCTTCCGGGCCCAGGTCGATGAGGTAGTCCGCGGTCTTGATAACCTCCAGGTTGTGTTCGATGACGATCACCGTGTTGCCTTCGTCCACCAGGCGGTTGAGCACCAGGAGCAGCTTTTCGATGTCCGCCAGGTGGAGCCCGGTGGTGGGCTCGTCCAGGATGTAGAGGGTGCGGCCGGTGGCCCGTTTGCTCAGCTCCCGGGAGAGCTTTAAGCGCTGGGCCTCGCCGCCGGATAAGGTGGTGGCCGACTGCCCCAACTGGACGTAGCCCAGGCCCACGTCCGCCAGGGTCTGGAGCCGGTCCCTGAGGGCCGGCACCGGCCCGAAGAACTCCAGGGCCTGGTCCACGGTCATTTCCAGGACCTCGGCGATGGTTTTGCCCTTGTAGCGGATCTCCAGGCTGCTGGCGTTGTAGCGCAGGCCCCGGCAGACCTCGCAGCGCACGTAGACGTCGGGCAGAAAGTGCATCTCGATCTTATTGATCCCCTCCCCCCGGCAAGCCTCGCAGCGACCGCCCTTGACGTTGAAGCTGAAGCGCCCGGGCTTATAGCCCCGGAGCCTGGCCTCGGGCACCTGGGAAAAGAGCTCCCGGACGATGGTGAACAGCCCCGAGTAGGTGGCGGGGTTGGAGCGGGGGGTGCGGCCGATGGGGCTCTGGTCGATGTTGATCACCTTGTCAAGGTGTTCCAGCCCCAGAAGCTGGTCATAGGGGGCCGCGGCAATCTTGGCCTGGAAGAGTTTTTGGCGCATGGCCAGGTACAGGGTATCCATAATCAGGGTGCTCTTCCCCGAGCCGGAGACCCCGGTGACGCAACTCAGCACTCCTAAGGGAATGGCCACCTCCAGGTTTTTGAGGTTGTGGCCCCGGGCCCCCTTCAGGCGCAAAAACCCCTGGGGGCGGCGCCGGCCCCGGGGCAGGTGGATTTCCCGTTTGCCGGATAAGTAGATCCCGGTGAGGGAGTGGGCGTGCCCCACCAGATCCTCCGGGGTGCCGTGGAACACCACCCGGCCGCCTTCCCGGCCCGCCCCGGGACCCATGTCCACCACAAAGTCGGCCTGCCGGATGGTCTCCGGGTCATGCTCCACCACGATCACGGTGTTGCCCAGGTCCCGGAGGTTTTTCAGGGTGTGAAGGAGTTTCTGGGTATCCCGGGGGTGGAGGCCGATGCTGGGCTCGTCCAGGATGTAGAGCACGCCGGAGAGTTTCGAGCCGATCTGGGTGGCCAGGCGGATGCGCTGGGCCTCTCCCCCGGCCAGGGTGGCGGTGGCCCGGTCCAGGCTGAGGTAATCCAGCCCCACTTCCGAAAGAAAACCCAGACGCTCGGTGATTTCCTTCAGAATCCGCCGGGCGATCTCCGCCTGGCGGGGAGAAAGTTCAAGGCTCCCGAACCACGCGAGGGCCCGGGTCACCGTGAGGGCGGTAACCTCGCTGAGGTTGGCCCCAGTGAGCTTCACGGCCAGGGCCTCCCGGCGCAACCGGGCCCCGCCGCAGTCGGGGCAGGGCCTCAGGCTCATGTACTGCTCGATATCCTCCCGAACCTGGGCCGAGTCCGTTTCGTCATAGCGTTCTTTGAGGAGGGGCACCACCCCGGGAAAGGGCCGGGGGCCATAGAAGCGTCGGCCGTCCTGCTCATAGAAAAAATTTATGGGGCTCCCCTGGGAGCCGGAGAGCAGGGCCTCCTGGACCTCCCGGGGCAGATCCTTAAAAGGGGTGTGGATAGAGAAGCGGTAGTGCTGCTCCAAGGCTTCCAGCATCTGCTGATGCCTAAGAGAATGGCGGTGGGCCCAGGGGCGCACCGCGCCTTCCCTGAGGCTTAAGGCGTGGTTCGGGACCACCAGGGCGGGGTCGATGATCAGCCGGGTGCCCAGGCCGCTGCAAGCCGGGCAGGCGCCCTGGGGGCTGTTGAAGGAAAACAACCGGGGCGTGAGTTCAGGGAGAGAAACGCCGCAGTGATCGCAGGCAAAGCGCTCCGAGAACAGCAGCTCTTCGCCGTCCACCACCGCCACCCGAACCACCCCGTCGGCCAGCTTCAGGGCCAGTTCCAGGGAGTCGGTAAGACGCGCCCCCAGGTCCGGTTTGATGACCAGCCGGTCCACCACCGCCTCGATGGTGTTCCGCTTGTTCTTATCGATGGCGGGCAGCTCCTCCAACTCCATCACCTCGCCGTTGAGGCGGATGCGGCTGTACCCCTCGCTGCGCAGCCTTTCCAGGAGCTTCAGATGCTCCCCTTTGCGATTCACCACCACCGGGGCCAGGATGGTGATGCGGCGGCCCGGGGGCAACCCCATAATCTGGTCCACCATCTGGGGCACGCTCAAGGCCGAGATGAGCCGCCCGCACCGGTAACAGTAAGGGGTGCCCACCCGGGCGAACAGGACCCGGAGGTAATCATAGATTTCGGTGGAAGTGGCCACAGTGGAGCGGGGGTTTTTGGAGGCCGTGCGCTGTTCGATGGCGATGGACGGGGACAGCCCTTCAATGTACTCCACGTCGGGCTTGTCCATGAGTTCCAAAAACTGCCGGGCGTAGGCCGACAGGGACTCCACGTAGCGGCGCTGCCCTTCGGCATAAAGGATATCGAAGGCCAGGGTGGATTTCCCCGAACCGCTCACCCCGGTGATCACGATGAACTGGTTGCGGGGCAGTTCCAGGTCAATATTTTTGAGGTTGTGTTCCCGGGCGCCCCGGATAATGATTTTATGGACGGGCATCACTAATTATCGTCAGACAGCCGGACCGGGACGGTCAGGTTGAGGTCTTGCCGGCATAGTCCGGTTCAGGCTGTAGGGCCGGGGGCGATTTCGGCTTGGGTTTGCGACCCCGTTTTTTCTTGATTTCATAGGGAACAAATTTGATTCCCTGGGCGCGCCCGGCCCCGCCCGGCCACAACAGCGGGCCGTTGCCAAAATGACGGGCGATATCGGCCAGGGTCCAATCCAGGTACTTGGAGGGGATCACGGTCACTTCTAACTTCAATCCCATTTCGGGGCGTTCTTTTCCTCTGGACATGTATCATTCCTTGCCGCGGTAAAGTAATCCAAGACATCCAACGCCACCGGGCAGTGCGATCCGATGCGGCCAACCGGCCTTGAGCCGTACCTTGAGCCGTACGTACTTGAGCCGTACGTAATTGACAAGTTTACCCGGTTTCATCGGCTTCTGCCATAATTATTCTGCTTTAGGGTACCGTATAGTTTACAGGCCCGCGGGCCTGCCCTCCAAACCACCCGTTCCCGGATTTAACCCCAATACGGTTCACTTAAGGTTTGGCGATTTCGATGGGTTGCTGGGGCGAGGATGCCCCCCCTCACCCCAGCCCTCTCCCCCCGCCGGGGGGAGAGGGAGAATTACCGGATCTCCTTCTTTATTCCCTCTCCCCCAATGGGAAAGGGTGAGGGTGAGGGTGAGGGGGAATTAATCACTTTCTCCCTGTCGTTGATAAATGCGTTCCCGGATTTTTTGAAAGCTCGGGGGCGAAGGATAGATCGAATAAAAAAATGACGCTATCAGGCAAAATATGGGCTTTTATCGGAAGAGAGGCGTTTTTTGATTTAAGTTCGGGGGGGAAAAACCGAACCATAAAGCAGGGACAGGCAAAAACCGCTGCCGCTTTATCTCCCCGAGAAGCGGCTCCACGATAGGGAAGGTCAAGATCTGCCCCCGGCAGGGAGGGCGGGCCGGGCTCAATTGCGAGATTGAATATTGTCCAAAAAGCATTATTGCACGCTCTCGGCCGATAAACCTCTGATAGAGCCGCAAGAGGACCAGCTGGGTTATGCCCTCTTCGCCAGGCATCTGGCCTTCTCCTTAACCAGAATGGTGCCGGCCGAGGGATTTGTGGTGGCCATATATGGCCCCTGGGGCTCGGGCAAGACCACGCTGTTGAATTTTTTGTTCCATTACTTTAAAGAAGCCCCCGTGGATGAGCAACCCATCATCGTGCCCTTCAACCCCTGGTGGTTTTCCGGGCACGAAAAACTGGCCAAGCATTTCTTTGACCAACTACAAGCCTCACTGGCCACCAGCGATGTTGACCTGACCCTTTTGCAGGGAAAAATCGCCGAGTTTGCCGATATGGTGTCGGAGTTGCCCGCGAGCATCCACATTCCTTACATTGCCATCGGCAAAATTGCGGTGGAGTTTACCCCCCTGAAATCTTCCGTTAAAAACGTCATCAAACTGAAAATGGAAATTGCCGAGGAGCTCCGAAAGCAACCCCGGCGGATTTTCGTCACCGTGGACGACATCGACCGCCTGAATCCGGAAGAGATCCGGCAGCTCTTCGGGGTGATCAAATCCGTGGCCGATTTCCCCAACGTCGTTTATCTCCTCACCTTCGACAAAAAAGTGGTGATCGAAGCCTTGCGAGAATCCCAGGGTATCTCCGGGGAAAGCTACCTGGAAAAAATTGTCCAGTTCCCCTTTGAACTGCCCTTGCCCGACCGGTCTTCATTGTCCCGTTTACTCTTTGCCAGGCTGGAAAACATCATGGCGGGCACACCAGAAGGACTTTTCGACCAAACCTATTGGGGCAATGTCTTTATGAGGGGGATTGAACATTTCATCAGCACCCCCCGGAAGATCAATTTGCTGACCAATACGCTGAGCGTCACCTACCCGGCCGTCCAGGGTGAAGTGAACCCCGTGGATTTTATCGGGATCGAGACCCTGCGCATCTTCTGTCCCGAGGCTTATAACATGATCCGGACTTATCCGGAAAAATTCACCGGCCGGGAATGGGTGTCCAATAAGATCGACCAACTGCGGACCTTTCAGGAATCCTGGGTCAGCCAGATCGCGGAGGAAAATCGGGAAGCGGTCCGGGGACTGCTGTCGCAACTCTTTCCCAAGTTGGGAGAAATGTGGGGGGACCTCGGGTACGACCCCCCCAATGAGGCCACCTGGCGCAAGCAACTCCGCATCTGCAGTCCGGATATCTTTCCAATATTTTTCCATCTGGCGCTGCCCCAGGGAGACATCTCCAATGCCGAAATCATGGTTATTTTATCCCTGGCCGACAACCCCCAGGAATTTTCGGCCCGTCTGCTGGAACTGGCAGGCCAGACTCGCCCCGACGGCTTCACCCGTCTCCATGCTTTTCTGGACCGGGTGACGGATTATACCGGCAAGGAGATTGCCGAGGAGTCCATCCCGTCGATTTTCCTCAGTCTGTTTGATGTGGGCGATCAGTTTATCCGGTCCGAAGACGAGAGCTCGGGTAAGCTTCCCATCGGCAACGACCAGCGCGTAGCCCGGATAATCTTGCAACTGCTGCGGCGCCTGCCGTGGGACCGCCGCTTTGACGCCCTGCGGCAAGCCATCACCCAGGGGAGGGCAGTTTTTATCAGCGCCAAGATCGTCATGGAGTTGGGCAAACTCAGCAACAAGCAGGCCGGCGAGGAGCGCCAGAAGCCGGAAACCCTGATCCGTCATAGCGATCTGGTCAGCCTGGAAGGTTTGGTGCTCTCAAAAATACGGAACGCGGCCACTGACGAGTCCCTCCTCAAGTGCCCCAGCCTGCCGGAAATCTTAGCGCTTTGGAAAACCCTGGCAGGGGACGCTGAACCCATAACCTGGGTTGGCCAAATGGGGCGCGACGACCACAACTTAGCTCTTCTGCTGGAAAAATTTATGGAAAAGGACTTTAGTCACTCTATGATCCAGGGGGACGGCAGTCCCCGATACCGCCTGAACCAAAAAGGCCTGACGCCCTTTCTGGATCCGGGAATCATTCTGGAGCGGACCCGTACCCTTTCGGAGAGCGAATGGCTAAGCAAACCGCAGAAAGATGCCCTCCGCCAATTCATCAAGCGTTACGAACTCAAAGGCCAATAGATTTTTTTCCGGTCCTGGCCGCACCCTCAGCTTCGATTACCTGGCATAATCCCAAAAGCGCCTCGTTCCAAGACTGATTTTGACTTGCTGGAGCTAACTCCGGCAACAACCCGGGCCCAGGGATTATTTTTCTAGGCCGAAGCAATTATGGTTTGGCCCACCGTGATAAAGAAACAAGAATTAACTTTTTAAGATAATATTTCTTGACAAAGCAAGATGATTATTAAATATTAACCCATCTACTGCAACGAAATCCCATAAATAAAAGAGACAGGGAGGATCCACATGGCCAGCGAAGTGTTAAAGTTAACCGCACAAATTGTAATGTCCCACGCCTCCATGAGCGAACTCAGCCCCGATGAATTGGTAGACGAAATTAAAGAGATATACAATGTTTTGTCTTCTTTGGAGAGCGGGGCAGCTCTGGAGGATCTATCCACGGAAAAGAGCGGCGAGCCGGGAATGGTAAAAAAACCGCCGGTGCCCTTGAAGGATATCGTCAAGGCAAAATACGTGGTCTGCCTGGAATGCGGCAAAAAGATGAAAACCTTAAAAACTCATCTGCGTAAGGCTCACAACTTGATGCCGAAGGAATATTTCCAGAGATTTGGCCTGGATCCGAAGAAATTTCCGCTGGTGTGCAAAGAGTATTCGGAACAGCGCAGCAAATTGGCCAAGGAAAGAGGCTTGGGAGCCCAGGGTGGGAGGCGTAAGGCGTCTTCTTAAATCAACCCGAAAGCGATTGCTTCTTAAAAGCGCGCCCCGATCCTTGCTGAGGTGGAAACCAGGACCTTATTTCTCTGCTTTACCCGGGAAAGGTCCCGCGGGGTGAGGTGCGCTTTGGGCCATCAGTTCGGGGAAGAGATTCGCCCCCCAACACTGCGGTGGACTAACGCCCGCCGCCGGATTTGTGAGGATGGCGCAGGTTGGTAACCCCTGTCAGTAACTACCGGGAACGCTCACTGAGAATCCATGGGCTGATTTGCGCCAAGTGCAGGCGGGAATTCACTTATCGCAACCGACAGCTTTTAACGGTGCACCACAAGGACGGCAATCCCAGGAATAACCCCGCGGACGGCTCCAACTGGGAAAATCTCTGCGTCTACTGCCACGAGGATGAGCACAGCCGGAAACGTCTCGGCGACTATCTCAGCGGGGAATGAGCCCATATCAGGGCGTCACCATCTCCCTGGGGGCCGGGCGTTGAAGGGTGCACCTGGGGCATTTTCCGGCAAACCGGGCCGTGGTTGAGGAGACTCGGAAGCCCGGCGGGGAGAACCGGCCCCTTTGCGGCCCTTAAGGGAGCCTGCCCCCCCAATCCCCCTCGACCATACCAGCTAATCTTTACCAACAAGTTATTATCTCAGGTTTTTTTTGCGTTTAATTCCTTCTCCCCTCAAGGGGGGAGGGAATTTTTGACTTTTTCTAAACCATCAAAATTGCGCAACCGGAACTCAATCCTTGCCAGCCGCAAATCCTGGGGGTATCATGCGGCTTATGGGACGCATCTGGAAATGGCGGGAGGAGGATGCCGGGGCCTTCTGGAACGAGGCGCGGACGGTCCTTACGCTAAACGGCGTCATCGCGGTGCCCACGGAAACTTTTTTCGGGCTGGCGGTCAACCCTTTTCAGGAGGAGGCCTTAGACCGGCTCTTTACCCTCAAAGGCCGGGCCCCGGAAAAACCGGTGCTGGTGCTGGTGGACGGCCGGGAGATGCTCAATCAGGTGGCTCGGGAGATCCCCGGCCAGGCCCGGCAGCTTATGGAAAAATTCTGGCCTGGCCCCCTGACCATCATTTTTCCGGGCCTGCCCCATTTGCCCCGGCGGCTCACCGCGGGCACCGGGACCATCGCGGTGCGACAACCCCGCCAACCGCTTACCTGCCGCCTGATCAGCGCCCTGGGATTTCCCATCACCGGCACCAGCGCCAATCGTTCCGGGCGCCCGCCCTTGATTCGCGCGGCGGAAGTTGCCGAGGAATTCGGCGAGGGCGTGGACCTGATCCTGGACGCGGGTCCCTGTCCGGGCGGATTGCCGTCCACCATTGTGGACGTAACCGGCGCATCATTGCGCCTGGTCCGGATCGGGGCGATTCCACCGGCCGCGCTGGCGGAGATTATACCTGAGCCAGGGCGGATTCCGGCCAAAGGGGGCGCCAGATGAAAAACCCGGCGGTGGTGGGCATCGACCTGGGAGGCACCAATGTCCGCCTGGCTCTGGTGAGCCCCCAGGGAAAGATTCTTTCCCGGTGGGAACGGCCCACGGCCTCCATGCCCGATCAGGCGGCCCTGGTGGCGGCCCTGGCGGCTGACCTCACCGCGGCCGGCGAAACCGCCCGGGAGAGCGGTTGGGAGATCAAGGCCGCAGGCCTCGGGGTGCCGGGCCGGGTTTTGCCCCGGGAAGGCCGGGTGGCCTTTTCCCCCAACGTGCCGGCGTTGAATGACTGCCGCCTGGTTGACCGCCTGGGCCTCCTGGTCAACTGGCCCCTGTTCCTGGAAAACGATGCCAACCTTTTCGCCCTGGGGGAGCACTGGCTGGGGGCCGGGGTCGGCCATGACCATATGCTGGGGATCACCCTGGGTACCGGGGTGGGTGGCGGGCTGATCCTTAACGGCCGGTTGTGGTCCGGGGCCGAGGGCACGAGCGGGGAAATCGGCCACATAACCGTGGACCCGAAGGGCCGCAAGTGCCACTGCGGCAACCGGGGCTGCCTGGAGACCATGGCCTCGGCCTTCTGGACGGTGGCCTGGGTCAAAGAACAACTGGCCCAGCAGGCTTCTTCGTGGCTGGGGGAACTCTACGCCGCCGATCCCGAGGCCATTCAGGGCGAGACCCTGGTGGCGGCGGCATTGCACGCGGATCCTTTGGCCCGGCGAGCCTTTGACCGGGTAGGGCGCAGCCTGGGACAGGCCATTGCCGCGGTGGTGCACCTCCTGGGGCTTTCCCGGGTGGTTATCGGGGGCCGCTTTGCCCGGGCCTGGAAGGTGTTTCAGTCCCCCCTGCAGGAGGAGCTGCACCGGCGTCTCACCCTGTTTCCCCCGGACGCGGTAAGCGTCTGTCCGGCTCAACTGGACGACGACGCCGGCCTGGTGGGGGCCGCCCGCCTGGCCTGGGACGCGATTGCCGAGACCTGATTTCGCACTGGACCCTACTATCCCGATATGAAAACCTCTTGGAACTCGGCTTAAAATATTCTAAAATTTTGGTCAATCAGTCCCCGGGGATGAACCCGAGATTTACAGGGGCCCCAAGTGCCGGCGGCCAGCCTTCAGTCTGGCGGAAATTTTCCCGGGAGGATTCAGGAAGCCCGGGAGTTTTCCCGTAAAAGCCGTCCCCAAGGTTAGACCGCCATTCATGGACCTTGCCCCACCCGAAACGATGAAAAGTCGGTGGGGCGGGCCTCCGGGCCCGCCGTGGCCATAAGCTCGCGGTGCGTAAAACGCACCCTGAAAAATTTTTAAGACCAGAGGAGAGAGCAATGCCCGGTCAACGAGCCAAATCAGCAAAGTGCAGGCTGGCCATCCTGCTTGGTTTGTCATGGATAATCTTCAGTCTGGTGGTGCCGGCTTGGGCGGAAGTGATCAATTTCAAAGAACTGTTGCCCTTTGTGGATATAAAAATCCCCGGCTGGACCATGGAAGGCAAGGCCAGCGGCGCCACCCTGAAACAGGGCGCCGTGATGGTAAGCGAAGCCAGGGTCTCGTTCAAGGCCGGTAGCCAGACCCTGGAGGTTATCATTATGGATTTCCTGGGGAAGACCATCCCCTTCCTGACGGGGCAACAGCTACAAATGGAGAGCACCGAAGAGACCGTGCGCACCACCGAGGTGCAGGGTTTCAAGGCCTTTGAAACCTTTCGCCACCAGGACAAGCAGGGTGAACTGAACATCAGCGTGGCGGACCGGTTCTGGGTGAAAATCGACGGTGAGGGCATCGATAATCTTGAGGTGTTAAAAAACGTGGCTCAACAGATGGAGTTGAAAAAACTGGCCACCCTGGCCAAGTGAGATTTTCAGAAAGGCAAGAGCGCGGCAGCCATCTCCCATCGGCCCTTGCCACCGCACTGCCTCCCCGGTTTGGCGGGGAGAGGTCGGAGCCTTGAACCTGCCCGGTTATCAGGGGGATCCATCCAGGCTCTTCCCTGGCATACTCCGGCGGGAAGACCAAAGGTGTTGCGCACGCTACATTTTTTCCTGACCACTGATACCAAACTGCGATCATACAAGTAATTTATCTTTTACAAGGGGCGGACCCATGGGTCCGCCCTCAGGATGGGCGCACACGCGGGTGCGCCCCTACAGACCGTAAGCTTTTCTTACTTCTATGAGCGCAACTTGGTATGATGGGGCTGCGGGCGATGACCGGGCCGATGCCGGGAACGCTTTGGAGCAAGCAATCTTTTTCCCGCCAGAGAGAGCTTTGGTGAATAAGCTACAACAGCTTTTCAAGGCAGTTCTTCATGGGCCTGTGGCCCACCCATAAATTATGAAAAGATATGGTGGCACGGGTTTTCAACCTGTGCTGAGGAACTTTTCGGAACAGTTTTTCATGGGCCTTTGGCCCACCCGTAAATTACGAAAAGTTCATGATGGGCATACCCCTGACTTTGAACTTTGAACTTTGAACTTTTCAGGAGCAGGGACCGCTTTCTCCTTCACCCCGGCACGGACGCCCTTCCCTGGCCAACCCGGCGTCGGTCCGATCCGCCTTGACAGAGCGCCTTAATTTGATATTATTTTTCACGCGGGCGATTAGCTCAGGTGGATAGAGCGTTGGTCTCCGGAACCAAAGGCCGGGCGTTCGAGTCGCCCATCGCCCGCCAAGGAATTTCAAGGGGTTAGGGGAGAGCCTAACCCCTTGACCTTTTTGTCCCCAACACTATCCCCAACATAAAAGGGTCGTATCGTATTTTGCTCCAGAATCACTGCCGGCTTAATCCAGGAGGGGTAAATGCCCTTTTGCCCCTCTTTCTTCGGGCCTGGGCTCGGGGAAGTCTGAGGCAGCGAATTGGTCGCCGGCTAAAATGTCATTGAGGGCCTGGGCTAAGGAAGGCCACAGGTCCACCGTGTGTTCCAACACCCATAAGAGGTCCAGCAGTTCCTCGTCAAACTGCCAGGCGGCAGGTCTGATCTTATCCAGGGGCGAGGACTTTTTACCGGCCCCCTGTTTCATCCGATAAGCCAGCCAGGATTGGAGCGCCTTAAGGCCGGAAACGCTGAATTCCCACACCTCCGGGCGCACCGGCCCGAAGACCCCCTCCCCCACGCGCAATTGTTGTCCGGCCAGATCGTAGAAAAATTTTTCAGGATATTTTTCCGGGACGGCCGGGGTTCCTTTCAGGCACCTGGCTTGGCCCGGAGGGATTCTGCCGGGCTTGTGCCCCGGCGGTATAAATCGTTCGCCATAAGTGTGCAGCCACAGGAGGCGGCGGCCCAGGTCGGCGGCGCGGGCGAACCGCTCCGCGTCCCGGGTGAGGGGGAGGCGGGGGCCGGGGATGGTCAGTTCGTCCCAAAAGCGGTGCACATAATCCGGCGAACATAGGACAGCGTAGCAATAGGCGAAGAGGTCTGCCGCGGTCACAGGCTGGCCATACGCCCGGGCCAGGGCCGCCAGCACTCCGGCGGTGACGTTGGGCTCCGTGGCTTCGGAATCCCGCCAAAGAGGGATAACATGAGCGCCACCGAATGAGCCTCGAAAATGATGCAAGTCCGGGATGTACGCCGCGGCTACCGCGGCCGGCCCTTCGCCCAAAACATCGGTAAGGAGACTGGTGAGATATACCTGGTGGCCGCTGTGGGCTCTCAGCAGATTCGGCCTGGGGCGGTCACAGAGACGGATATCCAGAAAGGTCCATTGACGGTCAAAACTCCGGTAAGCATAGCGAACCGGCTCCGCCGCTGGTTCTCCGGGTTTCAGTTTGCTCAATGAGGATAATTGCTTGCCCGAAATGGGATCGGTAAAGGCCTTCGCAATGTTGCGAGCTTCGGTTTCCCGCAATAATGGCCCTCGCTTTTCAGGAGGTTCTTGGATTAGTGCATCCCAGCGCCTTCTTATCACCTCCGGTGTCTCCCCAATAGGCCAGGTGCGCTTGAACTGAACGCCGTTTTCTTGCCACGGAAAGAGGTCATTCAGAAGCGGCCAATTCCAGTAAGGCTTATCGCCGGTGGGCAGGAAAAGGTCAGTCCAGCCGGGGAGGCAGTCCCGCCAGGGCAGGTCGGCAAACCGGCTCACCTGGGCCAGGGTGTTGAGTTTTTCCGCCTGGGTCCCGCTGACCCGGGTGTAGCGCACCGCCGCGGGGGTGTCCGGCTGGGGATCGCCGTAGCGCACCCCCACCGCGACGGCCACCGGGGTCTGGATGGCGAAGACGTTCTCAGTTTTCCTCGCCCCCAGGTTGTCGCCTTCCAGGTCGATGATCCACAGATCGTCAAAGGTCTCCCGCATCACCTGTCTCATGCCCGCGAAGCCCGGCCCCCGGAGGTAGGAGGCGGCGGTGATGAAGCTGACGATGCCGGGGCCGCCCTGGTTCTCAAAGACCTTCCACAAGGCCCAGCGCCAGAAATAGACGTAATCGTTGTAGAGGTTCTTGGCGTGCACCCCCCAGCCCAGGGCCTCCAGGGGTTTGAGGAAGCTCTTGAAAATGCTCTCGCCTTCCTGGCCGCCGTCGCCGAAGCGCACCCAGCCGCCCTTGCGCCTGACCAGTCCCGCCTCCGCCGCCTCAATCTGCTGACGGTCATAGGGTGGATTGCCCAGCACCACCAGCACCGGCGCGTCGGCCTTGACCTTTTGGGCCCGTTTGTATTCCTCCCCCAGTTCCTTATAGAGCATCGGGTACGCGGGCGGGGGCTGGCGGGGGGATTCCAGGGTGTCGGTGAGATAGACGTGGACGCCGTCCGGGGGCATCTCACCGCCCTCGGCCAGGATTTGCTGGGTGAGCCGCAAATGCGCCACGGCATAGGGGCCCACCAACAACTCAAAGGCGTGAAGGTTTCGGGCGGCCTGGGTGGCGAAATTGGCCCGCATGCCGGAGCCTTTTTCCTGCTCCACCCGGTTGAGGCCGTGTTGCAGGGCGGCCAGGATATAGGTGCCGGTGCCGGCCCCGGGGTCCAGGGTGATGACCTTGTCGTTCACAAAGGCATAGTCGGCGTCGAAGCGCTCTTCCAGCAACTGGGCCACGAGTTTCACCTGGGCCTGGACGACCTCCACCGGGGTGTAGTACACTCCCCGGTCCCGGCGCATTTTCGGGTCATACGCGGCCAGAAAGTCCTCGTAGAAATAGAGCCAGGGGTCGCCCTTGGCCTTCTTGGTGAGGGCCGCAGGGTCCACCGCGCCGATCACCCTTTCCAGCACCGACACCGGGGTCTCAATCTCCTCCCGGGCCTTGGGGTCGCCGAGGATGCCCAGGGCGTCGGCCAGCAGGCGATGGCCGGTGCGGATGGCGGCCGCGGCCTGGGGGATGGAGAGGCCCGCGCCTTCGCCGGAGAGCCGGGCCAGCAAGAGGGCGTAGGTGAGGGTCTGGGCATAGGCGTCGGCGAACTGGAAATCGTCGGCGTCCGGGAAGAGGTACTTGCGCCAATCCGCGGCCAAAAGAGATAGATTTGACTCATGATTTTGGAGGGCGGTCAGGACATCGGCGCGCAGCAGGCGGCAGAGGGGGGCCAGCATTTTGGCCAGGGCGGAGGGTGACGAGGGGACAATGGGCTCCCAGCGGAGAAAGTCTTGCATCAACGCCAGGATGGCCTCGGCGTCGGCAGGACCGATGGCGTCCGGGCCGGCAGTGGAGACGTCGCCGGCCAGCCGCACCATTTTCCCTTCGAGTTGGCCGCTGCGATACAAGGCCCAGTCGTTGCCGTCGGTGTAGATGAGGTTGGGGAGATTCTTAAAGCGCTCCCACTGCTCCCGGTCGCCGCCCTTCAGCTTTTCCGGGTTGGCGCCCTTGCCGGGGGCCTTCAGCTCCACGTGGCCGGCCAGAAGTCCATTGACCGCAATGCCCATATCGGGGCGCCCGAGTTGATCTGTATGTACTTCCGTTACGACCCCGAGTGCAAGACCTATGGCGGCGCCGATACCTTTAAGGAGGGCATCGATAGGGGTCTTAAGTTGGTCCTCCGGATTAACCTCTATAGGAAAGGCAAATTTAGCGGTTACTTCTTGGGCATAATTCTTAAGCACAGCTTCGACAGACTCAAATAATGCCATCCGCTCTTGCCCCCATCCCATCTCGTTCAGCAAGTTTTCCAGTTTCCCGCCGGTAATTTTCGAGAGGATTCATCAAGTCTCACCCGAAGGCATTATGGCACGGATGGGCATAATCGTTAAACTTTTTTATGGGGAGATATTCAGGGAAGGTTAGAACTTGAGGGGGAAGACTGTTGGTCACACCGGGAGACGGTTGGGAAAGCCCCCCGGTCAGGTGCCCGCCGGGGACCGCAATCAGGCCCCTCAAAGGGCAATCGAGACATGACAGAATCCCATCCAGCCCTGTTTCTTACCCAGGACCAGGGGGCGGCGGTTGTGGGGGCTTATTCCTTAAGGCCCCGAGGTTATAGATTGACGGGAACGTGCAACCACCTCTCTATCTTAACATCCCGCAGCGCCAGCTCTCGTGGACGCTGCAATACCCGCCATGCCGGTAGTAATGCCCGGATGCCTCCGGCAGCGGCGCTATGTGAGCGCCGTCATGGTAGATTATGCCGTTGGGAACGCCCGTGGCATTGCAGGCTTCATGGTCATAACCTACCGTCCACCACGGAGCCCGGCAGACCCGGCACCGCCACTTGGTGCAGCCGACCATGGACCCGCACCGGGGCTCCAGATTGCAGCCCAGGTTGTCGGCGCAGGTGAAACAGGAATGCAGCCCGGGGAGGGTTTCAATTTTCTCAGCCGCCAAAGAGGTCATCGCCTTGCCTCCAATAGAAGAGGGGGCCCGACGGCCCCCGGTGGTGGATTATGCCGCCTCCTGCATAGCGCCGATAAAGGCCCGCCCCCTGCCCGTGATTCTCAAAGCGTGACCCTTGCAGCCGGTGATGCCGCCGCCGTTTTCTACCAGCCCTTCCTTAATCGCTATGGACACCCGCTTAGAGACGCCTCCTGAACTGATGTCAAGATGCCGTCTCAGTTGGGCCTGGTTCACTCCCTCACCCATCTCGTAAATCGCCCGGACTATTTTTTCGGTGGCCTGCTTCGACCGGCGCCAGGTATCGGGGCTGCTGGATCCTGACGCCCGTTGCTCGGCGTTGCGCTCATCATTGTACCGTTGCCGGTTCGTGCGCCAGTCTCCCAGGTCGTTGGACCGGCCGTACTTCGTGATGTATGCCTGAATGGCATGTTTGCAGGTGTAAAACTGGAACCGGCGCTCACCGGCCCGTGGATGGCCGCCCAGTTCCACCAGCCGCAGGACCGCCTCTTGCACGCAATCTTCAGGGGCAATGTTCCATGGGCAGCGATGCCGAAAAAAGCGCTCAAAAGTAAACCAAGCCATTTTGTAGCAGCCCTCCGCATCTATGGGCCCGGGGACGCAGGTCCGTTTTTTGTAATTCACCACGTAATAGCCGCGCTTCAGAGCGTTCTTTGCTGTGGTCTTAGAGCAGTTGACTAGAGCCACGACTTCTTGCCAGGTCATCCCGGTGATGTCTACTTTGTCTTTCATTGCAGCCTCCATAAGTAATAATGTATTTATACTTATAAAGGATGCATCCAGTATGCCTAAGTGCTCAATATAACTTGCTATTAATATCTATTCCGACAGTAATAGCTTAATTTTATTGATATGTTACTCACATCGTAATTATATTATTACTGTCATTATTGCGTAACTAAGCTATTATACAATAAATTGTACTCACCACAACAATTTGATAACATTACTATTTTTTGCAGCTTTTTCGTAATACGTAGTTAAAGTTACACGGTACAGTTTGCTTGACCCGTTAAATGGCAAAATACAAGTAATTGTACGATTTTATAGACGCACAAACCAGTAACACCAGTCTGGCTCTAAGCAACGTGCCCGAGACAGTCAAATATCTCGTAGATCAGCACCTGCTGGCTGGGAATTTTGCACAGCTCTCCCAGGTTTTCTGAGAGACTTTGTACCTGGTGGAATGAAGCTTTTTTAAGGGAGTATCAGGAGGGAAATCTTGCGTTGAAGTAAGTGGTGTCCAATCGGAAATTAAACGGGGAGGATAGCGAGATATACAGACAATATCACCAAATTCTAAAGAATATCGATAAGTTGCTCTAGTGGCAAGATTTAGAAACCAGAGTCCGCTTTAGACGATAACCAAGTTTCCCTGTGCTAACTTGTCTTTGCACATCGGAGCGATGCGCTATTCTGACCCAGACTCCGCATAGGTTTCAGAGTCCAGGTCCATCTTTCCAAATTTTCATGTGGATTAATTTGTAGGAGCAGTTTAGTTCAACGCCTTGACTTATATAGTAATGATTATTATCTAATATCAACGATCAAGTGGGCCTTTCAGCAAGGTTTTTGGCCATGCGACCCGGGTTCAAAAATGACGTTGAATCTCGGAGTTTTTTAAAAACGTCCTTAATTTTGGAGTACCCCATATGACCTAAGTTAAGGACATGTTCGAGAATATTTAGCAATCTTATCAACCAGTTGATTTAATTGCGACAGTAATTTTTCCCAAGTTGGAACCGATGAGACTCCCTCTTTTTGAGGAAGAGTCAAGGATTGCCCGGTATTAGCAAACCATAGGCAACAAAGAGAATTCATATGGTTGACAAAGATCAACAAATGGTGCCTCTCTCTTCTCCCAAGCAAGCGATAATTCCTTGGTGGCATTATTCTTTCTGGGTTTTAGGGGGCATTCTCCTGGGCGTCTGCGTTGGGCACCCTCTTTTTAAGATTGCATACGGGTTGCATGACTTTTTTTACGATCAGGTTTCCTTCAATCCCTGGAATATCTTTCTGGCAAGCTTCTCTTTAGAATGGTGGCCCACTCTTCTCCTTTATGCCCTTACCAGTGCCCTATTCGGCTTGATTTTGGGGTGGTTTTATTTTCGCATTAAGAGTAAAAGTAATCAACTATCTCATGTTTATCACGAATTTGAAGTGATGGTAGCGGCGTTGAGGCACCATTATAAAAATCTGGCCATTGGCATCCAAGGGTTTTCCCGCCGAGTAAAGCAAAACTTGGACAGACTTGATACCGCACTCGGTCATTGCCAATATCTCGACACCTGTCTGGGGTATCGACAACATCAGCAAGACTTTCACAAACTCATGAATGATGTGGTTATCCTTGAGGAGACTTCGAAAAAAATGAATGATGCCCTGGAATCCGAGGTGAAGTTTCTGAGGGCCCTTACTATTAATAAACCTACTATTAAAACCCAAAATATCTATGCAATTTTAATTAAATGCCTATTGACTTAGCTCATAAAGATTTCTGGGTTGTCAGTTGATGATATGTGACAGTTTCAGTTGATATACAAGCCTTGACCAGGCGATCAAAAAGCTCATTTTCCCAAAAGCGACGATTAAAAC
>VGSJ01000008.1 GCA_016875015.1 Deltaproteobacteria bacterium | reverse complement strand
CATGGGTTGGCACTACATTTCCGCCCTTCCCATCTATGCCACCTAACAATTTCAATGACTTATACCTATATCTGGGCTTACAACTGTCGAAAATGAGTATGAAACGGTGTCAGGTTCTCGGCTTCGGCCTAATCGCGCTGTTGATTGTTGCCCTGGGCTTTCCCCCTGCGGCCATGAGCCAGGGCCGCGGCCAGGGCTTTCGCCCCTGCCCTTATACCCCTTATCAATGCCCCGCGACGGGCGCCTGCAAGCCCATGACGATTACCGGCAAAGTGAGCCGGGTTCTTACGGAAACCTTGCAGGATAAAATGCATCCCGGTATGGCCATACTTAATTGATACCAAAGACAAAGTCCAGGTGCGGGTTCACCTTGGACCCGTGTGGTATCTGGAGCGTCAGGAATTTGACCTCGAGCCGGGCCAGGAAGTGCAGGTTAAGGGAGTCTGCCTGGAGGAGAAAGGGGAAACCCGGCTGATCGCCGCCCAGGTGACGGTGGGCGATTCCATTTTACTGCTCCGGGATGCGGAAGGGCGGCCCATGTGGGAAGCCTGGCAGAAGCGTTGAGGGTGGCAGCCGGATATCCCGGCTGTCCTGAAAAGTTTTCCGTTTTCTGTTTTCTGTGGAACCGCCGCCCCGGCTGTTGTGCTCTGAAAAGTTAACTGTAGGGCGGGCACTGCCCGCCATAATTACGATCTCTACTTTTTCATGCTTTACGGGTGGGCCGATAGGCCCATGAGCAACTGTCCTGAAAAGTTCTCTAAATTGGTGGCACAGGCTTTCCAGCCTGTGCCAAGGAAGCAGGTTAGCCGTGCACAGCCTGGAAAGGCTGTGCTACTGAAATTGAGTTTCTTGTTTTTTCAACAAGATTTTGCTTTAAACAGATTGATTTGACTAGCGCGTATTGCCCCTCAATGGGCGTGCCCGCCGCGCTGCCCCTCTCACCTCCCCCGCCTCTTTCCCCGTCCGCAATCCCGAAAATTAAACCACCCGAAGGTTCGTGCCGATAGAAACCATGAGGAAGCCAATTTCCCCGCCAGGGAGTAGTGCAAGGTCCAGGCCCGGGCAGTTGCGCCCCTGGGTAATGCCCCAGGCTAAACTCAGAAGTGCTCCCGACGTTTTTCAGTAGATATCCTGATTTACCCAGGATGGATTTCTGCCATGATATGTTCAAAGGATAGCCGGGATGCCAACTAAGTGGCCGGCGCCAACTTGGTGTAAGTCGAGCGGGAGGGCCAAGCGCCCGCCTCGAGCCCGAGGACGCAGCCCCATCCGGTCCTACAGGAGCAGGCCGACCCCATGAGCACCTTTTTCCAGGGACAGATGGATTACATTTTCTTCTTCTACGGCCTGGCCTTTATCGGCCTGGGAGTGGTTTGCTATATCCTTTCTAAAGAAGTCAACCAGCGGCTGCCCTGGGGCTGGCTGGCCCTCTTCGGTCTCACCCACGGGGCCAACGAGTGGTTGGACCTGATGGCCCTGGTCTGGGGGGACGGGGGATGGTTTGGGTCCCTGCGTTGGGCCGTCATGACCGTGTCTTTCCTCTGCCTGGTGGAATTCGGCCGTCTCAGCCTGACCCGAAGACGGGGCCGGGGACCGGGGCGCTGGCTCTTGGTGGTCTTGGCCCTGGGCGCCGGCCTGGGGGGAATGTCCGGCTGGAACGGCTTAAACGCCACTACCCGCTATCTCCTGGGCCTGACCGGCAGCCTGGGAGCGGCGTGGGCGCTCTTCGCCGAAGCCCGCCAGGGCGATTCAAAGTGCCGCCCCTGGCTGCTGGCCGGCGGCGTCGGTTTCATCCTCTACGGCCTGGCCACCGGCGTGGTGGTTTCCCAAGCCGGGTTGTTTCCGGCCAATACGCTCAATTACGAGACCTTCACCAGCCTCACGGGCCTGCCGATCCAGCTGGTGCGGGGTCTGCTGGCGGTGTGGATCGCCGCCATGAGTGTGGGCTATTTCCAGGTGGCGCAATCCGTGGGCGATGATCGGCGCCACCAGTACCGGGCCCGCTACCTGTATGTCGAGGTTGCGGCCCTAACGGTCATCCTGGCCGGCGGCTGGTTTTTGACCCAATTCCTGGGCAACCTGGCCTGGCAGCAGGTGCGGAAAGACAGCCTGCGCCAGAATAAAATCGCCATCCAAAGCCTGACTTTCGAAATCCGGGAAGCCGAGGAAGCGGTCAAGGCCATGTCCGCCTCCCCCTGGATCGCCCCGGCCCTAAGGTCGGGGACCCTCGAGACCCTGGCCCAGGCCAACTCGGTGCTGGACCGGTATCAAAAGCGCTTCGGGGCCGCGGTCGCCTACCTTATGGATACCTCCGGCGCCACCATCGCCTCCTCCAACCGGGGGGACCCGGATAGCTTCGTGGGACATAAATACGCCTTCCGGCCCTACTTTCAGGAAGCCATGGCGGGGACCGTGGGCCGCTACTTTGCTATGGGGGTCACCTCGAAAAAGCGGGGGTTTTACGCCTCCCACCCGGTCAATGACCCGGCTGGAAAGGTCATCGGGGTGGCGGTTTTTAAGATGACCCTGGATCGTTTCCAACAAAACCTCCAGGTCTTTGACCCGGCCTTTCTCGTCGATCCCCAGGGCATCGTGTTTATCGCCAGCCGCCCGAACCTGGACTATCACAGCCTGTGGTCGGCAGCGGCCGCCGACCCGGCCGGCTTCAAGGCCCAATACGGGACCGACCGCTTCACCCCCATCTTTCCTCAGCCCCTCCGTGACGAAACCCGAATAGAATTTAACGGGCAGCGTTATGTGGTCAGCCGGCAAGATATCGACAGCGTCATCGCCCCGGGCTGGTCGCTGGTGAATTTGGAGACCTTCCGCCCCGTCATGCACTACCGCCTCATGGGCATTGCCGCGGCTTTCGTTCTGGTGTTTTTAACCCTGGTCTTTGCCTGGAGCAACCTGTCCGTCCGGGAAGGGGCCAACCGCATCATGGCCTCCGAGGCCCGTTTCCGGGCCATGTTTGCCGCGGCGCCCGAAGCGGTGTTCGTCTTTGACCCGGAAACCCGCCGGATTATAAGCGCCAATCCCTTTATGGCCCAATGGCTGGGGTACGGCCCGGAAGAACTCGTCGGCATGGAGATCGACAAACTCCTGGAGCCGAAGGCTTTAGACACCCGGGAGGCGGTGGCCGGGGAAGACCCGGAGGCTCAGGCCAACATATCGGCCCGGCGCTATCGGCGCAAAGATGGTTCTCTGGTCGATGTGGAATGCACTGCGGCCAACCTTCTCCACGGGGATCATATCCGGGAGATCGTGTTTGTCCGGGATATCACCGCGCGCCGCCAGGCCGAAAATGAGGTCAGGCAGGCCAAAGAATACCTGGAAAATATCCTGGACAACTCCGCCGACCCCATCGGCATCGTGGACCAGCGCGGCAGGATCATCAAATGGAATAAAGCTGCTGAGCAGGTATTCGGCTATTCTTTCAGTGAACTTGAAGGTAACTCATCCTCTGAGCTTTATGCCGACCAAGATCAACTTCAAGCCATGCTGAGCCAATTGCGCCGGGACGGCTCGGTCCGCGGCTATGAGGTCTATTTGAAGAAAAAGGATGGGGTCATTGCCCTGTTCGCCCTGTCCATCAGTTTCTTATACGACCGCAACCATAAGGTGATTGGCAGTATGTGCGTCTCCCGGGACCTCAGTGAGATCAAAAAGGCCCTGGATGATCTGGCCGCCGTCAATCAGCGGCTGCGGCATGAAGTCTCCGAGCGCAAGCAGGTGGAGACAGCCCTCCAGGAAGCCAATCTGAGTCTCCAGGAGGTGTTGGCCCAGGTGGAGGAGCGCAACCATGCCATGACCATGGCCAATGAAATGGCGGATATGCTCCAGGTCTGCCAGGCTCCGGAAGAAGCTTATAAGGCCATCGGGCATTTCATGCCCCGACTTTTCCCGGATGATGCGGGGGCCTTGTACATGCTCAATAATTCCCGGAACCTGTTTGAGCCCATGGCAATTTGGGGCAAGGCGGTGCAATTGGTCACGAGCTTTGCCCCGGATGAATGCTGGTCGGTGCGGCGCGGGCGGCTCCACAAGGTGGGAAGCCCGCAGGAAACCCTGTTCTGCCACCAATTGCCCCCGGAGTCTGTCCCCCACGGCTATCTGTGCGTGCCCCTGATCGCCCAGGGGGAGACCCTGGGGGTGTTGCACCTCCGGTCTGGGCCCCCAGCCGAAGCGCAGACCCCGGCGCTGGCGGCCGTCAAAGACCAGTTAGCCCTGACGGTGGCCGAAGATCTGGCCCTGGCCCTGGCCAATTTGAAACTCCGGGAGACCCTGCGCAGCCAGGCCATCCGCGACTCCCTCACCGGCCTGTTTAACCGCCGCTACCTGGAAGAGACCATGGAACGGGAGCTCAACCGGGTCAAACGCCAGGGCATTTCCCTGGGCGTGATCATGATGGATTTGGATCATTTTAAGCTGTATAATGACACCTTCGGCCACAATGCCGGGGATGAACTGCTGAGCGCCCTGGGAATTCTGCTCAAAAGTCATATCCGGGGGGAAGACATCGCCTGCCGCTATGGCGGGGAAGAATTCTTGCTCATCCTGCCGGGGACCTCAATGGAGATTGCCCTGGAGCGGGCCGAAAGTTTGCGTCAAGCCGTCAAGGAGTTGCATCAGCGCCACCATGGTCTTAAACCCGCCACCCTCTCTTTGGGCGTGGCCGTTTATCCGGACCACGGCGACACCGGGGTGCAACTTATCCGGTCGGCCGACGCCGCCCTCTACCGGGCCAAGCAAGCAGGCCGGGACCGGGTGATGGCAGCCGAATATGATGGAGAAATCACCCCAATTGATCTGCCCACCTTGCTGCCTGTCCATCTGGGGGCCGGCTGAGCCTGGCCTTCGACTCCTGTCCTAATACGAAGTTGCAGTCACAAAGCTATGAAAATCCATGTCATTCTGAACGGAGCGCCGCGGAGTGAAGAATCTCGGCGGCTTTAAAGGAGAGATTCTTCGCTGCGCTCAGAATGACAAAAATAGTCTTTTGATTGCTCATTGGTCTTATACCGTGTTCCCTTTGAAATGAAACAAACCATCCAGATAACCTATTGATATCTCTCGTAGGGGCTCGTAGGGGCGGGTTTCAAACCCGCCCCTACAAAACGAACACGGTATAAACCATTCCCTTGCCGGGCGGATCGGAAGGTCTGTCTTCGAAAATTTCCTGAGGATATGGAGGACAGCCGCCCGGCTGTCCCGGCACAGGCTGGAAAGCCTGTGCCACCGCAGCCACGGCGGGCACGGAGGCCCGCCCCACCGGACTTTTCAAAAATTATGGGTGAGCCAACGGCTCATGAGGGACTGGTCGATTGAATGCGGTTATGATGGCATCATGTTAAAATCATTAAATTATTCTCTCAGTTCAGGATGACCCTTTGGCGCTAATGGCATGTAAGTAAGCACACCGGCATTTCCTGCTTGATTTTCATCCAGCAATCCTGTAGGTTGATAAAAATTTCACAGACTAGCTGGACTCTTGGTAAGGCGCGGCAGTCCGCGTCGGCGGGCTGAACGCCAGGAGACTCAGCCGATACGGTCCAAAGCCGAACTCTAAAATGGAGGGCAGGGAAATTATGCCTCCGTCGATTCTGACAATCAACGGCGCGACGCACTCGTTCGAGGCGGGGCAGACTATTCTGGATGTCGCCCTGGGTTCCGGCATTACGGTGCCGACTTTATGCAATTATAAAGACACGACTCCCACCGGAGCCTGCCGGGTCTGCGTGGTAGAGGTGGAGGGGGCCCGCACCCTGCTCCCCGCCTGTGCCACTCAGGCGGCCCCGGGGATGGTGGTCCAGACCGAATCCCCCCGGGTGGTGGAGGCTCGCAAGATGGTCATCGAACTGCTGCTGGCCTCGGGCAATCACAATTGCCTGGTCTGCGAGGCCAACGGCGAATGCGAACTCCAGTCCCTGGCCTATCGCTACCAGGTGACGACCCCCGATTTTGCCAATCCCCCGGATACTCCCTACTACTACGAAGATGACAACCACATGCTCGTGCGGGATTTTTCCAAGTGCGTCATGTGCGGCCGGTGCGTCCGGGCCTGCAATGAGTGGCAGGTCAACCAGGCCATCGCCATCGGCTACCGGGGGGCGCACAACAAGATCGTGGCCCGGGGAGATTTTCCCTACGTCAACTCCGATTGCGTCTTTTGCGGGGAATGCCTCCAGGCCTGTCCGGTGGGCGCCATCCTGGACAAGCATGCCATAGGCCAGGGACGTCCCTGGGAACGGCGCCTGGTTCGCACCACCTGCCCCTACTGCGGGGTCGGCTGTCAGGTGGACGTCCATGTCAAAGACGGCCGCATGGTGAAAGTTACCGGCGCCGATGCCATCCCCAACCTGGGGAAGCTGTGCGCCAAGGGGCGTTTCGGCTGGCACTTTGTGGATCACCCCGACCGGTTAAAAACGCCTTTGATCAAAGAGAATGGCGCCTTCCGGGAGGCCGGCTGGGACGAGGCCCTGGACCTGGTAGCCTCTCGCCTCAAAGATATCAGAGATAAAGAGGGCCCCGAGAAGATCGGCGGCTGGTGCTCGGCCCGGGTGACCAACGAAGAAAACTACCTGATGCAGAAGCTCATGCGGGCGGTGATCGGCACCAATCACGTGGATCACTGCGCCCGTCTCTGACACAGCTCCACGGTGGCCGGTCTGGCCGCCTCCTTCGGCTCCGGTGCGATGACCAATTCCATCGCCGAGCTTGAGGACTCAGATTGTATCCTGGTCACGGGATCCAACACCACGGAGACTCATCCGGTTATCTCCACCTTCATCAAGCGGGCGGTGAAATTTAGGAATAAAGCCCTCATCGTTATCGAACCGCGCCGCATCGACCTGGTGAGCCACGCCACCCTGTGGCTGCGGCAGCTTCCCGGCACCGACATCGCGGTCATCAACGGCCTGATGAACCTCATCATTCAGGAGAATTTGCACGATCAGGCCTATATTGCCGAACGTACGGAAAACTTCGAGGCTCTCCGGGAAACCGTGGCCAAATATACCCCGGAATATGTGGAACAGATCAGTGGGGTGCCCGCCGCGGACCTGCGCCGCGCCGCCCGTCTCTATGCCCAGGCCAAGGCCGCCTCCATCGTCTATGCCATGGGCGTCACCCAGCACACCAGCGGCACCGACAACGTTAAGACCCTGGCCAACCTGGCCATGCTCTGCGGCAACGTCGGGATTGAGAGCGGCGGGGTCAACCCCCTCCGGGGCCAGAACAACGTCCAGGGGGCCTGCGACATGGGCGGCCTGCCCAACGTCTTTTCCGGTTATCAGCCGGTAACCGACGCGGCGGCCCGGGCCAAGATGGAGGCGGCCTGGGGGGTCGAGAAGCTGCCGGATTGGGTGGGCCTGACCATGACCGGCATGGTGCCGGCCATCCCGGAGGGCAAAATTAAGGCCCTGTATATCGTCGGGGAGAACCCGGTCATTTCCGAAGCCGATGCCGACCACGTGGTCAAGGCGCTCAACAAGCTGGATTTCCTGGTAGTGCAGGATATTTTCCTCACCGAAACCGCCCAACTGGCCGACGTAGTCTTGCCCGCGGCGACCTTTGCCGAAAAATCAGGCACTTTCTCCAATACGGAGCGGCGGGTGGCCCCGGTGCGCCAGGTGATTGCGCCCCTGGGCGATTCCCGGCCTGACTGGCAGATTATTGCGGAGCTTGCCCGGCGCCTGGGGTACCCCATGAACTATGCCGGCCCCGAAGCCATCTTCGAGGAGATTCGCCAGGTTACGCCATCCTATGCCGGCATCACTTATGCCCGTTTGGAGGCGGAGGGCGGACTGCAATGGCCCTGTCCCACCACGGAACACCCCGGGACCGTTTATTTGCACCGGGGCCAGTTTTCCCGGGGCAAGGGCGCCTTCTTCGCCATTGATCACCGGGATCCGGCGGAAATGCCCGACGCCGACTATCCTCTGGTTATGACCACCGGGCGGGTGCTTTACCAGTACCATACCGGCAGCATGAGCCGCCGGGCTCCGGGCCTGGAGGGAAAAGCCCCGGAATGCCGGGTGGAAATTACGGCCGGGGATGCGGCCCGCTATGGCATCGCGGATGGCGAGCCGGTGCGGGTGAAGAGCCGCCGGGGCGAGCTGGTCGCCCGGGCTTTGGTGTCGCCCAAGGCAGTGGCGGGGACCATCTTTATCCCCTTCCACTACCATGAAGCGCCGGTGAATAAGCTCACCATCGCCGCCCTGGACCCGGTGGCCAAAATCCCGGAGTTCAAAGTATGCGCCGTGAACATCGAGAAGGCTTGACCGTTACCTGGAGGCTCCCATGACAACTAATCCTGGCCCCTGCGCCATTGTTCCGACCGATAACCTCAAACCGGAAGTTTTGGACCGGCTGGAGGCCATCATCGCCGGCCGCCGGGCTACCCCCGGGAACCTGCTGCCGGTCCTCCATGAAGCCCAGGAAATCATGGGCTACGTGCCGGCGCCCATGCAAGCTGCCATTGCCGCGGGACTCAACCTCCCCGGCAGCGACATCTTCGGCACCATGAGTTTCTATTCCATGTTCGCCTGGAAGCCCAGGGGGAAATACATCGTCAGGATGTGCCAATCCCCGCCATGCCATGTGAACGGCGCCGAAAATATGCTCCAGGCGCTCCAGGCGGAACTGGGCCTGGCGGTGGGGCAAACCACCGCGGACGGCTTGTTTACCCTGGAGTTGTCGGCTTGCCTGGGCATCTGTGAAGTAGCCCCGGCCATGCAGATCAACGAGGTGGTCCACGGCAACCTGACCCGGGAGAAAATCGGGCAAATCATCGCCGACTACCGGGCCGGCAAGGCACCGGATTTCCGCCAGTTGCCTTACTCCACGAAAGATTATCGCCATTACAAGCACTGTCCGGCTGAACCGGTCCTTATGGATAATGTGGGCCTGATCGATCCCATGGAGATCCAGGCTTACCTGGACCGGGGCGGTTACGGCGCCCTGAAGAAAGCCTTGACCACCATGACGCCGGAAGCTGTGGTCGAGGAAGTGAAAACTTCGGGACTCCGGGGCCGGGGCGGCGCCGGGTTCCCCGCCGGACTGAAGTGGTCTTTTACCCGGCCTCTGACGGTTACTCCCAAGTACATCGTCTGCAATGCCGACGAAGGGGAGCCGGGCACTATTAAAGATCGCTACCTGATGGAGGGCGACCCCCATAAGGTCCTGGAAGGCATGGCCATCGCCGGCTACGCGGTGGGGGCCAGCCGGGGCTTCATCTACTGCCGGGGAGAATACTATCTTTCCCAGCACCGCCTGCAACATGCCATTAACCAGGCCACGGCCCAGGGCTTTTTGGGAGAGAAGCTGTTCGGCACTGACTTTTCCTTTAACGTGGAAATCCGCTCCGGTGGCGGTTGCTACATCTGCGGGGAAGAAACGGCCCTCATCGAGTCCGTCGAGGGCAAGCGGGGCTACCCCCGGCTGAAGCCTCCCTTTCCCGGGGTCTCGGGGCTCTGGGGCCGCCCCACGGTGGTGAACAACGTGGAGACCCTCTCCAGCGTCCCGGCCATCATCAACCGGGGCGGGGCCTGGTATAAGAGCCTTGGCACCCCGGACACCTCGGGCACCAAGATCTACCAGGTCATCGGCCACGTGCAAACGCCCCAGATCGTGGAAGCCCCGGTGGGCCTCACCCTCCGGGAGTTGATCGACACTTACGGCGGGGGCCTCCGCCCCGGCCGCAGCTTTAAGATGTGCCAGACCGGCGGCGCCTCCGCCGGCCTGGTGACGGCCGAGTCCCTGGATGTCCCCATGGACTTCGGCTCCCTGGCCGAAGCCGGCGGCGCCTTGGGATCCGGCACCATGCTGGTGATGGACGAGTCCACCTGCGTCCTGGATTTCCTGCGCGCCGTGGCCGTCTTCTTCGCGCACGAATCCTGCGGCCAGTGCACCCCGTGCCGGGAAGGGACGCTCCGCCTGCTCCAGACCATCACCCGTATCTACCAGGGCCGGGGCAAGATGGAGGATCTGGCTTTCCTGGAACGGCTGGCGGCCACCTTACAAGATGCCTCTTACTGCCCCCTGGGGCAATCCGCCGGGGTCCCCTTGATGAGCGCCTTGAAACATTTCCGCCCGGAAATTGAGGCGCATATCCAGGAGAAAAAATGCCGGGCCGGGGCCTGTCAGGCGCACCCAAGTTAAACCGGGTCCCCGGATGAGAGCGGGGTCATAGCTGAACCCCACTGCGGTTGCTTCCTGCCTCCAGCCCTCTTAGGGCTGGAGGCTTTTTTTCCTTGACGGATCGTATAAATAAAGGTCAACCAACTTACTTATCGGGGGATCCCGGTAACGGCGGCGCGGCAACCCGAACGCGCCCAATCAAGTGGGACATCTTGGATATCACCAAGGTCTGGCCCCACCGCGAGGTCCCGCCCATCAAAGTCGGCAAGCTGGTCTTAAACCGCAACCCGGAGAACTATTTCGCCGAGGTGGAGCAGGCGGCCTTCAGTCCCGGCAACGTGGTGCCGGGCATCGCCATCTCGCCGGATAAGATGCTCCAGGGTCGGGTATTCTCCTATCACGACACCCACATTCATCGGCTGGGGCCCAACTACCACCTGATCCCGGTGAACTCCCCCAAAGGCGCCAAGGAGTTGAGCTGCCAGCGGGCCGCCGCCACCGGGCCGGGGACCTTCAGCTAAGCGGGGCCGGGCTCCCCGGGCTTCCCCGCCAGCCGCGCCCCGGGGCTTAAATCTGAGGCGGTCCCTTCCATTTAGCCGATTGCATGATTACTAATAAAGATGCCCCGGCTGCGCCCGCCCTCCTGGGGGACAGCCGGGATTCATCCTGGCAAGGAAGGAGGCAGCATGACGAAGAGGAAAATTGTGGTACACGCCGAGTGCCCGGCGTGTGCGTGCGGGGACGTAAGTTTTATCCCGCCGGAGAAGATGAGGGAGAAGTTCATCGGGGACCCCAAAGAGGTGGACATACTCTGCCCCATGTGCGGCACCAAGACCACGGGAAAGGCGGAGGAAGAGAAGAAGTAGGCAGGAGTGAGCAGTGAGCTGTGAGCAGTCGCGCCTGGGCCTGCCCCACCCGTAAAGCATGAAAAAGTTGGTGGGGCGGGCCTCCGCGCCCGCCTGATTTTTCTCTTTCCTTCCCGGCAGTAAAGCGCTAATCTGAATTCAGAGCCATGGAAACCTGGAAGAATCAGCTTTACTTCGGCGACAACCTGGATATCCTCCGGGGCCAACGTATTCCCGCCGGGAGCGTGGACCTGATCTACCTCGACCCGCCCTTCAACTCCAACGCCACCTATAACGTCCTGTTCGCCGAGAAAAGCGGCGAGAAATCCGCGGCCCAGATCACCGCCTTCGAAGACACCTGGCAGTGGGGGCAGGAGGCCGAGGGCGCCTACCACGACGTGGTCACCCTGGGACCCCGGAAACTATCCGACCTGATGCAAGCCCTGCGCGCCTTCCTGGGCCAGAACAACATGATGGCCTACCTCACCATGATGGCGGTGCGCCTGGTGGAACTGCACCGGGTCCTGAAGCCCACGGGGTCTATTTATCTCCACTGTGATCCCACGGCGAGTCATTATATAAAGTTGTTGTTGGATGCGGTGTTTGGGCACAAAAGGTTTTTATCTGAAATAGTTTGGAAGCGCACCGGCGCTCACAGTAGCGCTAAAAGGCCTGGACCTTCGCATGACATATTGTTCTTGTATAGTAAATCAGACAATTATGTATGGAATCCCATTTTTACTGCACATGACTCCAAATATATCCAATCTCATTACACTCAGATGGACCCAGATGGGCGTATTTGGAGGGCTGATAATCTAACAGCTATGGGAACACGCCGAGGTTCCTCGGGACAACCCTGGCGTGGTTTCGATGTTTCGGCCAAAGGGAACCATTGGAAATTTACTATTGAAAACTTGGAGAAGTTAGATAGGAAGGGGAGAATTTATTGGCCTCCAGGTGGAGGTTGGCCTGCATACAAACGATATCTGGACGAAGTGAAAGGTGTTCCGATTCAAGATGTATGGACCGATATTCCTCCTATCAATGCCCAGGCCAAAGAACGTTTAGGTTATCCCACACAAAAGCCGGAAGGTTTATTAGAGCGAATTATTAAGTTAAGCAGCAACCCCGGCGACCTGGTGCTGGACCCCTTCTGCGGCTGCGGCACCGCCCTGAACGTGGCGGAGAGGTTGAAACGCCGCTGGATCGGCATTGATATCACCCACCTGGCCATCACCTTGATAAAAAAGCGCTTGCACGACAGCTTCGGGCCGGACCTGACCCCCTATGAAGTCATCGGCGAGCCCGCCGACATACTGAGCGCCGAGGCCCTGGCCCTGACGAACCGGCACCAGTTTGAGTGGTGGGCCTTGGGCCGGGTGGAGGCCCGCCCGGCCCAGGATAAAAAGAAGGGCGCCGACTCCGGGGTCGACGGGGTGATCAATTTCGACGACGACAACTCCGGCAAGTATAAGAAGGTGCTGATCCAGGTGAAGAGCGGCGGGGTCAAGGCGGGGGACATTCGCGACCTGAAAGGGGTGCTGGACCGGGAGAAGGGGGCCATCGGGGCGTTTCTGACCCTGAAGCCGCCCACCAAACCCATGCGGGAGGAGGCCGCGGCCGCGGGGTTTTACGAGCCGGTGCATTTTCCCGGGCACCGGTATCCCCGGCTGCAAATCCTCACTATCGCCGAGCTGTTCGCCGGGAAAGAATTGCAGTACCCGCGCTTCGCCCCGGCCGGGACCTTCAAGAAGGCCGCCCGCAAGCATAAAGGGCCTGCCCCCGAAGACCAGCAGGGAGGGCTTTTATAGGCGTAATGGGGCTTCAGATGCACCGATTTAAGCGCCGTGGCACAGGTTTTCAGCCAGTGGTTCGCACGGAGCCGCTAAAATCCATCTAAAGATTGACAATTCCCCAGCAATCATGGTAAAAGTTAATTGTAGTTAACCCAGAGCTTGGATCCGGCGTAGCGCGGACTGAGACTCGACGGGCGGCTTCTAACCCCCCGGAGAATCGGTCTGGGGTTTTTTTATGGAGATAATCAGCGACCCCCAGGAGATGCAAAGCCTGGCCCGGCAGTGGCGGGGGCAGGAATTGAAAGTCGTCCTGGTGCCCACCATGGGCTTTTTCCACCCGGGGCACTTGAGCCTGATGGAGTATGGCAGGACCATCGGGGACCGCCTGGTGGTGAGCCTGTTCGTCAATCCAGCTCAATTCGGGCCCCAGGAAGATTTAGGGCGCTACCCCCGGGACCTGGACCGGGATGTGCGCCTGGCCCGGGAGGTCGGGGTCGATTGCCTCTACACCCCCGAAGCTGAGGCCATGTATCCCCCGGGGTACCAGACCTTTGTGGAAGTGGAGTCCCTGTCCGGCGGCCTGTGCGGCGCCTCGCGGCCGGGGCATTTCCGGGGGGTGGCCACCGTGGTGCTTAAGCTCCTCCACCAGGTTTCCCCCGGGGTGGCCGTGTTCGGGGAAAAGGACTATCAGCAGTTGATGGTAGTGAAGCAGATGGTCGCGGATATGGATCTGCCGATTAAGATCGCCGGCCGGCCCATCAATCGGGAGCCGGACGGACTGGCCATGAGTTCCCGGAATACCTACTTGAACCCGGAAGGACGGGCCGCGGCCCTGTGCCTCTATCGGGCCCTGCTGGCGGCCCGGGACCTGGTGGCCGCCGGGGTCAAGAGCCGGGAGCCTATCCTGGCCGCGGTGCGCCAGATTATTGACGCGACGCCCGGCGCCCGCATCGACTACGTGGCCCTGGTGGACCCAGCCACCCTCAAGGAAGTGGGGGCCATCCGGGGCGAGGCCCGGTTATTGCTGGCGGTGTGGGTTAATAAGACCCGCCTCATTGATAATACCTTGTTATCGGAGACCCGTTTATGCTGCGTGCAATGATGAAATCCAAAATCCACCGGGCCACCATCACCCAGGCCGACCTGCATTATGAGGGGTCTATTACCATCGCGGCGGAATTGATGCGGGCCGCGGACATCTTGGCCTACGAGATGGTCCACGTTTACAATATCTCCAATGGCGAACGGTTTGAAACCTACGCCCTTGAAGGCGAGGAAGATTCCGGGGTCATCTGTTTGAACGGGGCCGCGGCGCGCAAAGGGGCGGTGGGGGATTTGATCATCATCACCACCTACGCCACCTACGAGGCAGCGGAGCTTGAACGGCACCAACCCAAGGTGGTCCTGGTGGACCAAAACAATCGCCTCAAAAATACCGCCTCGGTTGAAAAACCACTCGCTTTTTTCTCTATATCCGGTTAAATTTGTCAGGATAGGCGCGGGTATCCCCCGCGCCGCGATTATTCTTGTCTCAAGGAGTCCCCTTAGGATGGCCAAATCAGATTTTCTTTTTACCTCGGAGTCAGTGACCGAGGGGCATCCCGATAAAGTGGCGGATCAAATCTCCGACGCGATTTTAGATGCCATCATTGCCCAAGACAAGTTTGCCCGGGTGGCCTGCGAAACTCTGGTTACCACCGGCCTGGTCATGATTGCCGGAGAAATCACCACCACGGCGCAGGTGGATTTTCCCGTTATCGTCCGGGAAACCATTAAAGAGATCGGCTATAACGATTCATCCATAGGCTTCGACTGGGCCACCTGCGCCGTCATCACCTCCCTGGACCGCCAGTCGCCGGATATCGCCTTGGGGGTCGAGGGCCGGGGGCTGACCCCGGAGCAGGGGGCCGGTGATCAGGGGTTGATGTTCGGCTATGCCACCACCTCCACCGAAAACCTGATGCCCATGCCCATCTGGTACGCCCATCGGCTGGCGGAGCGCCTGGCCAAGGTGAGAAAAAACGGCCGGTTGCCATTTCTGCGTCCCGATGGCAAGACCCAGGTAACGGTGCGCTATGAAAACGGTCTGCCCAAAAGCGTGCACACCGTCGTGGTCGCGGCCCAGCATAACCCCGACGTCAAGTATGAGGATCTGAAAGAGGCCATCGTCGAGGAAGTCATCAAAAAGACCATCCCGGCCCACCTGCTGGTGGACACCCAGTTTCTGGTGAACACCACCGGCCGGTTCGTGGTGGGTGGCCCCCTGGCCGACTGCGGCATGACCGGCCGGAAGATCATCGTGGACACCTACGGCGGCCGGGGCTATCACGGCGGCGGCGCCTTCTCGGGCAAAGACCCCACCAAGGTGGACCGCACCACCTCATACATGCTCCGCCACGTGGCCAAGAACGTGGTGGCCGCCGGCCTGGCCAATCGCTGCGAAGTCCAGGTGGCTTACTCCATCGGCCTGCCCGACCCGCTGTCCATCATGGTCTATACCTACGGCACCTCGGTCATCCCCGAGGACAATCTCCTGGACATCATCAAGTCCACCTTCAGCTTCAAGCCGGCCGCCATGATCCAGTACCTGGAACTCCAGCGCCCCATCTTCAAGAAGACCGCGGCTTACGGCCATTTTGGCCGCACCGATCCAGACTTCACCTGGGAGTACATCAGCAAAGTGGACATCTTGCGGGAAAAAGCCGGTTTGGCCGGGCCCGCCCCCAAGTGCGTATGCACTCCCCAACCATAACGAGGAAACTTCATGCATTACGACGTCAAAGATATTAATTTGGCTGACAAGGGCCGCCTGCGGGTGGAGTGGGCCCAGCGGGATATGCCGGTCTTGAATGCCATCCGGGAGCGGTTCGAGCGGGGAAAACCCCTGGCCGGGCTCAGGATCGCCGCCTGTCTCCATGTCACCACCGAGACGGGGGTGCTGGCCGCCACCTTGAAAGCCGGCGGGGCCACGGTCCACGTCTGCGCCTCCAATCCCCTGAGCACCCAGGACGATGTGGCCGCTTACCTGGCCAAGCACGAAGGCATCCCCACCTTCGCCATCAAAGGGGAAGACGGCGACACCTACTACCGCCACATCGACCAGGCCCTGGATGTGAAACCCCAGATGACCATGGACGACGGGGCCGACCTGGTTTTCACCGTCCACACCAAACGCCAGGACCTGCTCGGGGAGGTTTTCGCCGGCACCGAGGAGACCACCACCGGGGTGATCCGCCTCAAGGCCATGGCCAAAGATGGGGTGCTGCGCTTCCCCATCATCGCGGTGAATGACGCCATGACCAAATACCTCTTCGACAATCGCTACGGCACCGGCCAGAGCACCATCGACGGCATCATGCGGGCCACCAACCGGCTGATGTCCGGCAGCATCTTTGTGGTGGCCGGGTATGGCTGGTGCGGTCGGGGACTGGCCATGCGGGCCCGGGGCATGGGCGCCCGGGTGGTCATCACCGAGGTCAACCCCCTCAAGGCCCTGGAAGCCCTGATGGATGGCTACGAAGTCCTGCCCATGGCGCAGGCCGCCAGGATCGGCGACATCTTCTGCACCCTCACCGGCGACATCAATGTCATCCGGGAAGAGCATTTCGGGCTTATGAAAGACGGCGCCATCCTCTCCAATTCCGGGCACTTTAACGTGGAAATCGACATCCCGGCCCTGGAGCGCCTCAGCACCGCCCGGCGCCAGATTCGGGACGCGGTGGAAGAATTTACCCTGAAAAACGGCACCTGTCTCTATGTGCTGGCGGAAGGCCGCCTGGTCAACCTGGCCGCAGCCGAAGGCCACCCCTCGGCGGTCATGGATATGAGCTTTGCCAATCAGGCCTTGTCCGCGGAATTCATTTTGCAGAACCACCAGAATTTCAAGAAGCAAGTCTACCCGGTCCCGGAAGCTATCGATAGAGAAATCGCCCGGCTGAAACTGGCGGCGATGCAGGTGGATATCGACACCCTGACTCCCGAACAGGAAAAATATCTGTCCTCCTACGACTTGGGGACGTAAGTTCTAAAGGGTGGCATTGCCCACCAGGCTGGCCAACGGCCAGCGACTCAAGGAACTAGGTCGGATGACGGAAATCAAATTCGGAACCTCGGGTTGGCGGGGTATTCTCGCGGAAGATTTCACCTTCGCTAATGCCCGCCTGGTGTGCCAGGCCATTGCCGACTATCTCAAACAAGAAGGCCTTGCCCATCGGGGCGTGGTGATCGGCTACGATACTCGCTTCCGGTCCGAGGCCTTTGCCGCCGCCGCCGCGGAGGTGATGGCGGGAAACGGCATCACCAGCCATCTCACCACCCGGGATTGCCCCACGCCGGTGGTGAGTTTCGCCATCCGGGAAGGCCAGCACGCCGGGGGCATCAACATCACCGCCAGCCACAATCCCCCGGAGTACAACGGCCTCAAGTTCTCGCCCGCCACCGGCGGGCCGGCCCCATCAACGGTGACCAACGCCATTGAATCCCTCATCGGCGCCCTGCCCGCCGCCGCGGTCAAGACCATGCCCGTGGCAACAGCCCGGAAACAGGGGCTGGTCGTCGACCTGGAGCCCCGGGCCGCCTATTTTGAGCACCTCAGGACGCTGGTGGACCTCGAGGTCTTGAAACGGTCAGGCCTCAAGGTGGTGGTGGACGTGCTCTACGGCACCGGCCGGGATTACCTGGACGCCTTTCTCAGGGAGGCGGGGGTGGAGGTGGAACTCCTCAACGGCTATCGGGACGCCTACTTCGGCGGGCACCGGCCGGAGCCTTCCGAGGAATTCCTCCAGGATCTCTCGGCCCGCATCCGGGCCACCGGGGCGCATCTGGGCCTGGCGGTGGACGCCGACGCCGACCGCTTCGGGGTCATGGACGCCGCCGGGGTTTATCGGGATGCCAATACCGTCCTGGGCCTCCTCTTCGATTATCTCATCGAGACCCGGGGGTGGGACGGGGGCGTGGCCCGCAGCGTGGCCACCACCCACCTGCTGGACCGGATCGCCGCCCGACACCACCGCCCGGTGCACATCACCAAGGTGGGCTTCAAGCACCTGGGGGAATATATCAATAACGACCAGGTGGTCATGGTGGGCGAGGAGAGCGAAGGCTTCTCCATGAAGCACCATCTGCCGGAAAAAGACGGCATCCTGGCCGGGGTTCTGGTGGCCGAAATGGTGGCCCGGAAAGGCAAGGGCCTGCCCGAACTCATTGCCGACCTGTTTGCCAAGGTGGGGCCGGTCTACAACCGCCGCCTCAATTTCTCCCTGACGCCGGAAGTCAAAGAGCGGCTGCTGGTGCGCCTTCAGACCGCGCCGGCCCGGTTCGCCGGTCTGGCCGTGGCCGAGCACATCACCCTGGACGGGCACAAGTATCTCCTTTCAGACGGCAGCTGGGTGTGTTTCCGGCCCTCCGGCACCGAGCCGGTGGTGCGCTTCTATTTCGAGGCAGCGTCGCTTACGGAACTGGAGCGGCTGCGGGGCGCGGGAGAAGCCTTGATCCGGGAAACCTGAGCAATATGCCCGGGATGACCTTACCCTACCTCCTGGAAGCGGCCCTCATGGCCGTGGTGCTCCTGTTTTCCATCATTATCCATGAGGTGGCCCACGGCTACGTGGCCCTCCTGAACGGCGACCCCACCGCCCGCATCATGGGCCGCATCACCCTGAACCCGGTCCCCCACATCGACCCGGTGGGGACCATCATCCTGCCGCTCTTGCTCCTGATGACCCATGCCGGCATTCTGTTCGGCTGGGCCAAGCCGGTGCCGGTCAACCCCCTCAACTATCGCAATTACCGCTGGGGGGAGTTTGCGGTGAGCGCCGCCGGGCCCATCAGCAACCTGGCCCTGGCCGCGATTTTTTCCGTCTTGTTGCGTCTGGGGCTCGAAAACCAGGGCCTCATGCAGTTGGCCTACTTCGGCGTGAGCATCAACATTTACCTGGCCCTGTTCAACCTGATTCCCATCCCGCCCCTGGACGGCTCCCACATCCTGGCCCTCCTGCTGCCCCGGGAGCTTGCCCGCCTCTATAGCTACCTGCAGCCGGTGGGCTTCATCCTCATCCTGGTCCTGTTCTACACCGGCATCATGGGGGCTATCCTCATGCCCCTTTACCGGCAGATTGCCATGATCATGCTGGGATGAGTTTTTCAAGGCGAGAGGAATCTGGGAGGGAGGCTCCGGCCTCTCGGCCGGTTTTTTCATTGACTACCCATAAGGAGAGCTTGAAATATGGATAAATGTTCTCACGGAGCCGATCCCCAATCCTGCGGCGAAGACCCCAAGTCTTGCCAGGGGTGCGATCCGGCTCATCATGCCACCCAGAAGGATCAAGAAGAAAGGGAATTGACCCGGGCCCTGAAGCAGATTCGCCGCAAGCTGGTGGTGATGAGCGGCAAGGGCGGCGTAGGCAAGAGCAGCGTCGCCGTCAGCCTGGCCCTGAGCCTGGCCCGCCGGGGGAAAAAGGTGGGGTTGATGGATGTGGACCTGCACGGCCCCAACGTTTTGAGGATGCTGGGTCTCAAGGAACCCCTGGACCTGACCTATGGCCAGTTTGCCCTGCCGCCGGACCTCTTTGACAACCTCCGGGTCATCTCCGTGGAGGCCATCATGCGGGACCGGGAAATGGCGGTGATCTGGCGGGGGCCTCTGAAGCACCAGCTCATCCGGCAGTTCATCACCGAAGTGCAGTGGGGCGACCTGGACTACCTGGTGGTGGATTCACCGCCGGGGACCGGGGATGAGCCCATGAGCGTGGCCCAGACCATTCCGGACGCCCAGGCCGTCATCGTCACCACCCCCCAGGAGATCTCCCTGGCGGACGTGCGCAAATCCCTCAATTTCTGCGAAAAGATCAACATGAAGGTGGTGGGGATTATCGAGAACATGAGCGGCTACGGCTGCCCCCACTGCGGCAAGGATCTGGCCCTGTTCAAGCGCGGCGGCGGCCAAAAAACCGCCCAGGCCGCCAACGTCCCCTTCCTGGGGGCACTGCCCTTTGACCCGGCGATGGTGGAGGCCGCGGACCAGGGCCGGCTCATTGATGTCAAGATGGAAGACAGCCCCTTCTTCCAGGCCCTTTCGCCCATCGTGGATTATATCCTGGAGACCCTGCCCCTGACGCCACTGGTTACCCGGGAGCCAGGGGTGATGAAATTCGCCCTGCCGGTGAAAGACGGCAAACTGTCGGATAAGTTCGGCCACGCCTCCCACTTTGCCGTCTTCACGGTCAAAGACGGCGCCGTGGGTCCCCAAGACCTCATCCCCAAACCGGCCCACGAACCCGGGGGCCTCCCCGAGTGGCTGGATGACCTGGGAATAACCCACGTCATCGCCGGCAGCCTGGGAGAGAAAGCCCAGGGGCTCCTGGGCAAAAAAGGCATGGAAGTGATCGCCGGGGCCCCCCTGGAAGTCCCGGAGGCCCTGGTGGAGAAATATCTTAAGCAGACCCTGACCACCAGCCCGCGCCAACATCCGGGCGGCGGCTGTCAGTGTAATACGGCTTAAGTTGGCAAAAATAATGGCAGGGGAGGGCCGGGGGAATTTTTTATAATTGATTCCCCCACCGTCGCCTCAAACTCCCCGGCCAGCCTCCTGTAGGGGCGGACCTGCGTGTCTGCCCTCTGAGGGCGCACATCTAGAGGTGCGCCCCTACGTGAAAATGATATCAGGATCGGGGGGAGAGAGCCTGAGGGAGGGGGGAAGGGGCGCTTACGAAAAAGCCCCTTGCCCCCTCCCTCATTTTTTTCCCGCCTCGCTCCAGTCCAGGGTCAGAAGCAAAGCGTCTTCCCGGGTGTCGTCGTAGTAGCGGGGGCGGCGGCCCACTTCTCTGAAGCCGAAGGATTTGTAAAGGGCCTGGGCCGCGAGGTTGGAGGTCCGCACCTCCAGCCAGGCGAGTTCGGCCCCTAAGGTCCGGGCCTGGGCCAGGCCCTCGGCCAGCAACCGCCGGGCGAGGCCCCGGCGGCGGTGTTTGGGGTGCACCGCCAGGTTGAGGATGTGCATCTCGTCGAGCACGACCCAGAAGATGAGGTACCCCAAGGTCTGCCGGGGGTGGGGGGCGGCGGGGCCAATAACCAGCGTGTGGCTGTACCTCTGGCCCAATTCCGCCAGGAAGGACCACCGGGACCAGGGGGTGAGAAAGGCTGCCTTTTCAATAGCCCAGATGGCCGAGACATCCGCCAGGCCGGCCCGGCGGATGATGAGCCCCTGGGTCATTTCTTTTTGAGGACCTCGCTGGCCACGGCAATCCCCTTCTGGCCGGATTGCTGCAGGGCCAACGCCGCCTCCCGCAGGTCCTGTTGATCCCGGATGTGGGCCAGTTTCATGAGCATGGGCAGGTTGACGCCGGTGACGACCTCCACCTGGCCTTCTTGCAGGAAGGACAGGGTGAGATTGGATGGGGTCCCCCCCAGCATGTCGGTGAGGATGATGACGCCGTTGCCGCCATTCACCTGGGACAGGCCGCGCTGGATCTGCTGGCGGGAGACCTCCGGGGGCGCGCTGGGGTCCAGGGACACGGCCGCGATGCCCTCCTGCCGCCCCAGGACCAGGTCCCAGACGCTCATCAAGGCCTCGGCCAGGTCCCGGTGAGTGACGATTAAGATTCCGATCATAACTGTTCTCCTGCGGACCGCGGCATATCGCGATGGCTAAGGGTGAACGGATAATTTTCCCGGCTCAGATGTTGCCCCAGGACGTTGGCGATGACCACCGAACGGTGCTGTCCACCGGTGCAACCGATGGCCAGGGTGAGATGCGTTTTGCCTTCTTCCTGGTAGTGGGGCAGGAGAAAGTCCACAAACGTGAACAGGTGGTCGAGAAAAGCTTGGGTTTCAGGACGATCCAGAACATACTTCCGGACCCCGGGGTTTTCTCCGGTAAGGGGCTGCAATTCTTCCACAAAATAAGGGTTGGGCAAGAACCGCACATCCAGCACCATGTCGGCTTCCGGGGGAATGCCCTTCTTGTAGGCGAAAGAGATGAGATGGAGCCACATCCTCTGGCGGGGCGCCAGTTCCGAGTATTCATCCTTGACCAACTCCCGCAGTTGATGAGGGTTGTAGTGGGAGCTGTCGATGATCCGGTGGGCCAGTTGTCGCAAGTCCGCCATGGAGTTGCGCTCCTGGCGCAGGGCCTTAACGATGGTGTCATGGTCCGCCAGTGGGTGCTGGCGGCGGGTCTGGCTGAAACGCCGCATTAAGGTGGCGTCATCCGCCTCCAGAAAGATGATGTGGAGATGGTAGCCCAGTTCTTCGAGACGGCGAAACACCTGGCTGAAATTCTGCAGGAAGCCTTCGGTGCGGACGTCCATGACCAGGGCGATCCGGCGCCCGCTCGAAACAGCCGCTGATTGCATGTCCAGGAAAGGCTGGAGCAGGCCCAGGGGCAGGTTGTCAACGCAAAAATAGCCGATATCTTCCAGGGCGCGCAACACCGTGCTCTTCCCCGAACCGGAAAGCCCGGTGAGGATGGTAATGGAAAAGGGGGACTGGTGGCGGTGATTCGATTCCGAGTGCGGACCTGGGTTCTGCGCCATTTTTACCGTATTGAGCGAGCTCAAGAGACCTGGATGGTCGCCATCGATAGCCAGATGAGCATATTCGGACCCAACCTCAAAATTCCGCGTCTCGTTCGGCAATCAAGCGGTAAAGCTCCTCGGCCCCCTTCGCCTTCATCAGGTTATCCCGGAAAGGCTGGCTCATGAGCATCCGGGAAATCTTGGCCAGGGCCTTGAGATGGAGACCGGCGGAGTTTACCGGGGCGAGCAGCATGAAAAAGATCTGCGAAGGCTTGCCATCCATGGAGTCGAAGTCAACTCCTTTAAGACTGCGGCCAAAGCACAGCATGAGCCGGGAAAGTTGCGCCAGCTTGCCGTGGGGGATGGCGATGTTATCGCCGATGCCGGTGCTCCCGAGGCGCTCCCGGTCCAGGAGCACCTCCATCACGGTTTGGAGTGAGAGTCCGTCGGCGCCTGGCGCCAGGGTTTGGGCCAGTTCCTCCAGCACTCCCTTTTTGTTGGTGGCTTGCAAATTGGGTAAAACACAATTTGGGGCCAGGAGGTCGATAATTTTCATACGGTTCCCTGATACCTCTATCCCAAATCGGGTTCGACCAGGACATAGTTGCCATCCGGGCGACGGTATAAGATATTTAAGTTGCCGCTGGCCACATCGGTAAAGACCAACAGGGTGTCCTTCCCGCTTTGCATGAATTCCACCGCATCGGTCAGTTGCAGGGCCGGCACCTCCACCCGTTTGCGCCGTATCGCCGGTAAAGACGGGGCTTTCTCCGCCTCGGCCGGCGCCGGGGCAGCCGATCGGCTCCGGTCGCCTTTGGCGCTCCTCAACTTGTCCCGAAACTTTTTCAACTGGATATCGATCTTGTCCATCACCAGATCGATGGCCGCGTACATGTCGGTATTCTCTTCTCTTCCTTTGATGATGTGGCCATTACTGTCAATAGTGACATCCGCCAGATGGCGAAATTTTTCCAGCCCCAAAACGACGTGGGCTTCCACCGGCCCGTCCAGATATCGTTTGAACTTAGTTAACCGGTCGGTCACATAATTCTTTAGGGCCTCAGATGGTTCAATCTTCTTGAAAGTTACGGATATTTGCATTACTGCCTCCCAAAGGGTTGAACTCGCAGAAAAGCCGGGATCTCAAAGGGCATGATTTTCTGGCTGGCTCTTGTGCCGGTACCCGGGTTTCTTGCGTTTACTGGAGGGTAGCACCCCCAGCATGCCTCGATATTTCGCCACGGTGCGCCGGGCAATGATCACATCCTGGCGCCGCAAGGTTTCGGTGATCTCCTGATCGCTCAAGGGGTTCTCCGGGTTCTCGCCAGCCACGAGCTGGCGGATCTTGTCCTTGACGCTCTCCGAGGCGATCTGTTCCCCCAAAGACATGTTGATGGCGCTGTTGAAGAAAAACTTGAGATTAAAAACCCCCTGGGGGGTGTACACATACTTGTTGGTGGTTACCCGGCTGATGGTGGATTCGTGCATCTGGACATCTTCCGCCACCTGGCGCAGGGTCAGGGGTTTCAATTGGGACAGACCGTGATCCAAAAAATCCCGTTGGAAGCGCACGATACTTTCGGTGACGCGGTACAGGGTCTTTTGCCGCTGGTGGATGCTGCGAATAAACCACAGGGCATTATCCAAGTGCTTCTGAATATAACTCTTGACCGAGTCCGGGAGTTTGTCGGGACCTCGCATGGCCTCCAGGTAAAAGGCGTTAACCCGCAATTTGGGCAGGCCGTCATCGTTCAGACGGATTACGTAGTCGTTTCCCACCTTTTCCACGTGGACGTCGGGGTTGATGTAGTCCGCCTCTTCTGCGTCAAAACCCCGGCCGGGCTTGGGCTCCAGGTTACTGATGAGGTCGCCGGCCTCCACCACCTTCCCGATGGACACCTTCAGGTCCCGGGCGATGGCCTGGTAATTTTTGTTCCCCAGATTGTTCAGGTGGCGGTCGACCATATCGAGCACCAGGGGGTCATGGATGCCCAGGATATTGAGCTGCAACCGGAGGCATTCTTTCAGGTTCCGGGCGGCCACCCCCGGCGGGTCGAATCCCTGGACGATCGAAAGGACCTGCTCCACCCGGGCCGGGGCGACCCGCATCTCACCGGCGATCTCCTCCACCGTGGACCGGAGATAACCATCTTTGTCCAGGTTGCCGATGATCATTACCCCGATATTATCGCCCTCTTGATCCAGTTCGGCCATCCGGAGTTGCCAGATGAGGTGGGATTTCAGGGTGGTCTCTTCCGCATTCAGGGACTCAAAGGGCAGGGCTTCCCGTTCTTCGTATTCGCCCATGGGGGGCGGCATGAGCCGATCCTTCAGGAAGCTGTCCCAATCCCATTCTTCCGCCGCGGATTTGGCCTCGCCGTCGCTTTTGGCCTCCTCCGGCGGCGATTCATTGCCATTGGCATAATTTCCCAGACTGAACTCTTCCTCTTCCGGCGGCTTTTCTTCTTCAAACTGATCATCTTCCAGGACCGGGTTGGTTTCCAGGGCCTGGGTAATTTCCCCCACCAGTTCCATACGGGAAAGTTGCAGCAGCTTGATGGCTTGCTGCAATTTCTGGGTCATGATGAGGGATTGCGTAAGTTTTAAGCTTTGTCTGATTTCTAAGGCCATCGGTTCGCCTTATGCAAAAAGTTCGCCAGAATAAGCACCCCGGCCGGTGGCGGGATGCAAAACTATTATAACTTAAAGGCCTCGCCCAAGTAAATTCTTTTGGCCAACTCACTCTGGACCAGCTGTTCCGGGGGGCCCTCCTCCAGGATGACCCCCTCGTGAAGGATATAAGCCCGGTCGCAGACCCCCAGGGCTTCCCGCACGCTGTGGTCCGAGATGAGCACGCCCAGGCCCCGGTTTTTCAAGTCACGGATAATATTCTGGATATCAGACACCGCCAGGGGATCGATGCCGGCAAAGGGCTCATCCAGGATGATAAAGTGGGGAGCGGTGACCAGGGCCCGGGTGATCTCCACCCGGCGCCGCTCGCCCCCGGAGAGGGCCGAGGCCTTCTGGTTGGCCAGGTGGGAAATGTGCAGGTCGGCCAGCAGCTTCTCCAGGCGCTCCTGGCGCACTTGAGGGTCCGGCTCCAGGGTTTCCAGGATCGCCATGATATTCTCGGCCACCGTGAGCTTCCGGAACACCGAAGGCTCCTGGGGGAGGTATTGCAAGCCCAACCGGGCCCGGCGGTAAATGGGCAGGAGGGAGATGTCCTGGCCGTCCAGGTAGATCTTCCCGCCGTCGGGTTGGAGCAGCCCCAACACCATAAAAAAGGTGCTGGTCTTGCCGGCCCCATTGGGCCCCAGGAGCCCCACCACCTCGCCGCTCTTCACCTCCATAGACACGCCGTCCACCACCTTGTGGCCGTCGTAGCTCTTGGTCAAAGATTGCAGGGTGAGCCGATGCATAGCTTAAGGCTGGCGGCTCTTGCGGGCTTTGGGGCTGATAGGCTGGGGGGCTTTGCCTTCAGAAGACCCCCGGGAATAGAGCAGGGCTTCCACCCGGCGCTGCGGCGAACTTTCCACCAGCGCCTTGTCGGTCTTGAGATTGAAGATGATCCGTTCCCCTTTCAGGGTATTTTCGGCCCGCCATACCTGGGGATTGCCCGTAAGCACCACCTCATCCCGGTCCTTGTAGTAGATGGCCTCGTTACCGGTGGCTACCCGGTCCTCCTGAACCATGCGCACATTGCCTTTGGCCACGATGCGGTCAATCTTCTCAGCCCCCAAATCGCCGAGGGGGGACGGTTCCGCCTTTTCCTGGGGCGGTTTGGCGGCCCCTTTGGGGGGCTCGGGTTTGGCCTTAAAGTAAACCCGCAGCTGGTCGGCGTACAGGGTGGCATCGCCGTATATGGCCTTCACCTCGCCGCTGAACATGATGATCCCTTCTTTCTGATCCGCTTCCAGGCGGGCGGCGGTGATGCGCAGAGGGACTTCCCCGCTCGGCTGCTTGGGGGCGGCGCCGTCCGCCGGGGAAGAACCGGCCCATAACATGACCAGGAGCCCGGCGAGGGCTAAAAACCGATGGCGTTTCAATGCTTGCCCCTCCAATCCTTGACCTGTAATTCGGTAAGATGGTGTTGGGCGATAACCAGCTTCTTGGCGGCCAGTTCCACCCGCAGCCCCTTGCCCTCCACCTTGAGGCCCGCCTCCGTGATCACTACCGCCTCGGGGGCGAGCAAGGCTCGCTCGGCCGGCACAAAGGCGGCCTCGCTGGTTTGGATCAGCAACTCGCCGCGCTTCATCTCCACCTGCCCCTTCAGGGTCAAGACCCGGGTCTTAGTGTTAAACAGCCCCGCCTCGGCCTTCACCCGGATGTCTTCGCCGGGGCCGAAGAATTCCACCCGGACGCCGCTGATGCTGATGGTCGCCTGGTCCGGGTGAAAATCCGCCTTCTTGGCCTCCAGGACCCACGTTTTATCGCCTTCATGAATCTCGGTGAGGGCGAGGCCCTCCATCCGCGGGGGCTGGGCCGGGGTCACGGTCTTGGGCGGCGGGGGCGGCGGCCTGTGGCCCCAGAGACCCCAGGCCCCCACTCCCAGGAACGCCATGACCCCCAGCCCCCAGAGCCACCGGGAGCGGCCCCGGCTATCTGCCCCTCTACCCATATTATTTTTCGTGCCAAGTTAAGCGGTTTTTCTTTGAAGTATATTAGGCTTGGACTTGAGTGTAAAGGCTATTCTGGCCGCGGCCGGGTTCTCCCGGCGCCAGGGCGGGCATGCCTCAACTTCGTCCAGGTGCGCCTGAATCTGCCTGGCTTTAAGCGAGCTGCCTGTAACAACCGGATATTTATTGATAAAAAACATAAAAGACCTATTTTAGATCAAGGCGTTGCCATCATACCGTGGTATCTATTTTTTCTGACCCCTTGGGCTTTTTGGGCGATGACAGCAGCAACTTGTCCCTTTCCCTGCAAGAGACTTTGACCTCCGCGTCTGGGGATTTTATGGCACACGATGTCCTCGTTAGTTATTCCGTCAAGAACAAGACCATGGCGGATGCTATCTGCGCCGCCCAGACCCCTTTCCGGCATCCTGATCCTGGGGTGAGGCCGGGGATCGCGCCGGGAAAAATCTAAAAAAATGCCCCAAGGCCCCGGGGATTAAGTCGGCCCCGGGGCCTTGGGGCGATGGCTCCGGCGCCTTATTTCTCGGTCAGGCTGAGGGTTACCGTCACCGGGACGGCCGCCGGCTGCGGCTGAGGAAACTGTAACCCCTTGAGGGCCGCGGCCAGGCAGTTTTCCAGGCTTGGTTGCGGCGCGGTTAGGGCAACCTTCGGGGTCCCGGCAATTTTCCCGTCCAGACCGATGGTAAAGGTCAAAGTGAGTTCCGCCGGCAGCTTCACCCCGGCTTTGGCGGCGTCTTGACAGCACTGCGCCAGCTTCGCCAACCCGCCTTCCAGGGCCTTTTGGACCGCGGCCGGGGTCAGATTCCCTTTGACCCGGACATCCTTGACCGTTACCGAAACTCCAGTCTCCGCCGGGACCGTTCCTTCGCCCCGGGGACCGGTTTTAGGCTTCCGCCCCCCGCCCATAAATCCCATACTCTCATCCTTGGCTATCAGCCCGGATGGCGACGGCGGCATCATGGACGGCGTCATGGCCTTTGACCTTGATTCCCCGATGGCCAGGTCGGAAACCCCTTCCGGGAGGGGCAGAGGTTGTTTGACGGAGACCACCTGGCCGTCGGCCCGCTTGACTTGATCCACCGCCACGAACGATGTGTAAGGGGTCAGGAGGCTGTATTTCAGCCCCAGGGCAGTCACCTCTTTCACCAATTCCTGGTTTTCTCGGTCAAACCGGCTGAAATCCACCCGGCTCATGATCCGCTGCCGGGCCCAGAGCAGCCGGAGCGCGGCGTTTTCGGGGCCGGCTTTGGCCTCCTTCAGTTCCAGGCGCTGCTCATAGGGACCCTTGGCGGTTTTTCCCCGCACTACGATGGCGCCCGTGGGGCTGCCCCGGTATTTGCCCAGCAGGGTGAGGGGCCGCATGGCGAAGAGGTCGGGGAGGGCCTGGGGTTCGACCTCCGAGGCCGAAAAGCCCTCATAGGCAACCTTGATGTCCGTGAGCACCGGGTTGGCGATGTACTGGCGAAATTTGGCGGCCTGTTTGGCGGCCTCACCACTGTTGAGCACCACGAAGGTCTCGCCCATCCCGGCCCGGGCCATGCCCTCAATGAGGTGGCGGTTAACCGAAGTGCCGATGCCGAAAGCAAAGAGGTTGGCTGCCCCGAGGTTGTCCTGGATGAGTTGAAAAACCCGGGGCTCCACATACACGTAGCCGTCGGTGACTACCGCCACGATCCGGGAAACCCCCGGGGTCCGGGGAAGGGCCAGCGCCGTGGTCAGGGCCGGCACAATATTGGTCCCGCCCCCGCCGGGCTTGGTCTGGATAAAAGACAGGGCCTTTTCCTTGTTGGCCTTGCTGGCGGGGAGGGAACCGGTGGGCGAGAGCACCGCCGAACCGCTGGCAAACAACAGCACATTGAGAAAATCCTGGGGCTTCAGGTCGCTGATGACGTTTTTCATCATGGCTTTGGCGGTATCCAGGGGGAAGCCGTGCATGGAGCCGGAGACATCGACGATGAAAATATACTCCCGGGGCAAGACTGCCTCGGGTTTGACCCGGGCCGGGGGCTCCAGCATCAGCATAAAAAAGTTTTCTTCCTGGCCGGGGTACAGCAGGAGGCCGGTTTCAATCTTGCCGCCGGCCAGGGTGTAACGCAGCACAAAGTCCTTGTTGCCGCCGGTCTTCTCGTCCTTGAGGCTGATTTGAGCCGCAGTTTTGCCCGAGTAGTTGATGGCCACGTCATGGCTGGAACTGGTCAGGCTGGCGATGGGGACCCCGCTGGTGAGTTCCACGTTCAGGCCAAAGGTATAAGGCGGGGCCTGCCCCTCGTGCAGGTAAGGGTTCTGGACCCATTTGTCGGTATCCACCGCCCCGGCGGCCGTCTTGGTCGTGTACCGGGGGCCTACCACCGTGGGGTAGACGAACTCATAGATATGGTCTTCCGGGATCAGAAGTTCCATGTACCTGAGTTCCACCTTGATCTCATCATTGGGCAGAATATTGGCCAGGTTCATCTGGAAGACATTGGGCCGCTGCTGCTCCAAAAGGGAGGCGGTCTTGCCTTCCTTTTTGGCCGTCTCATAGGTTTCCCGGGCCTTTTGTCGCTCCATGATGTTGGCTTCCACCACCCGATCGCCGATGGTCATGCGCATGGCATGGACCGCGGCCCGGGTAGACCCGGGGAAAACATAGATAGCCTCCAGGGTCTTTTGCCCGGTATTGCGATAAACCTGGGTGATCTTGACCTCGGCCACCACGCCGGCGATCTTGACGTCGGCCCTGGTGCTTTTAAGGGGCAAGGCGTCAACTTTCGGGTCGTCGCTCAAGACGACAAAGTAAGGCGCCAGGGTCTTGTCCGCCGCTCCTGGCTTACCGTACCCGGCGGATTTTTCACCGGGGAGCGCGGCCGTGGTTAACAAACCGGTCACCAAGAAAGCCAGTATGGCGCCAAAGGTACGGGGCGATTTGAACATGAAGTGATTCCTCCCACGGCAAAGTTTGATGGGGTTCTTATAAAAAATTTCAATCAAAAGACTATTATTTGTCATTCTGAGCGCAGCGAAGACTCTCTCTTTTTAAGCCTCCGAGATTCTTCACTCCGCGGCGCTCCGTTCAGAATGACATGAATATTCAAGGTTTTTTGACTGCAACTTGGTATTAAGCCAGCTGCGGTCAGCACAAGCGGTTGTTAAAATTAGACCGGGGCCCGGAGAATCCGTTAAGTTGAGGAAAAAAGGGTTCGCGCTAAACCGATGCAACCACAGGTGACGCTGAGCCGGGAGGCGGAGGCCACCTGCGCCTGCCGCCGGCGGGCGCGGCACCGGTGTTTGCCGAATTGTCCAGGCTTAAATCCGTAATCGGCATAAAATGGCCAGAGGTGAAAGTTTGCCTGGATGCCGGCTCAAGCAAGGGGAGTCCGGCGAATCCTACCCCCAGGGCGGCTGGTCGGCTCGGGTTGCTCCTTGGGGAGCACGCGGTGGCAAAATGGTTTCCTGGCCATGCCGGGCAGGGTTGAGGGTCTGGAATTTATTAAGAGGACAAGATCCGGCGCGGCGCCGGGAATGACCCATGGAAGGAATTGGCAGTTTGGCCGCCATCTGCTAAAGTCTTTATGCCGGGAAGGCCAGCAACCCGGCGGGAATCGATTAATGATGCGGGCATCTCCAACCGACATATTCCCTTGAAGCTATGAAAAATCTCCGTCGCAAAACTACCTGGCTGCACCTGGTCATCTTGCTGGTCCTGGTGGGCGCGGCCGTGCACAGCCTGACCTGGGCCGGCTGGCTGAGAAGGCCGGAAAGCCTTTACTCCGACCTCTGGCATCGGTTGGCCGGTCTCCGATATAAGCCTGCGCATGTCGCCATGCCGCTGCTGCTGGCTGAGAGTGCGGTCCGGTCAGAGGAAGCCGAGAAGTTGGAACTCCGCCGCAGCCAAGAGCAGCAAGAACGGGGGAAGATGCAGCAGCAGGAGCAGCAACAACAAAGGCAACCGTCAATGAAGAAGATGCGGGGGCCGATGCCGGAGGCGGCGCCGTCCAAACCCGGCACGTCGCGATTTGGCGCCGGGGTTATCCGGAATAAGGACTCCGAAGATGGGGATTAGGACCAATACGGTTCACTTTAAGGTGTCTATGCGTTGCAGTGAACCTCCCGTGCAATGACAAAAAAATGTGAAACAGATGCTTTCGGCTGTTTTTTCAAGTGGTTAGGCGGGCAGTGCCCGTCCTACATTTTGACAGCCCCCCTTTAAGTGAACATCATTGCCCCTAAATCCCTTAGGAACGGGGGACTTTAAAAGAGCATTTGGGAGGTCTGGGCAAAATAATTGCCAGACAATTTATGAAGCATAACGCCAGGCGGGACCGGGGATTTCTGCCTGGAGGGTCTCCGGGTTCAAGAGAGGTTGAAATATTTCGCCTCCCGGGGTCAACTGTGGTATGGCTGACCGGGGTGAGTGGCGCCTCCCCGAGGTTCCTTGAGAAACCTGAGGCTATAAGGGGAGGTGACGGCAAAGTTGCATGAATATTCATTAATGGAGCAGGTAATCGCCCACATCCTGGCAGAACTCAAAAAGGTGGATGACCCCCCGGACGGGAGTTCACCGGAGGTGGTCTTGAGAGTGGGGCCCCTGGCGGTGCACTCCGAGGCCGCCACCCGGCAGGCCTATGAGATTTTGGTCCTGGGGACGCCCCTGGCGCGATTCCGGCTAAACCTGACGATTGAACCGGTGACGTTGACCTGCGGGAAATGCAGCTATCAGGGAGCTCTGCCGGAGGGCGCCGTGGATCCCCACGACCTGTCCCCGCTGGTGGAGTGCCCCCGGTGCGGCGCCGTGAGCCCGGTTCAGGGAGGCCGGGGGGTTTCGGGCATCGAACTCCGGTGGGAATGAGGCCTTAAGGCCGGGTGAGGCGCGAAAGCCGTCTTGCGGCGCGAGAGGGGAGGGGGAGGAGAGGCGGGGTGTGAGCCGGTCAAAGAGGGCCCGGAAGCCCGGGGCGATGGCGGCGGCTCACCCCGGCCCCTCTCCCGGCAGAGCCGCCATGAGGCGCTGGCAGGCTGTGTCAATAGCGTCCGCCACGGCCGGCGACCGACCCGGCTTTACTTCATCCGGGATGGCTTCGACTTGCGCCGCGATGATCTTGAGGTCTATCCGGCTGTGCTCTTTAAGCTCCTGGAGCATGTTGACCGTGGGGAATTGGCGGAGCGAGAAGTCGGAGGTTTTTTTGTCCGGTATCCCCGCCACCGGGATTTCGAAGACCTCTATCTGATATCTGACGTGTTCGTCAACATATACTTGATGGCCACGGCTTGCATTTTTGAAGTCGGCGGAATCCCGGCAAGTCCCTGGTCCGGACCGGCGCCGGAGAGGATGATCGCATCCGCGCCGATCTCCCTGGCTTTATTCTTTAATTTTTCCACCACCTCCTCAGGTTTGGAGTGAGGCGCAGGTTCGCATTCCAGCACCGCAAAGGATTTATAGGGCCTCGAAGGCGGTTTTTTTAAGACATCGACCTGGAAGGTGCGAGGATATTTGACCGCCATCAGGTGAGCATAGGCGGATAGATCAACGTTACCGGACGAAGGATTTTGGAGTCCCCGGTAGTTCGCTTCATTGGCGGCCACAAAAAACGCTTTTACCTCCAGGGGTGGAGGCGTTACGTTGACTTCCTGGGATAGAGACTGCTGGTTGACGTGAGCACACCCTGAGATACCCATGACGGCCGAGCTCAAAAACAGGAAAATCGTTGCCGCGTAAGCGAATCCAGACATAATGTTTTTCTGTGCCACCCTGAGCAGGCATTTCCGATGATGAGAAATCTTTGGGGTCCACCTGAGACCCTTGCATTCATTATAACCAGGCGAGAGGGGAAATTAAGCAATTTTTTTTGGGGATCGACCCAACCGAAAAGGAAAAATTAGGCGCGGTCATGGTTTCAGGGACAGGAGAAAGAGAGCCAAGGCCCCGAAGTCTTAAAAGCAAGGTTCACCTGCGATGATTTTCCCAGGAATATCGCTGACCATGGCCCGGGCGCGTTTTTCTCCCACCAGACGGGATAATTCAGCCACCGCGGCGCTCAGCAAGGGAGGACGCCTCTTAGGGTCGTGGGCATCGGTAGCCAGCAGGTGAATGTACCCCAACTTGACAAATTGTCGCGCTATCTTTTTGACTCTCCTGCCAAACCAACCGGTTAAGCTGTTGCCGGTCATCTGAACCAGGCAGCCCAGGTCAATCAACCGCTTGAGCTTATAGGGCATCTCTTGCATAACCAGGTGCCGCTCAGGATGAGTAATGATGGGAGTTATACCCCTGGCTTGCAAATGAAAACAGATTTCTTCAATCGCCGGCGGCAACGAGGTATCCGGGAGCTCTAAGAGCAAATAGCGTTTGGCGTCATTAATGGTCAACGCCCGGCCGTCATCCAAAAGTTTTAATGATTCGAACCCAAGGGGAAAATCACAACCCGGGATGAGTTCCAGCGGTATTCTTTCTTCAGACAATCTGTGCCTCAGTTGCGCCACGTGCTGGAGAATTATTTCTTTGGTATTCAACTGAGTCAGATCGGTGGATCTCCCTTTAAAGAGGTGCGGGGTGGCTACCATTACCGTGATGCCATCCGCCACCGCCATCCGCGCCATTTCCAGGGATTGCTCCCAGTTTTTGGCTCCATCGTCCACACCAGGCAGGATATGGGCATGAATATCAATCATGGTCAGTACTACTTTCTCCTCACCCGACCGGCAATCAAAGCAGATCCGGGCAATTATCCCTAACGGCCTTCAAGTCAAACCGCGTCGCCCATGGACCTCTCGCCACCGGAGGCTGCGAGAGTTCCCCAGAGGATCTTTCTCCGGAGGTCCATGGAAGACCACAGGGCAATTTTTTTGCAAAATACTATCAGGTTTGGCTTGCAAATGATATTTCCCAATGATATTTCTCGAAGATCTTTCGGTTCCAGTGATGGCCCTGGGAGACTCGGAGAGAGGACATGACTTCTTGATTGAGTAATCACCGATTAAATATGTATTTAAGAATAAACCGGCCTGAGGAAAAAATCAACCCTAGGCGGGCGGCGGCATCGAATGAGACGACTGCAGACAGTTGCCCGCGCCAAGGAGTAATGATGCGGCCCAGGCACGATGCCACTTTTCCCAGAGGGGAACTGTCATTCTGTATGGTTGGGATTGATGGGCGAATCTTTACAAAGAAGCAACGAGCGCAACGCCTATTTTGATTGTCCAGGGTAGAACCTAACTTAACGAAGTTTCTCAGCTAACCAGATCATATCAAGAATAATCGCTACTAACGGCAAAGGTAATGAAAAAAGAGTTGATTTTTGGGGAAAAAGCTATTTAAATCGATAAAACTAATTCTGCGAGGCCAATATGAAGAGCTTCTTGGGAATGTTGGTTTTTAGCAATCTTGGTAAATCAATCTGGCACGGGAATAGTGTTGTCCTGGCAATAATTGTCGCGGGGTCGCTTTTCTGCTGGGGCGCCTCTTCGGCCTGGGCGTCTGGTTTTGCCCTGATGCAGCAGGGAACTGCGGCCATGGGCCAGGGCAACGCCTTCGTGGCCGAGGCCAATGACGCCTCAGCCATCTTTTATAATCCCGCCGGGCTCAATCAGATCAAAAGGACCCAAGTTTATCAGGGAAGCTTCTTCAATTATCCGGATCGCGAGTATAGCGGCGGCGGCCAGGACTCTCAAACCAATCATCGATTATACCGAAGCCTGACGGCCTATATCGCCATCCCCGTCCATGATCGGCTAGCCCTGGGCCTCGGCTTTTTTTCGCCCTTCGGGATGGGAACGGTCTGGCCGCCGACCTGGGCGGGCCGATATATCACCACCTTCTCCAGCCTGCATACGTATAATCTCAACCCGGTGATGTCCGTTAAAGTTCTGGACAACCTCTCACTGGCGGCCGGGTTCGATGTCCTGTGGTCCAAAGTGCGCCTCAAGCGCAAGTTTCCGGTGGTGGTCCGGGGCAAGGCGTTTCCCGATGGCGAAACCGAGTTTACCGGCCAGGGGAGCGGGGTGGGCTACAACTTAGGGCTGCATTACGAACCACTGACGGGGGTGAAGTTGGGGGTGGCCTACCGCAGTCAAATCAAGGTGAATCACCGCGGCGGCTTTACCAGCAGCCCGCCGGCGCCGTTACCGGGGGGGATCGCCACCTCTGCCGAGGGCGCCATTGTCTATCCCCCGTCGTTGACCATGGGGATTGCCTACAGCCGGTTCAAACCATTCACTTTTGAATTTGACACCACCTGGACGGGGTGGTCTTCGTATAGCAAGCAGAAAGTCAATTTAGACATCCCGCTTACGCCAAACGGAGTCACAACCCTCACCAACCCCAAGAACTGGCATGATGCCTGGGCCTTCCGCTTCGGGGCCAATTATGAAGTGAATGAGTGGGTGAAGCTCCGGGCCGGATACATCTATGACCTCACCCCGGTGCCGAATACGAGCTTTGACCCCCAGGTGCCCGACGCTAACCGTCACATCTTTACGGTGGGGAAGGATCTCAAGATCATGAGATTTACCCTGGGCATCGCCTACAATTACATCCTGTCGGAGAGCCGCACCAAAAACAACACCATTGTGACCAACGGGGTTCCCGCCACCTTACAAGCCAATGGGCGTTATAACAGTGATGTCCACTCTCTGGGGCTGAGCTGGTCGTTTCAATTTTGATGGTTTCGTAAAAAGTCCAAAATTCCCTCCCCCTTGATGGGGGATGGTTAGGGTGGGGGTGAAATAATTAATATCATCGATTAGTTATCTTCCCACTCCCCTTAATCCCCTCCCACTAGGGGAGGGGAAAGAGACTTTTTACGAGGTCATCAAAAATTAGAAGAAAAAGAGAGGTCAAGCTTGCCGCCCATCTTCGGTCTCCTCGGAAAAATCTAGTGACATTCAATAATTTCTCTGAAATTTCTCTGCTTTTAATAATTTCCCAAATAAATTTTCATTAAGATCAAAGGACGGACGGAAAAATCGATATGGAAATCACTCTAATTAGTGTGAGCGGCAGGCTCGCATGTGATGGCTCCCGACTCATATCATCACTCCTAAAAAGAGCCGGACACCGGGTGACGAACGTATACCTCGCCAGACGTGAGCCTGAATATGAACTGACTGAATTGGAGAGGTTGAATGAGATCTTCAGAAATACAGGCCTCGTGATGCTCGCGGTGTACAGCAATTACTTTGGGAGGGCAGTTCGGATTACCAATCTTATTCATCAAACATTTCCGGGCTTAAAGGTTGTATGGGGAGGCCCGCACTGCATTGCCACCCCCGAATTGAGCCTTAAGTATGCTGATGCAGTCTGTTTCTCAGAAGGCGATGAGGCTGCAGTTCAGTTGGTGAACAGATTAGATGCCGGAACAGATTACTTAGATATCCCAAATATGGCATTTAAAGTGAACGGATCTTATGTCATCAACGAAGTATTACCACCTTTTTCTGATCTAGATAGCCTTCCCTATTACGACTACGGCCTCGATAACCAATTTCTCTTGGATGGTGAATTGCTGCCATTGACAATGGACAGGATCAAGGCGGCCACCGAACAGTATCCCTTTTATGTACCCACCATGTACTTCCTCACCTCCAGAGGTTGTCCACACGAATGCTCTTACTGCAACAATTGCCGGTACGTAGCAATGTTTGGAAAAAACATAATGCGGTTTTATAGTGTGGGTCGCGTAATTGATGAGATCAAATATACCCTGACCACACTTCCTTTCATTAAATTCATTGCGTTCGGCGATGATGATTTCTTAGCAAGACCCCAAAAGCAGATAGAAGACTTTGCCGCGCGGTACAAGAAGGAAATTGGGATTCCCTTTGGCGTAGCCGCGAGCGCCAGAACATATAGAACGAAAAAAATGGAAATCTTGTTAGACCACGGCTTAATCGCATTTAACATGGGCATCCAGTCGGGAAGCCAAAGGGTGATTACTGAAGTCTACAATAGAAATATCTCTCTGGCACAGACAAGCAAAGTCATCAAAGAGATTGCACCATATTCAGAAACAAGGGATCTTATAATTATCGTTGACTTTATCATTGACAACCCTTACGAGACCAGGGATGACATAATGCAAACGTATAACTTCCTGCTTGATCTTCCCCCGCACTTCAAACCGAATTTGTTCTTTTTATCATTATATCCAGGTACGCCAATCTACGATCGCGCGAAAAACGACGGCTTGATTAAGGAATTTGATGAAGAGATCTTTAGGTCTTACACCAGGGGTGTCGTAAGGTATCAGAAGAACTATGAAATATTTCTCGTCCTCTTACTGAGGATTGCCAAATTGCATCCAAGACTACAGAAGATTCCCCTGTGGGTATTTCGTCTCTTGGGAAGTAATCCGGTAAGAAAACTGGCGTCTCTATTACCTGACTCTATTTATGAGAAAGGTGCAAATGCTTTACAACTCCAAATGGCATGGAGGAAAAAGGGCAAGTAAAGTAAATGGGGAAAATCTGCTTTATAACCGCGTGCAGAGGAGGAAACCCCAAATCAGGACTTCAAGGAAACACGGCAAGCGGGATATTTTCTCATGACCGCCGCATTTTCCCTCACTCATTAAGCCTCGGCGGCTTCTTGGCCCAAGGGCAGCCTCGGCGGGCCATTTCATACCCTAGCGCGAAAAGTTGGTTCATGTATGCCGGATCGAATTTCTCCCGTTGCGGGACCTGAAAATCTTCCGGGATGATGGCCAGGTGGTAATCAAAGCCATCCCGCTGAGCTTCGTAATACAGCCGATAAAGATCGCCGACGCTCTGGTTCTTGATGAGGGTGGCGAGAGCACGCGGCATAATGGACAGGAGGTGAGGCTTCACTTCCTGCCACTCGGGCCTTAGCTGGTCGTTCCGGATGATGAAAAGGCGGCGGGGGCGTTGCAGAGCCGGGGGCTCAACCTCCTGGATGGCAGTCAAAGGCTGTACGGCGTGCTCGTAGGTAATCGCCTCCGCCGCGGTTGCTCCATCCACATGCATCTCCCCGTAGGTTTGTCCTTCCGCCTGCACCTCGAAGTAAACCGGTGAGAATACTCCCGCCAGCGCCGACGACGCCAAGAGGACCTTTCTAAAGAGGGCCAAGGCCTGGGGGTGGCCGCTGGCGGCGATGGCCCCCAGGTCCCAGACCGCCAGGCGCTGGGCGTCCAGTTGGGTGGTATGCGCGAAGAGACGCCGACCCTGCCGGTGGCCAGCGGCGATGTCCCTGAGCATCTTCTCGTTTACGTACTTGGCAATAAGTTCTGCCAGGGGTTGGCTATCGACGATGGATTCCGAGGTCAGTATCGAAAATAATTTTTTAACTTTAAAAATATTTTTGGCGGAGATAGTGGTGTAGGCTTCTTTCAATTGCCCATCGTAGGTCGGCCCGAGGAAGGCGAAGAGGCCGATGAGCGCCCCAGTGCTAAAGCCGCTTACCAGCTTGAAGGTGGGCCGGTCGCCGTGTTCGGTCCAGCCGCAGAGAAGCCCGGCCCCGAAGGCCCCCTTGTCGCTCCCGCCGGAGAGAACCAGCACGTCCTCACTTTTCAGAGCGAGTTTTCCGGCCGGTTTACCGGCTTGGGCCGCCAATTCCTGACGAAGCGCCTCCGCCAGGCTCTCACGAAGGCCCTGGCTCAGGGGGTTCCCCCAGCCCCGCACCCCTGGAAATCCTGGCACCCGCACCTTTTCTTCCAGGGAAGCGGGCACGGTGGGGTGAGACCTGACGGTGGCACAGCCGTTCACCAGGAGCCGAAAAACTTTCTTTGAGGCTGCATACACACCCTGCATATCCTTAACTTCTCCGTTTTGGTTTCGTTAAGTGGCCTGACTCGACCGGGGCTGGGGGAGGGAGAATTATTTCTCAACTTGAAAGCATAACTAATAATTCAGCCACCCCAGCCCTCCTCCATCAAGGGGGGGTGAGATGACGGTTATCTATTTGCAAAGGTATTTCTGAAATACGAGACTTGGGGTATCTCCACGTAGTGCGAGACGGCCAACTCGTCCAGGGCGCTTTCCAAGACTTCAACCCCCAAACCAGGGCCGGGCAATTCGTAGGCTATCCCATCGCTGTTAAAGGCCACCGGCTGGGAAACCACATCCCGGAGCAGCAGAAAGGGGGAAAATGAGCCCTCCACATAGGATAATTGCGGCCCGGTTAAGGCGAAATGGCGGCCGGCGGCCGAGAGGATGCTGGTTTCCCCCACATGACAACCCAACTGGCATAAAATCCCGGCTGCCTCGGCCATCCGTCTGATGCGGCTGGCGGCCCCCAGACCGCCACATTTGGAGACGCGGAGGTTGAACATCCGGCAGGCCTTCAGGTCGATCAAGCGGCGGGCATCGTCTTCATTACACAAAGACTCATCCGCGATAACCGGGATCTGGATCGCCTCGCTCACCTGTTTCAACCCGGCAAAGTCGGCCTTGGCCACCGGCTGCTCCACCGCGCTGATGCGATATGGTTGCATTTCCTTAAGGCGCGCAATCGCCTCGGAGGGCGTCCAGGCCGCGTTGGCGTCCACCCGGATATCGACGTCGTAGCCTAATTCGTCCCGGGCCAGGCGCAAGGTCGATAGGTCGGCGTCAGTCCCCACCTTGAGTTTGACAAAACGCATGCGGTTCATCTTGACCAGCCGGAGTAAGTGCCGAATCAACTCCGGGGACATCAGGGGGATGACCGCGCTATACTCCAGGCTGGTTCTCAGTTTGGGGCCGATCAACTCGGTTACCGGCATATCCCAGGTCCGGCCGGCGGCATCCAGCAGGGCTGTTTCCAAGGCGCAGAAGGCTGCCGGGTGGCGCTGGGCGTGCGCATGTTGATAGAGGTTTTCCAGGTCTTGGAGCAGCGCCTGGGGGGAAGGGAACTCCCCGGCCACTATTGCCGGGGCCAGGACCTCCCGGAGAAACAAGAGGCTGTCGCTGAGCCCCTCCCCGGTGACAAAGGCCCGGGGGACCCCTTCGCCGAATCCCGTGATCCCAGCATCAGTGGTCACCCCGAGGACGATGTTGTCAGAACCCTCGTGAGTCGCCAGGTTATGCTTGATCGGGGACTGAAAGCCCAATTTCAGGTGCCAGATATCCAGCTTCTTGACGATCATATTCGACCTCAAAGAGAGATTCAATTATCTTACCAAACTTCTTCCACTGATACCATTGCTCCGGGTATTCCTCCACTGTTTTCTCCAGCACGCTCAGACATTGCTCGTGAACGGGGAGATTCGCCGGGGCGGCGCCATTGCCCACCGGGGTCAGATTGCAGGTGTACTGCTGCTGACCGTCGCGCTGCATCAAAGCCGTGATGACCTGGGCGCCGGATCGTTTCCGCAACAGCTCCAGGGTCCGGTCCGAGGGCAGCCGGTAGTTGAGAAAGTAACTGTCCCGGCGGGGATCAGGGCGCCATTCGTCAAATTCGTCACACTCGGTGATGAGAATCCGGCCTTCCTTGAGAGCCTTCATGGACGACAGAATAATGTTGCCCTCGTCCGCGTCAATCAGGTGCAGGCCGACCGCTTCGGCCCGCTGGCCCATGGATTCCCGCAGCCGGGTGGTTTGGAACCGGCAAATCATGGAAGTGGGATAGCCATTCAAGGCCAAGGCCCCGGGTAAAAACTCCACTGCCCCGAAGTGACCGGTTACCAGGATAACCCCCTTGCCATCCTGCAAGGCGGCCTGGAGATTCTCCGCACCGGCAAACTTGACCTGGGACCTCAAGAACTTCAGCAGCCTGGGGAAGTTGGAATAACCGACGAACAACTTCTCGTGGTAATGGTCGAAGATCCCTTTGAAGGCGGCTTTGACTTTTTTATGCAGGAAGGGGGCCTGAATTCGCTTACCCAAAACATGCTTGATGGTTTTCCGAATCAGGATTTTTTCAGTCCAGTTCAGGAGATAGTAGAGCCGGCCCAGGAACATGATATAGCATCGTGAGACTGAGAAGGGCAAGAAGCGGAACAGGAAGCTGTTCAGTTTCATTTGCAGAAACTTGCTCAGGCTCAGGGAGATTTTGGGAAGCCGGATCCTCGTGGAAAACATGGCCTTACTCCTTTAAAAAAATTAAGTAAATCTTTTAAAATATTAACGTTATGAAGAAATTAATATTAGGGTTTCCCTATTATGCGCTAGGACATTTCCTACTTTTTCCTTCCAAGTTCCCAAATTTATGGAGGAAAAAGACAGGCATGCCTGGCCGCGTGAAAGGTGCAATTAAAATAAATGATTAAAAACAGTATGTTAGCCTGACAGTTATGATGGTTCATGACTTTGTTCTCCAGCGCGTGAATGAAATAGGCAAATCTTTTACAATATTAGCCTGTTAAAAGAAGAACTATCGGATAATCCCTATTTTCCCCTTCCAAAACCCTAATTATGGGGTTTGATTTTCCTAAAACGGACTAACCCCTGTCAGGGTCAGGAACCCCCCACTGGACAATAGCGAAGATAGATTTCCCCCACAATTAGGAAACATCTTGATTTAACAGATGAATACCCTAATTAGCGTGTGGGAAATGTATTAAGCCGTCGGGAAGTAAAAGTAACTGGCCCAGGGTTGAAATGGGATTTCGCCGGCTTTACCGGGGAAAGTTTCCCCAGGCAAGTCTAAGGAAGATGACAAGGCGCCAGCTTTTTTGCTGGAGAAGGCTGAAGAGTTATTGTTGATGACCAAGGGGTTTCAGGTTGCAACCCATTAGTAAAAGCAGAAGAAGTGGTTTCTCTTGACATTTGTCCATAGTTCTTTATCATGCGTTCAAGGGGTATCAGGTTTAACCGTTCAGGTTAAGAGAGCGTTGGGTTGATAAAGCTGGTGATCCCGGGCATCACCGGCCCGTCCGGCCTCGGGCGACGGGGGCGCGCCGCCGGAAGGACCGAAGGTCTCTCTGGCAGGTTTTTATTGAGGAGCCCGCCTTGATCCCCAGGGGCAACGAGGGGTAAGGTGAAGGAGTCGGCCGGCCACCGGTGAGGCTAAAGCAAGCCACAGGAGAAACGGGGTCAGATAATCGGATGGAGAAGCATCATAGTTGTCTTAATACCCGGGCCATAATCGAATATTTTCAAGAAACCATGCCTGGGGAAGTTCACCATCTCTTTGCGGGTCTGGGCCCGGAAATTGAAGGCCTGGACAACCCCCAAGAATTTTTGATGGAGATGCATAACTGGGTGTCCAGTGATGTGGTCACCCGGATGTTTGAGAATGCCAAGGCTATAACCCAGGATGATGCCGTCGCGTTTAAGATCGGATTTGAATCCGCGGCCAGAAAAAAATTGGGGTATGTGCAGCGAATTATTATGTTCGCTTACAAAAACCCTCGCCGTACTCTTAAAAAAGTTCAAGCTATTAATGATAAATTTAATAGGAACAAGAGCATTGAACTGGTAGAAACCAGCAGTGATAGCGCGGTCGTCCGGTTGCACTGGTTCAAGGAAATTCCCGGTCATATCGATTTTTGTCTATTTAATAAGGGGATATATTCAGGTATTCCCACCATCTGGAATCTTCCCCCCGCGGCTTTGGAAGAAACTAAATGTTTTTTTCAAGGGGATGATTATTGTGAGTATCACTTTAGATGGCAGAGAAAGTTTTCTTTAAAAGAAGTCTTGTTGAGACTTCTGGTGCCTTGGCGGGCGCTCAATTATACTATTGAGGAACTCGAGCGGGATAAAGAACTCCTGAAGAAGAAATTTGACGAAATCCACCGGTTAAATATCCAGTTAAAAGGAAAGATCGATCAACTCATCTGCATGCAGGAAACCAGCACCGCGGCGCTCTCCGTTCTCAATCTGGAGCAACTGCTGCAGGTAACGTTGCGGCTCCTCATCAACTCGGCCAAATTGGATCGGGCCGGGATTCTGCTCCTGGACGAAAAAGGGGAGGTGCTGGAACTTACCTATGCGGAGGGGATCGCCCCCGAACTGTTTGACCAGGTGAGGAATTATCAGATTCCCATCAGCAAAGTGGATAACGTCATTGCCCGGGTCGCTATGACCGGCATCCCGGTGGTGATTCAAAATGTGGCGCGCAGCAAACTTAACATGAACAACCGCTTGATCCGATTTTTCAAGCCCAAAGCCTTCATCCTGGTCCCTCTCACGGTCAGGGGCAAGGTGATCGGCGTGCTCCTGGCCGATCGCGTCCACGAGGATGCGATGATCACCGATGGCGACCGGGAGTTTATTGTGAGTTTTGCCAACCAGATTGCCATCGCCCTGGAAAATGCCGTGCTCTACCGCAAGTTGGAAGTGTCAGAACGGAAATACCGCGAGCTGGTGGAAAATGCCCACGAAGGTATCTGGATTATCGATGAAAAAGGCCGCATCAAATTTGCCAACCGCCGGATGAGAGAGATTACCGGCCATGACACGCTGGAAAATAATAAAATTTATGACTTGCTGGATCAGGACAATCAGAAGCTGTTAAGGGAGGTCATGGCTCAGAACCGGATGAACCGGGTGGCCCAGCAGGAGTTGGATATCACGTGCAAGAACCGGGGACTGGCCTCGGTCATTATGAGTTCGGTGCCGCTGTTTGAAGACGGCCATTTTGTCGGCGCTTTTGCCATGTTCAGTGATATCACGACCTTGCGGGAGACGGAAATGCGATTCCGGAAAATCTTCGAAGAAGCTGCCATTGGCATGTCTCTGGGGGATCTGGAAGGCCGCCTCTTAGATGTCAACCCCGCGTTCCTGAAAATGCTGGGATATGGCAAGGATGAGGTGGTACAGAAACATTTCACGGAGTTCCTCCATCCGGAAGATGCCCTGAAAAGCGGCAAGCTGTTCACCGAATTGGGGAAGGGGGCGCGAGATTCCTACTCCCGGGAGAATCGTTACCTGCATAAGGACAACCGGATGGTCTGGGGACAGGTAACCGTGTCCCTGCTCCGGGGCGCGGGTGGCGCCCCGCAGTTTGCCATCGGCATGGTCGCAGATATTTCTGACCGGAAAAAGGCGGAGGAAGATATCCGCACTTATCAGGAACAGCTCCAATCGTTGGCGTCGGAGTTGTCCCTGACCGAAGAGCGCGAACGGCGGCGCCTGGGCACGGACCTGCATGACAATATCGGCCAGGCCCTGGCCATCTCGAAGATCAAACTGGGGGGGCTCCAAAAGTCCGTCACCGCGGAGAAACAGGCCAAATCCTTGAGCGAGGTGCGGGAACTCATCGATCAGATGATCCAGGACACCAGATCCTTGACCTTCGAACTGAGCCTCCCGGTCCTTTACGAGCTTGGCTTTGAGGCCGCGGTGGAATGGTTCGCCAGGCAGGTCCGGTCGCAGCACGGCATCAAGGTGGACGTGCAAAAAGATATGCTCCCCATCCCCATGAATGATGAAATCAAAGTCCTGCTCTTCCGTTCGGTGCGGGAGTTAATGATTAATATCGTCAAACATGCCCAGGCCCGCAATGCCCGGGTAACCATCCGGCGAGCAAACGACGACCTGAGCATCGCGGTTGAAGACGACGGAGTGGGGATTAAAGACCTCCGGCAAGACCCGCGGCTAAAAAGCAACGGCGGCTTTGGGCTCTTCAGTATTAGAGAGCGCTTGCGGTATCTTGGCGGCCGGGTGCAGGTGGAACCGGGCAATGGCCGGGGAACCCGGATCACTCTGGTAGTACCCCTCCAGCACGCTAAGAAGGCTCATGCGGAGATAGTAACATGATCAAGATCGTGTTGGCGGACGACCACCAGATAGTGCGTCACGGGCTCCGCAGTCTGCTGTCCGAAGAACCTGATTTTGAGGTTGTGGGTGAGGCGGACAATGGGCTGGAAGTGGTCAGGTTGGTCCAGAAACTTGCCCCCCAGGTGGTGATCATGGACATTTCCATGCCCGACCTCAACGGCATCGAAGCCACGCGCCAGATACTGGGCGAAGCCGTGGGAGTCAAAGTTATTGCCCTGTCGATGCATTCCGACAGTCTCTTCGTGTTGAATATGTTCAAGGCGGGGGCTTCGGGGTACTTGCTGAAAGATTGCGCCCTGGAGGAATTGGTGAAAGCGGTGCGCACGGTGCTGAACCGCCAGGTCTATCTCAGCCCCGGCATTTCCGATGTTGTGATCAAAGACTTCGTCATCGGGTGGTCCTCAGCGGAGTCCTCTTCTTCGGCCTACTCCATCCTGACGGCCAGGGAACGACAAGTGCTGCAGTTGATGGCGGAAGGCAAAAACACCAACCAAATCGCGGATAGCCTGTTCGTCAGTGTGAAGACGGTGGAAGCCCATCGCAAACAACTGATGAACAAACTGGATCTTCACAGCGTGGCCGAACTCACTAAGTATGCCATACGCCAAGGCCTGACTTCCCTGGAAATTTGACCCGGTCTTAAGCTCTGGGCTGGCCATCCGGCTAGAAAAACGGGAAAATTCAGGCTTTGCGCATCACAAAAGTAGGGAATCCCCGACTGCAAGTTGCCCTGCACCGGTGTAGAAGAATAATCAGCAAATCTTAAAGAAGTATTCTGGCCGGGGCGGATCGAGGCGCCGGTCCACCCGTGGCTTCGGCCAGGAACCGTTTTGCCAGTGAGTTAGCATTGGGGGGATTCCCATGGGCCAAAGAAAAAATTCATTTTATAGCACGAACCGACCGATTCGAATCATACTGGCGGACGACCACCAGATTATGCGCCAGGGGTTGCGCATCCTGCTGGAAGCAGAATCTGACATGGTGATAATCGCCGAAGCCGATAACGGGCGCAAGGTGTTGAAACAGGCCCAGGAATTACTCCCTGACATTATTATCATGGATCTGTCTATGCCTGAGCTGAACGGCATCGAGGCGACCCGCCAGATATTGTCCGGGGCTCCGGACGTCAAGGTGATCGCCCTGTCGATGCATTCCGACAGCCTCTTTGTGCTCAACATGATCAAGTCAGGCGCTTCGGGTTATCTGCTCAAGGACTGCGCCCTGGAAGAACTGGTGAAAGCGATCCGCGCCGTGGTGGACCATAAAACCTACCTGAGTCCGGGGGTTTCCGACATCGTGATCCGGGATTTCGTGACTGGTTGGCAGACCACGAATTCCTCGGCGTTTTCCGTCCTGTCGCCCCGGGAGCGGGAAGTTCTGCAACTCATGGCCGAAGGCAGAACTACCAACCAAATCGCCGACGGTCTCTGTGTCAGCGTCAAAACCGTGGAAGCCCATCGCAAACAGGTCATGACTAAATTGGGGATTCACAGTGTCGCGGAACTCACCAAATACGCTATCCGCCAGGGATTGACCTCTCTTGAAGTCTAAGCCTGCCTGAGGATCACGGCCAGATACGCCGCGTCCGCGGGTAACTTTAAAAAATTAAGGTTTTCCGGAAACAAAAATTAGGGATTCCCTAAATGCTTTTTGGGGGAATCCCTATATTTTTATGCACAACACCTGGGGCAGCTTGATTAATTTGGTTTCATGACCCAAACCTTGTCTGCTCCGGCATATCTCCGTGCGACCTGCCCAATCGACCTCCCCGGGAGACAGAATGGCCATCAAGATTGTTTTGGCGGATCCCCATCGGATAATACGCCAGGGCCTTGCCCTGCTCCTGGCCGGCGAACCTGATATGCAAGTGGTGGGTGAGGCGGGAAATTATCATACTACCATAAAGCTCATCCAAGAATTCTCCCCCCAGGTAGTGATCATGGATATTTCCATGCCCGACTTGAACGGCGTGGAAGCGACCCGTCAGATATTGTCTCAATATCCCGGGGTCAAAGTTCTTACCCTCTCCATGCACTCTGACAGTCTGTTTGTCTTGAATATGCTCAACGCCGGGGCCTCGGGCTATCTGTTGAAAGATTGCGCCCTGGAGGAACTGGTGAAGGCCATCCATACCATAATAACCCAGAAAATCTATCTCAGCCCTAACTTATCCAACCTGCTGATTACAGACCTGGCCCATGAATTCTCGCGTGGCGATCTTCCTGATTGACAGCTTGAGAGCCCGGGCCATGACCTGATTTTTCCCCGGCAAGCCCGCCATCGCCGCCGCGCTCCAGCCGGCAACCAACGCGGTACATCAAGCCCGCGCCCCTCTTTCCCCCGGCCTCACTGCCGACCTCCAAAGCGAATCACCCTAAAAACGGGTTCCTGATCTTTACCGGGATAGTAGATTTCCCCCAACCAAAATCAGTAAATCCTGCCGTGATTATCAGTAATCTCCCTCAGTGCGCTGCAACTCAATCGTGTTATGTGTATGAGTAACAACCGGATAAAGCCAGTTAACCAAGACTTTCAAGGTTGGGTGAAAAGCAGTGAACTATATCATTACCGCCGTGCCGGGGCACGAAAAGGAGGGCGTCATGAGACCAACGGTCTCGGTCTGTCGGAAAGGCAACGACTTGTATCTCACTTTGGAGGGCGATTACAGTGATATTTCATCCCAGGAACTGCTTCAGACGTTGAGAAAACTGGTGGTGACGTCGCTGAAATGTTTTGCCGCCGATTCCCCGGTGGCCTTTACCTTCAAAACCCATGGCAAGGTAACCCCTCGGCAAAAGGTTGAGGCTTAATCCCTGGGGTCATGACCGGCTCGTTTGACCCCGGTGAGCTGAAGCTTCGATCGCCAGGCAGGCAGGGCGGACGCAGCCGGGGCCCCGTCCCGTAACGGTCACGCCAATGGCCGCAACCGGAACGCGGTCCAGCCTGGCAGTTGCAAGAGACCGCGGCGGCTTTCGAGCGCCGGGAACCCCGTGAGTTCGGGGGCTTGCGGCCGGCTTCAGTATCCCACCGGCAGCCGGTAGAGGATATCCGCCAGTTCGCCGGCGGTATTGATGGGGGCAGCGGTTTCGCCATGCAGCTTCAAGCATTCCAACCACAAACCCGGCAAATCCCGGCCCGCCGGTTCCCAATCAACTTCTAAAGGGAACAGGGGGTTTGCCCCACTGGCCGCCTCCCAGGCTTCGAGACTGGCGAACCGCGGGTCCCGAGCCTGGGCCCGCCCGAAGGCGCTGTTGGCAATATCCTGATTGAAGCCGGTGCTCCAGAAGAACTCGAGGAGCGCCGGCACCGACTCGGCCAGGGGAGCCCCCTCCAGCATCTCCGGCCGGTAGCGCAAGCAGACCCTTTGACTGCCGTAGTGACCCGGTTCCCCCCGGACGTTGGGCAGGTTGGTATGATAGAGGGTATCCGTGGGGGCACTCAAGGGACGGTTCCGGAAGAACATCTTCATTTCCTCGAAACCGTCCCGGTAGAAGGTCAGGACATAGATAACGTAAGGGAAGGCCAGGCGGTAAGGGTGGTAATCATCCTCGCCTTTTTTGCCGCGGCTGACCCTCAGGGTGCGGCATTGGGGGGGATGCTCCACCACCAGAAAGAACAGGTCTTTTTTCCGGCAGAGCCAGCGGGCGCCCGGGGGCAATACCGGCAGCGGGGGCGGCATGACCCGGGCCGCGTAGCGCAGCACCGCCTCCAGGGGCGCCCGGCGAGCCACACGTAACTGCCCTTCCCCCGCCTCCTCCTGGAGGATCATGTCAGCCCCGGTGATAATGATCTTGTCTTTGATGGCCGAGATTTTTCCTTGCTTCTTCATTCCCCCCTTTGAAAGGGGATTGTATACTTTGCAAACCCAGAGAAAATATAAAATAGTATTCGTTTACTTATCCTTAAATAAACCCGGATGTTCGACGTTTTCTTTATTCCCCTTAGCTGTTTTAAAAGTTGTTGTTAAAATATTAGGCATTTTAATTTCTTCACCTTCAAGAAGTTTCTCAACTGTCATTATTTGGATTCTGTCATAATTAGCGCCGAATATATCTTTCTTGTAGTATCCTGCGTCCTTTGCTTCTAATCGCATCGGTTTAGTTACTTTTTCTTCAAAACAGACAAATACACCAATCGCCGCTTTTTGTTTGTTTATTACCTGTACAAATTCTCTTAAGTTTTTCACATTTACATTGCCACTCTTTACTTCAATAATGATTATTTCTTTTTGATGATTCGGCAATTCAAACGTTAAATGGCCATCCCACCCTCCATCGGCAGTTTTTCTAGGATTATGGACACCACCGATCATTGCTTCGATAATCCAGTCCTGAAATTTAAGGCGACCGCGGGACGTGCCTTCGGCAAGTTGTTTAGCAGAAGATATGTCTTTAGGGAGTCCGTCTATTTCATAAGTATTTTTAATTGTCTTGCCATAGGACTTAATCAATCGCCTTTCAATCAGACCGATTGCCAAGTGGGAAATATCTACCGCGAGCCAATTTCTTTTCAGTTTTTGTGCAACGGAAATAGTCGTGCCGCACCCGCCAAAAAAGTCAGCCACTAAATCACCTTTATTTGAGCTTGCTTCAACAATTATTTCAAGCAATGCCTCCGGCTTTTGTGTTGGGTAGCCCAGCCGTTCTTTGGCAGAAGCGTTTATTATTGGGATATCCCACCAATCACCGTATCTGACTCCTTCGCTAAGTTTAATTTTATATGGCTCTTGATCTTTTCTTTTTTGCCACCTATACCACTTCCCGTCCTCATCCTGCCTATAATGGGCATCCATTTTGCCTGATTTGTCGCCATATGGAATAAGAAGTTGATTGAAGGTCGATTTGTTCGATTTAGCGTAATAAAGAATTACATCATGGAGCCTTTGAAAGCGTTTAGAAATGGCTGTATATCTGCGATAACACCATACTATTTCATTTCTGAAATTAGTCACTTTAAAAATTAAATCACACAATATTTTCAGATAATGGCTCATAGTCGGGTCACAATGAAGATAAAAACTTCCCGTGTCTTTCAAAACTTTGTGCATATAATATATTCTTATTGCCATTGTTGTGAGATAGGAAACAGCGCTCTTTGATATTCTGTTGTTATCCAAACTTTCAAGAAAAGCTAACAGATCAAGATCAATATCTTTTAGTTCTTCAAGCGTATCCTTATAAGAAACATTACTCCACGTATCGGAGAATGCTTCCTTTTGGGCCTTTGTATCTTTTAGGTCGGCATTTTCAAAAAGAATATTATAGTTTCTCTTTGAATTGAATGGCGGGTCTATATAAATCAGATCTATAAAACCAGAAGGGTGCTCCTTGTTTAGCTTCTTTAAAATGTCTAAGCAATCGCCAAAATATAGTTTATTCATGTTTCATACCTTAACTGTATTCAAGTCTCCTTCATGGTTTGTCAAGCATATAATCGCCTTACCTCAATTGTCTTTTTCCTCTTCGCCCCCGGCGGCCCAGGCCCAGACGCGCTCCGGCACAAAGCGCCGGGAGGAGCACTGGTTCAGGGCCAGGCGCTCCATCTGCCGGAGGACCTCGGCTTGGTGGGGAGGCAGAAAGTCGTCGATCACCCGGTGGAAGTCCTCGGGGCGCACTTTCTCCCGGCCCGCCACCCGCGCCTGCCGGTAGGCCCGGAAGACCAGTTCCTCAATGTCCGCGCCGGTGATCACTTCCGGGTGTCGCTGCTCCAGGTAATGGGTGACCTCAGTAAAATCCGCAAAATCGCAGGCAATGTGACTGCGCTTGGCCACCACCTGGAAAATGTGACACTTTTCGGTGAAATCCGGCATGAAGAAGGGGATCCGTTCGCTGGAACGCCCGGAGCGCAGGTCCGCCCGGTCCAGCCGATCCGGGCGGTTGGTAATTCTGATCCACAGGACCTTGCCCTGGATGGCCGGGTCGCCGGTGAACTCAAAGCGCATCTGCCGGAGGCGGTTGCTGACCCCGGTGTCCCCGGAGTACTCATCGCGGCCATGCTCGCTCTGATCGGCCTCGTCTTCCACCACCACCAGGGGCGTGAGACTCCGGAGGGTGTTGAGGGCCTTGAAAAAATTGCGTTCGCTTTCTCCCACCCACTTGGTGCGGGGGTTAAGCAGCTTGACGAAATTGAAGCCGATGTCCCGAGCCAGGGCTTCCGCCAGGGCGGTCTTGCCCACGCCCGGGGGGCCCATCATGGTGATGCCCCGGGGCGCCAGTTTGTGGTCGCCGGCGTGAATAGCCTGGACAATCTGAGCAAAATACCCCTTGATGGGTTCCAACCCGCCGATTTCATCCAGGCCGAACCGGGGTTCGATGACTTCGATGAGCCCCACCAGCTCCTGGCGCAGCAGATCCTTCTTCTGCTGGCGCACCATCTCCATGGTGAGGGGGGCGCGCCGGGACCGGCGCAGGAGGGCGCGCACCACCTGGAGGCTTAAGCCCGCGGCCAGATTGGCCAGCTCCTGGGAAGACAGCTCCAGGCGGCAGGCGCCGGAGGAGAGAAAGTGTTCGATGAAATGGAGCCGGGCGGCCTGATCCGGCGGCGGCACCTCGATGATCTGGGCCCCGTGGCGGCTCAAGAGCAGGTTGGGGTTTAACTCCGCCAGGTTGCCGGTAGTCAGGATAACCAGATGGCCCTGCTCCACCAGTTCCCGCTGCCGGGCCCAGCGCAGCAGGGTGACCAGCGAGGCCCGGTCCGGCTCTCCCATGGACCCCAGGTCCACCGCGGGCACGATGGTTTCGGCGTATTCCAGGATCAGGGCCAGAGGCTGGGACAGGCCGTCCTGCCGGCAAGGGACGGTCATCACCCGTTCCGCCAGTTGGAGCACTTCCCGGGGACTTTGGGGCAGAGGTTTGGACTGGGGCGGCTGGCCCAGGGCCCGCAAAGCCCGGGCCCGGACCCGGGAGACGTCCTCTCCGTCTTCTTCCCCCGGTGCTAGCCCCTGAGCCGGTGGCTCCAGGGCCGATTTAAAGGCATTTTCGCCGACGTCGTCCCCAAACTCCAGCCCCAGGCCGAGATTGTAGAAGACCACATGGCGAGCCTGGGCCAGCCAATGGCCCAGAAAATGGCGGAACGGCAGGTAATCGCCATTCACCCGGGTATAGTCGAAGACCTGCCCATGGAGGATAAAAAGGGCTGCTTCGCCCTCCTTGACGTGCTCCGCCAATTCCTGGGCCCATTCGGGTAATTCTTGCCATGAAGCCATAAATGGTCATCTCCGGTTGACGGGCATGGGGAAGGGGAGGGGCACGGGATAGAAAAACCTCCCCCGGGCTGCCTCCCATCACCTTATTTCGGTTCGTCGTCAGCGCTAATGGCCACCAGTCCGGCTGGTTTACGGGAAATCAGCCCGTCCGGTTCGTTACAGCAACGGTTCGATCAGTTTCAGAAAGGCGGCTTTTTTCCGGGTGCCCTCGATCCTCTGGGCGACGTTGCCTGACTTGTCGATGATTACCGTGGTAGGCACCACCGCGACGCTCCCATAGTCATCGCTCACCTTGTCATTGCCGGTGAGCACCGGGTATTCCAGGCCCAGTTGCTTCACCAGGAAGCGGATTTGGGTGGGGTCGGAACTGAGTGCGATACCCAACATCTGAAGGCCCTTGCCCTTGAGTTCGTTATGGATTTGGTTCAGGTCCGGCATCTCATCCCGGCACGGACCGCAGAAGAAAGTGAAAAAGTTGATTACCACCACCTTGCCCTTGAACTGGCTCAGGGAGTATTCCTTGCCCTGCAGCACATCTTTCAGGGAAAAGTTCGGGGCGGCCTTGCCGGCCCCCCAGCCTGGTGACGCCAAGGCCAGAACGCAGGCGGCCACCATCAGCATCCGAGCTATGGTCCAGGAAAGGCGATATGACTTATGAGCCATTAAAAACTCCTTGTTTCGAGGATATACCTCTCATGTTCATCGCAAATATATCAAAAAGGCCCTGAGCCTGCAATTTATTTACCGGCGGGGGCGGTCCTGGGGGCGGGAGACCAGCCAGGGGGGGAGTTGGCCCCGGGGCCGGGGGCTGTGGGGCAGGGCCACCACCAGGGGGAGAATAGACTGCTGTTTGAACCAGTGCTCCAGGTCGTGAAGATTCTGGGGAGCTTTGAGGCACAGGAGGGCCTTGCCCTCTTCCACAATCCAGCGCAGGTTTTCCGGCGGGGTCAGGGCCGCGGCTTCTCCGGGGCAGACGGCCAGGGCGGCGCAGCAGTAGAGGTAACTCCAGAAACTGCCGGACGGGGCCGCCGCCAGGAGCTCCTGCCAGTGATCGGACCGATGTCCCGGGGGCAGGCAAACCCGGCACACGTTGAACTCCCGGCCGGCTTCCACGGACCAGGAATTGCGCACCCCGAGGGTTTGGTCGCCAAAGACCTGGCCCCCGGCCGCCCCCGCCAGGGCCACGGCGCCCCAATCCCCGGCCACAAAGCGGGTATAGCCTCCCTGCCTGAGGGTTTCCAGGGCTTTCTGGTAGAACGCCAGGGCCGATTCCGGGATGGCGGGGGGCAGCCGCCAGAGGAGCCGCCGGGGATCCCAGTGGCGATGCTCTTGAAGAAAGGCGGCATAATTATCCGAAGTCAGCGTCAGCAACATGGGCTCCCGCCACTCCAGGGCCAGCGCCGCGGCCTCGGCGTAATCCCGGGCCTCCAGCCAGATGCGGCCCCTCCCCAGCAACCCGGGCCGGGAGGAGATCTGGACGCTTCGCTGCGACGGCGGCAGCGGGTACACCGGGGGGCCGGAAGGGGTTGCCGGGGGCGGCGGGGACATCCGGAGGGTCTCCCCCTCCACCACCTGCCGGGCGGCGGCCAGGACCCGGGGGCGCTCCATGGGGGAGGCCGTCGCCACGGATTGGCAGATCTCAATCACCTGGGCCAGGGACGCGGGAGCCAGGAGCTCTCCCCTGAGTTGGGCCGCCTCTATCCCCAACTGACACAGGCCGGAAAAGGTCTCCAGGGTGGCCATCAGCGTCCCGGCGTTTTCCGGCCGGGCCAGGCAGCAGGCTTCACAGCGCACCCCCAGGTACTCAGCCATAAGGCACAGGCCGGCATAACCCTGACAGCCGGTCGTGAGGGTAATGGTCAGAGGTATGGCGGTCTGGCGTCGCATCAAGGCCAGGTCTTTCAGGCTGATGGGTCCCGCCACCACCACTTGGCTGAACCCCAGGGTGGCTGCCAGCTGCACTCCCGGAGAGTTGTGGACCCCGAAGTTGCCCGCGGCCTCAAGAGGGAGGTTGGGATAACGCCGGCGCGCCTCCCGGACCAGGCCCAGGTCTCGTAGCTGCAAGGCATCGGGGGCGAGGCCGGCCACGGCGGCGAGCATATCCGGCACCCCGGCCAGATCTCTTTCCCGCACCAGCCAATCCCAGGTGAGAAAGAATTTGACCCCATGCCGCCGGGCCGCGTCCCGCCAGGCCGCGAGTTCGGAGAACACCTGGGAATCCGGGTTCCGGGGCAGGCGGGCCGCCACCCCTCCCACGCCCCGGTCCAGGGCGGTGGCCAGAGATTCCCGGCTTTGGATGGACACCACTAATTCCATTGATGCCATTATTTCCATGTTTCCATAAGGGTTGCTTATCCATATTCAGAGGCGGCCCCCCGCCCCCCGGGAGGAAAGCCGGGAAGCCAGGAACCGGTCACGGTTATTGAGCCGGATACCGGCTGGGGCCACGGACAAAATTCTCCCCTAAGTACAGTAGTTCATAAATAGCGCAATATATAACGTTACCATATTTATGAAAAAAGGTACTTAGGCCCTCACGGCTATAAAAGGCCGCCTCTCCCTCAAGGTGAGATTGAGATAACGCCAAGACGGACTCTTGGGGTCTCATAACAATTCGCAATCAAAGGGTAGCACAGGCTTTCCAGCCTGTGCCGGCGCAGGCTAAAGCCTGCGGCTACAAAAATAACCCTTTGATCGCAACTCGGTATCATACTATTTGGCGATCAATGGACATTTTTTGTCGGGGGGGACCCGCGTGTCCCCTCCAAGAGGGCGCACACCTGGGTGCGGCCCCGACAGGATGCCGGTGCCGGTGCAAAGGTTTACCCAGGATGCCGTTTTTTGGTGACTATCGTTTAACATGTTGATATTATGACAAATGTTTTCTAAATCCACGATATCAACGGACGCGGCGGCAAAGGCGGATAACACCTCAACCCCTTTACGGCCCGGGTTGCGAGGCAGACGATGACGACGAGAAGACGGCGTAAAAAGAAGCCGGCACCCAAAGAAGATCACATCCTGCGGACCTTTCAGGAAGCCGCCCGGCCGCTGTTGATGGATGAATTGCTCCGGTTGCTTAACGCCGGCCAGGACCAGGCCGGGGCCGTGGCTACGGCGGTGGACCAGCTGGTGGCCCAGGGGCAGATGGTCTCCCTCAAGGGCGGTCGCTTTGGCCTGGCTGAGAAGATGAACCTGGTGGCGGGGGAGCTCTCCGTCCACCCCGACGGCTTCGGCTTCGTTACCCCGGAGACCGGCGGCAAGGACATCTACCTGGTGGCCGCGAACCTGAAAGAAGCCTGGCACGGCGACCGGGTGGTGGTGCGGATCGAGGGCAGCCGGGGCCGCCGCAAGGAAGGCCGGGTGATCCGGATCCTCTCCCGCCGGCAAAAGGACGTGCTGGGCACCCTGTCCCAGGCTGGCGACACCTATTTTGTGGCGCCTGAAGACGAGCACCTTCTGTTCAACCTGGTGATTGCCCCGGAGCACTTAAACGGCGCCGCCCCGGGACAGATAGTCCGGGCCGCGGTGACCCACTATCCCACGGGGCACCTCAATCCCCAGGGAGTGGTCACCGAGGTCCTGGGCGACGTGGAAGACGCCGAGGTCCAGACCCGGCTGGTGATTTTGAAGTATGAACTGTCGGATGAGTTTTCACCGGAGGTCCTGGCCGCGGCGGCCAACATCACCCCGGACCTGTCGGAGCTGGCCCTGAAAGGCCGGCTGGATCTCCGCCATCTGCCCATGGTGACCATCGACGGCGAGACCGCCCGGGACTTCGACGACGGCGTCTGCCTGGAGAAAAAGCCGGGGGGGAGCTTCACCCTCTACGTGTCCATCGCCGATGTGAGCCACTACGTCACTCCGGGCTCGCCCCTGGATAAAGAGGCAGATCAGCGGGGCACCAGCGTCTATTTCCCCCAGCGGGCGGTGCACATGCTGCCCGAGAAGCTCGCCACCAACGTCTGCAGCCTCATCCCCGGGGAAGACCGCCTGGCGGTGACCGCCGTTCTCAACTTCGACCGCCGGGGCCGCCGGAAAGACTTTACCTTTGCCCGCAGCGTGGTCCGCAACCACGCCCGCCTCACCTACCGTCTGGTGGACGATCTGCTGGTCAAGCAAGACCGTCAACTAAAGAGCCGCTACCGGGCTTTCGTCAAGATGCTCACTCAAATGACGGAGCTCTGCGACCTCCTCCGGGAGCGCCGGGCCGAACGGGGCAGCCTCCTTCTGAGCCTCCCCGAAGCCGAGGTGGTGCTGGACGACCGGGGCTGGCCGGTGGACGTCCGCCGGGTGGATCACCTGGTGTCTCACCAGCTCATCGAGGAGTTCATGATCACCGCCAACGAAGCGGTGTCCACCTTCCTGGGGGAGCCCTCTCTCTTCCGGGTGCACGAGCGCCCCGACGCCGCCAAGCTGGCGGCGTTCCGCACCTACCTCAAGACCCTGGGGTTTGATCTCCCCAAGGAGGTCAACCGGGACCCCCGGGTCCTCCGGGAGTTTCTCGACGAGGTGCGCCAGACGCCCCTGGCCCCCATGGTGCAGCTGATGCTGCTGCGCTCTTTGAAGCAGGCCCGCTACGCCGGGGAAAACCTGGGTCACTACGGCCTGGCCACCGACTGGTACACCCACTTCACTTCTCCCATCAGGCGCTATCCCGACCTGCTGATTCACCGGCAGCTCCTGGCTCGTCTGGCGGGGCGCAAACCACCCTTTTCCCTGGACCCGGAAGACCTGGAGGCCCAGGCCGGGCATCTCACCCGCCGGGAGCGGGCCGCCGTCAACGCGGAGCGGGAGATGCTGTCCCGCATGCAGGTGCGCTGCCTGGCCCACCGCGTCGGCGACGTGTTTTCGGGCCGCATCACCGGGGTCAACGCCTTCGGCTTTTTCGTCTCCCTGGAGGAGGTCTTCGCCGAGGGCCTGGTGCGCCTGGTGGACCTGCCCGACGACTACTACCGCTACGAGGAAACCCACATGCGCCTGTTCGGCCGCCGCACCCGGCGCATCTTCGCCCTGGGCGATTCGGTCCGGGTCAAGGTGGCCCACGTGGACCTCCGGCGCCGCCACGTCAACCTGGTGCTGGTGGAAGAAGAAGAAGGGGAAAAAGGCGAAGAGGGGAAAAGGGAAAAAGGGGAATAATAATAGCACTATGAAAACCGCATAGAGGATGTGCCGTTATGATTGGAGCCTTCAAAGCTTATTTTGAGCAAATTAAAAAGCTCGATGTCACAGACTCCACCGAGCACACCTTGCGCCCGGCGCTGGATCAGCTTTTGAACGCCCTGGCCGGAGTGAAGATCAAGGTCATTCACGAACCCAAGCGCGACCTGACCGGCAAAGGCGCCCCGGATTTCAAATTCAAAACCCACGACGAGCGCATCCTGGGCTATCTGGAAACCAAGAAAATTGGTGAAAAGCTTGACCAATTTCTGAAGTCTGAACAAATCGTCAAATACAACCGTTTGTCCGGCAACCTGATCCTGACCGATTACCTGGAATGGATCTGGCTGAGGGACGGGGTCATCACCAAGCGGGAAACCCTCTGCTATCCCAGCGATGTCGGCTATCCCAAGGCCCGCTTCGATTCTGATAAGGCGAAAAAAGTCGCGGTTTTAATCGCCGCCTTTTTATCCACCCCGCCTAAGGGTATCGGCCGGGCCAAGGATTTGGCTGCGGCCCTGGCGCTGCGCTGCCAGGAATTGCGCCAATTTCTCACCGCTGAATTAATCCGGCAGGAGCAAGAAGACCAGCGCGGCAAGCTTTTCGGCCTCTATGGAGTGTTTAAGCGAGACGTCTTTCATGAACTGGACCTGGCCGGCTTTGCCGACGCCTTCGCCCAGATGCTGGGCTACGGCCTGTTTCTGGCGCGGCTGAACAGCGGCAATGGCGCCCCCATCAGCCTTAACAACGCCAAGCAGTTCATTCCCACGAATTTTGAACTGATCCGCGAGCTGGTGGATTTTCTGGACGAACTGGACCGGGAGGAATACCGGGACATCAAGTGGCTCATCGAAGAAATCCTCAGCATCATGAACAACCTTGATCTGGCCGCGCTCCGGGAGGACCTGGCCTTCAGCAAACGCCAGGGCCGCCTGTTCCCCCAGACCGAGGAAGAGCGGCTGTTGTTTGCCAAAGACCCCTACGTCTATTTCTACGAAGGGTTTTTGAAGGCTTACGATAAGGACATGCGCAAAAGCCGCGGCGTTTACTACACCCCGCCGCCCGTGGTCAATTTTATCGTTCGGGCCGTCAACGATATCTTGAAAAGCACTTTTGGCATCCATGCCGGTCTGGCCGACCGCAAACGCGTCACCGTCCTGGACTTCGCCACCGGCACCGGCACTTTTCTCCTGGAAGTGATGCAGCAAATCCTGGACGAGACCTCCGAGGGCGTGCGGGACCAGGTGATCCGGGAACACGCCCTGAAAAACCTCTATGGCTTTGAATATCTGATCGCGCCCTATACCATCGCCCACCTGAAGCTGTCGCAGTATCTGCTTGATAAAGGCTTCCACATGCAGCCCAAAGAGCGCCTGCAAATCTATCTCACCAACACCCTGGAGCCCATCGAACCCCAACAAAACTGGCTCCTCCCGGCCCTGTCCAAAGAGGTGGAACTGGCCCAAAACGTCAAGAACCGGCCTATCCTGGTCATCACCGGCAATCCGCCTTATTCCGGTCATTCTCTGAACAAGGGGAAATGGATTACCGGGCTGATTAACTCTTACAAGCAGGTTGATGGCCTGCCCTTGGGCGAAAAAAATCCCAAATGGTTGCAGGACGATTACGTCAAATTCATCCGCTTCGCCCAATGGAAGATGGACCAGGTGGAGGAAGGGATTGTCGGTATCATCACCAACCATTCTTTCCTGGACAACCCCACCTTCCGCGGCATGAGGCAGAGCCTGATGCGGACCTTCAACCGGATTTATGTGCTTGATTTGCATGGGAGCACCAAGAAAAAGGAAAAAACCCCGGACGGCGGCAAGGATGAAAACGTCTTCGATATCGAGCAGGGGGTGTGTATTTCTTTGCTAGTGCGCAAACCAGGACTGGACCGCAAAGTTTTTCAAGCCGACCTTTGGGGCAAACGGCAGGAAAAATACCGCGCCTGCATGGAGATGGATTTCGATGATGCCAATTGGCTTGAAATACAACCTAAAAGCCCGTTTTATCTGTTTATTCCGCAGGATGAATCAAGGCGGGAAAAATATGAACAGGGATGGAAGATTACGGATATCTTTCCGGTTAATGGCGTAGGCATGACAACTGCACACGACGACTTTGTTATAGCTTATGAAAAAAAATCATTATTAAAACGGTTTTCAAGTTTTCGAGACAGTGAGCGCGGCAAAGAACTTTATAAAATATTTTCTGTAAATAAGAAAATTGGTTGGGATATACTAAAAGCCTGGGATAAGCTGCAACAATATAGCGATATTAATATCAAAGAAAAAATATTACCAGTAATATATAGGCCATTTGATTCGCGCTATATTATTTATGATGATGTGTTGATCTGGCGCACTGTCAAACAGATCATGTGTCATATTTTACATAAAGATAAAAATATTGGTTTAATGACAACAAGACTTACCAAAGATGACTGGTCTATCTTGGCAACTGAGCATATTATTTCTCATAAAGCAGTTTCACGTTATGACATTAGCTATCTTTTCCCCCTCTACCTTTACAACGACACCAAAAATAAAAAGCCCAACCAAAACCAGAACAACCACCTTTTTGTCGAGGAACTTCAGGCTCAATACAACGAGCGCCGCGAAAACTTCGCCCCCAAGTTCCGCGCCTTCATCGACCTGAAATACGGCCACCGTTACGAGCCGGAGGAAATCCTGGGCTATATCTATGCCGTGCTGCACAGCCCCGCGTACCGGCAAAAATATGCCGAGTTCCTGAAAATCGACTTTCCGCGGATTCCGTTCGCAGGTGACCGGAAAACCTTTGAAGCCCTTGCCAGGAGCGGCTGGGCCTTGGTACAGGCGCATTTACTCAAAGATATCCCGGCTCAGCCCCAGGTCGATATTACCAAGGGCAGCGACCGGGTGGAAAAGCCAACCTACCACGCCCCGGAACAGCGGCTTTATATCAATCCCCAACAGTATTTCGCCCCGGTGCCGGCAGATGTCTGGAATTTCCATATCGGCGGCTACCAGGTGCTGGACAAATACTTGAAGTCACGCAAGGGACGTCAACTTTCCCTGGATGAAATCGAAAACATCATCAACGTGGTCAAGGTACTGCGCTTCACCATTGACCAGATGCGAGAAATTGATGAAATTTGGCAGCCCTAGATTGGGGTCGCATAGTGGCGCGAATGGCACTAGTGCCATGTATCATTTATAGTTTCGGATAAAGGTGCTTAAGCCTTATCCTGGCATCGGCTGTAGACTCAAAAACGACGGGTAATCCTTTGGTTAGCCTGACAGACTAATGGTCAGGAAGCATAAATCAAATTATCAGAAAAATCTCCTTGGCGAATAGCGGAGCAAAAAACATAAATTGCTAATATAATTATAAAAACAGTCTAGACATTTTACTAGTGAGTATATATGGTTAGAGATCGCCCTTTCCAGGTGGTCTCAACCATGCCAGATATCAAGCTAAAATGGTCAGTTACCTGTTTGCCGG
>VGSJ01000007.1 GCA_016875015.1 Deltaproteobacteria bacterium | reverse complement strand
TTCAAAGGGGGACTTTCCCAGCAATTCTCTGTAGTTCCCCCCTTTTCTAAAGGGGGGTTAGGGGGGATTAGAATGATTCCGCTATCGGAAAAAACTTTTGGCAATCGCTATATCATTGAGGATAAGACTATGACGTTAAAGAAACTGCCTCCGGTGCACCTGGGAGAAATTCTCTTGGAGGAATACCTCATACCAGATTGCAGTCAAAGGGTGGCACAGGCTTTCCAGCCTGTGCAGGCGCAGGCTAAAGCCTGCGGCTACAGAAAATAACCTTTTGAGTGCAACTCAGTATCAAACCTCTGGGTATCAGCCAGAACAAGCTCGGCCGCGATTTGGGAGTGCCGGCCCAGAGGATCAATGAAATTGTCCGGGGTCAGAGGTCCATCACCGTGGATACCGCCTTGCGCCTGGCCCGCGATTTCCAAACCACGCCGCAATTCTGGCTCAATCTCCAATCGCGTTATGAATTGGAGATGGCTCAAGAAACTCGCCTGGTGGAGCGGATTACCCGGGAAGTCCGAAACCGGGACAGGAGCTTAGGGGGATAGCTGGCGGTAGGGGCGGGTTTAAAACCCGCCCTTACGCTCGTTGATGGCAGGGCGGGCCTCCGTGCCCGCCTCACCCACACCCCCTCCCTCCAACTCTTACCCCTACTCCCCCGAGCGCCGCTGCGCCATTTCCGCGGCCATCACGATCGCGGCCTTGAGGGAATCCGGCGCGGCCTTGCCGGTCCCCGCCAGGTCGTAGGCGGTGCCGTGGTCCACCGAAGTGCGGATGATGGGCAGCCCCAGGGTGACGTTCACCCCGTCCATGAAGTGCAAAAGTTTCAGGGGGATGAGCCCCTGGTCGTGGTACATGCAGATGATGGCGGCGAACTCCCCCTGGTTATGGCGCCAGAACAACGTGTCGGCGGGAAAGGGGCCTTCCACCGGCAGGCCCGCGGCCTGGGCTTCCTTGACCGCGGGGATGATGATTTCCTCTTCTTCGTGGCCGAACATGCCGTCTTCGCTGGCGTGGGGGTTGAGGGCCGCCACCCCCAGGGGCGCGCCGGCCAGGCCGAAGTCCCGGTCCAAGGCCCGGGCGGTGAGGGCAAAGAGCCGCACCAGCCCCTCCTGGGTGAGCCGTTTGGGCACCTCGGCCAGGGCGCAGTGGATGGTGGCCAGGACCACCCGGAATTCCCCCCCGGCCAGCATCATGGCAAATTCAGAGGTATTGGTCTTTTCCGCCAAAAGTTCGGTGTGCCCAGGATAATTGTAGCCCGAGAGCTTCATAGAAATCTTACTGATGGGGGCGGTGACCAGGCCCGCCACTTTTTCCGCCAGGGCCAGATCAATGGCGGTGAGGATGTAGCCGACCATGGCCGCCCCGGATGCCGAGGTGGGGCGGCCGTACTTCAGGTCCCGGGGCGCCAGCTGGGACAGGGGCATGAGGTCCAGGGTCCCGTGCTGGTAACGTCCTGCGGCCGGGCGGTCGGCCACATGGATTTTGAGGGCCGGGTCCAGGGCCAGGCGGGCCAGCTCCAGGGCGCTCCGGTCGCCGAGGACCAGAGGCCGGCACACCTGGTAAATCCGGGCGTCAACCAGGGCCTTGACCATGATCTCGGGCCCCACCCCCACCGGGTCGCCCATGGTCAGGGCCAGAATGGGTCTATCCATCGATACGGTCATCAGGCTAGTGATCCCCTTCCGCTTTGATCCGCTGCACCTCGACCTGAACCGCACCCTCTTTTAGGGTGACCTTGAGATAGTGATAAAAAAAATGCTCGGGATCGGTCCCGTAGAGGGGCGCCCCGGCCCCGCCGGTGATGGTAAAGGGGACGCCGTCCCAGTGGCCGGAAAAGTAGCTGTGGATATGGCCGGCAAAGATATGGGTCACGTGATATTGACGAAAAAGGGCGGCCAGACGGCGTCCGGTTGTTTCCGGCAGGCAGTGGCGATTTTCGCCTCCCCGGGGGTCAAAGAGGGGAATATGGAGAAACACCAGGCGGGTCTTGTAAGCCCGGGATTTTTTCAGCTCGTCTTCCAGCCAGCGCCACTGCGGCTCGCCGACCCCGCCCACCTCCGTGTCATTGACCATGATGAAGTAGTTGCCCTTGATCTGGAAGGCATAGTAATCGGGTCCGAAAATCTCCCGGTAGAGGGTCAGGTCATGGTCCTTCCCCAGATCGTGATTGCCCACCACCGCGAGAAACGGGAGCCGGACGGCTGACCGGATTTGTTTGAAGAAAGCGTCGAATTGCTCCAAGGTGCCCTGCTCCACCATATCCCCAACCTCTATGGCGAAGGCCAGGCCGGGGTCGCGGGCTATGCTTTTAAGCACCTGGGCAAAGACCGGCGGGTTGCTGCGGCTGTCTCCCAGGACCGCAAAGGTCAGGGCGCCTTCGCCGGCAGTCTTGAGTCGCTCCACCTGGCGGAGGTTCCAAGCCTGCGCGGGCAACGGCGCGGAGTCAGCGGCCAGACCCCCTCCAGTCCAGGCCAGAAGCCACAGGAGGATGAGGCCGAGTCTGACCGCGGGAAGTCTTTGTAAGCGGTTTTTAAACATCATCATCAGGTCCCCCCCTTTGGCTCCATGACCCCCGCCGCCGGGGAATTGAGATTTTCCCGGCACTTTTTCCATGCAATCAGCCCGGCAGGTATGCCACAATAGCTATTACCTGAAACTATGACGGGAGATAGGGTCCATGTCAATGATAGAACCGGGAAAAGGCCGGTTGGCGGAAATAAAGCTGGGGTTCATCGGCGCCGGCAGCATGGGCGGGGCCATCATCCGGGGGTTGCTGGCGGGGGGCTTGGTTCCCCGGGAAAACCTGATCTACTACGACCCGGACCCGGCCCGGCAGGCCCAGATGGATGAGCTGGGGGTTTCGGCCGCTTTGGACAACCCCGAGGTGATGCACGCCAAGGTGGTGGTGCTGGGGGTCAAACCGCAGGTGCTGCCCGGCGTCCTGGCCGGCGTCAAAGAATTCGCCCGGCCCTGGCATCTCATCATTTCCATCGCCGCGGGAGTCCCCCTGGAGGTTCTGGAAGGGGCCTGCCCCGATTCCCGGGTGGTCCGGGTCATGCCCAATACCCCCACCCTCGTAGGGGCCGGGATCGCGGCCCTGGCCCCGGGCCGCGGCGTCACCCCGGAAGACCTGGCCCTGGCCCTGGATCTGTTCCGGGCCGTGGGACAGGCCGTGGTGGTGGAGGAAAGACTCATGGATGCGGTCACCGGCTTAAGCGGCAGCGGCCCGGCCTTTGTGGCCGTGTTCATCGAGGCCCTGGCGGACGGCGGGGTGCAAATGGGGCTGCCCCGCCCCCTGGCCCTGACCCTGGCCACCCAGACGGTCCTGGGCACGGCCCGCCTCTGCCATGAGGAGCAGATGCCCCCGGCGCTCCTGAAGGACATGGTGACCTCCCCGGGAGGGACCACCATCGCCGGCCTCCATGCCCTGGAGAAGCGCGGCTTTAGGGGCGCAGTCATGGACGCGGTGGCCGCCGCGGCGGCGCGGTCGAAGGAATTGGGGAAAACGGGTTGAGGGGAGGACCGGGGGATTTGGCGTAAGTCAAGTCCCTCACCCTCCCCTCAAACTCCCCTCCCAACCCCCTGGAAGGGATTGGGGGTGGGGGTTTGGGGGAGGGGGAAAGGGCGGGTGTCCTTTGCCCCCTCCCCCAAAAAACTACCGCCAGACCTTAATCAACCGCAGGTGGATATCCACGGCCGGGGCGCTGTGGGTCAGGGCGCCCATGGAGATGAGGTTGACCCCGGTGGCCGCCACCTGGGGCAGGCGCTCTGCGGTCATGGAGCCGGAGGCTTCGAGTATGGCCCGGCCCCGGGTAAGCTCCACGGCCTGGCGCAGGGCGGCGTCGTCCAGGTTGTCCAGCAGGATGAGGTCGGCGCCGGCGTTCAGGGCCTCTGCCAAGCCGTTTAAGTCCGTCACTTCCACTTCGATCCTGAGCAGGTGGTGGACCGTGGCTTTGGCCTGCCGCACGGCCTCGCTGATTGAGCCCACCGCGGTCAGGTGGTTGTTCTTGATGAGCACCCCGTCGTAGAGCCCCAGGCGGTGGTTGCGGCCGCCGCCCAAACGCACCGCGTATTTTTCCAGAACCCGCCAGCCCGGGGTGGTTTTCCGGGTGTCCACCAGGGCGGTTTCGCCCCCGACCTGGGCCACCATGGCCCGGGTGAAGGTGGCGATGCCCGAGAGGCGCTGGAGAAAATTGAGGGCGACCCGCTCGCCGGTGAGGATCGAGGCCACGGGGCCGGTGAGGCGGGCCAGGATCTGGCCTTCGGCCACTGTCTGGCCGTCGGCCACTGCCGCGGCGAAGACTAGGCCCGCATCCAGCTTACGAAAAACCCGGGCCGCGACGGGCAGACCCGCCACCACCAGGGCGGCCTTGGCCCGGATATGGGCTTCCCCCTGCAACTCCGGGGGCACAAGGGCCTGGGTGGTGACATCCCCCGGCCCCAGGTCCTCTTCCAGGGCCAGGTCGATGAGGCGGTCAAGGTGGGGTGAGAGCACCAGGTTCTCCATACCGGATTATACCGCAGGGTCGGCCCCGGGCACCCAAAAAACCACATTATGGTCCGCAAATTCCTGAAGATGGTTCACATTAAGGCAATCGGGGGCCTCAGGCAAACGTTCAAGCAAGCTCTCCCATCCTTCAAACTTATATCTCGTCAATCAGGAGGCTGAATCGGCCGCAAACAGGACAACTCGATATGAGAAAAACTCAAAACTCCCCACTTCCTTGCTGCCGCCTCATTTCCTGAAAGATTTGTATCAAGCCGTCGCGTCTTAAGTATCTTTGATAATCGTCGCCGTGATTTGCCAGGATAAACTGTAAGTACGCGATATTTTTTTCCACAGCCTCCCGGCCCATGTCCAGGTCGATGCCCCAACGGACCCGGAAATGGCCTCGCATGAAACGGTCCACCCCTCCCAATTCGCCGGCAAGCCGCTTTTGGGTAAACTCCCAGAAAGCTGGGGTTTTTTGCAGCAAATCTAGTTCATCGGCAAAACCCTGAACGCCGCCTTCCTTAAATTCATGGTAAAGAAAGGGAAGTCTTTCCAGGTAGGTCCGATCCGCCATTTGTCCCAGCAGGTCCGCGGTTCCCAGCATCTGCCCCAAGGTTTCATGGTGGCGGGAGATAAATGCCAATTCCCCGATTTTTACCTCCAGGCCGGTACATTCCAGACATTTACTGCAGAAGAGAAAATCCTCCGAAGCGTATCCATGCTGGGCGAAATATATTTTCATAAACTCTATGCTGCGCTCCACATGAACCATAGTGTACTTGGCGCCGGTGCCGTAATCATCCTCCGCGGTTTGAATATAGCCGGTATCGTGCAGGAGAGCGGCGATCAACCCCAGGGCCACGTCCCTTGCCTCCATCACCATCCCCTGGATAAAACCGCCGTGTATGAGTCTGGCCATGGCCAGCAGACAGTCGGTGGTATGCCTCAAGTTATGGTACCAGGTGTTGCAGGCGCGGTACCCCGGGTATTCCCCGCGAAATAGTTTTACCACGTCTTTAAAGACATCTTGCACCGGGTTGAAATTGGCGGCCGGATACATCAAGCGGACAATCTTGGTAACCTCCTCCAGGATTTTCTGAGGATCCCCCATGGCTACCAGGTCCTCGAATCTCAGGAATTCGGGCGTGCCGGGTCCCGTTCCCGGAGTTAGGGGCGGGTCGGCGGAGGTAGGAGAGGGGGATGGGGCGCGCTGGCCGGCCGCGGCCGCGGCAGGGGGGCCGATCTCCTTAATGAATTTTTCATTGAAGCCCATAGCGGTCTCTGGTTGAGGAGCTCAGGCGCCATTATGCGGCAGCTTGGCCGCCTCTGTCAATAAATGGTTTTTGAAACCTCCAGGCCCGGCGCCCCCCCAAAAACTCCTCTTCTGGAAGGCGAATCCCCGCTTAGATTGCCTGATAAAATTGTTTTCGGCAAAAAAAGACGGTTTCATAAATCTGGGCAAAGCAAACTTTCAGAACCCGGATACTTCACTGCTGAGGAGTTTAAGAATCCCAGGCCGGCACGGCTCGGTAGCGGCGTGTCAGATGAAGCGCTGAGGCCGCATGGGCAAGAGACTCCGGCTCCATCCCCTGGCGCCCTATCCTGCCACTGTCACAAATGCCCGGGAAATCTGAAGAGTTGTAGCTATGGCCGGCATAACGACATGGCCGGGTTTGGTCAGGGAGATTTAAGGCGATGCCGGAATTTAGGGGATAGAGGCAGCAGGCGCGCCGGGGCAGAAAGGTGCAGCCACCGGCGACGGTTGGCTCAGAATTGGCGCAGAAACCGCAGGTCGTTGTCGAAGAAAAGGCGGATGTCGTCAACCCCGTACTTCAGCATGGCGATGCGTTCGATGCCCAGCCCGAAGGCGAAGCCGGTGTAGGTTTCCGGGTCGTAGCCCACGGCCTCGAAGACCGCGGGGTGGACCATGCCGGAACCCAGGACCTCCAGCCAGCCGGTGGCCTTGCAGACCCGGCAGCCGCGGCCCCCGCACATGACGCATTCGATGTCCACTTCGGCGCTGGGTTCGGTGAAGGGAAAGTAGCTGGGGCGGAAGCGGACGCCCAACTCCGGGCCGAACATCTGGTGGACGAAGGCGGTCAGGACCCCCTTGAGGTCGGCAAAGGTCACCCCTTTGTCCACCAGCAGGCCTTCCACCTGGTGAAACATGGGGGAGTGGGTGATGTCCGAGTCCCGGCGATAGACCTTGCCCGGGGCGATGATGCGCACCGGGGGCTGGCGGACTTCCATGGTGCGAATCTGCATGGGGGAGGTGTGAGTCCGGAGCAGCACCTTGTCGTTGAAGTAAAACGTGTCCTGCATGTCCCGGGCCGGGTGGTCCGGGGGCAGGTTGAGGGCCTCGAAGTTATACCAGTCCAGTTCCACCTCGGGACCTTCCACCGTCTCAAAGCCCAGGTGCAGAAAGATGTCGCAGACCTCCGCCATGATGCGGTTCAACGGGTGGAGCCGGCCCCGGGGGAGGCGCCGTCCCGGCAGGGTGACGTCGGCGGCGGGGGTTCCCGCCAGGCGGGCCGCGGCCTTCAGGGCGCCCAGGGCTTCGTCCAGGGCTGCTTCCAGGGCCTCTTTGGCCCGGTTGGCTTCCTGGCCGACGTGCCGCCTAACCTCCGGGTCCAATTTTCCGAGACTCCGCAGGACCGCGGTCAAATCCCCTTTGCGACCCAAATGTTTGACCCGCAGCAGTTCCAGTTCCTCAGGGGTCCGGGCGTGCCGGATGTTTTGCAGTGCGAGGCTCTCGAGGCTTTTGACCTGGTTTATGGTCATCCCGGGTGGCGTCCTATCGGGTCTTCAGGTCATCCTAACGGAGCAGAGTGAAGTGAAGCATCTAGAGAATTCGCTGCGCGCAGAATGACAACGGGCTGATCTCGGGCCAAAAAGTGGCACAGGCGAAACGCCTGCGCCACTGACAGAAAACCGGAAAGTACCTTTACAGCGCCTGGCGAGAGAGGTCGGCCACCTTGGCGAACCCCTGGGGATCGAAGATCGCCATATCGGCCAGGACCTTGCGGTCCAGGTTGATCTCGGCCTTTTTCAGCCCGCCGATGAATTTGCTGTAGGACATGCCCAGCGGCCGCAGCGCCGCGTTGATGCGGACGATCCACAGGCCTCGGAACTCCCGTTTCCGCACTTTGCGGTCCCGGTAGGCGAAGGTCAGGGCCCGCTCCACGGCCTCCCGGGCGGAACGGTAAAGCCGGCGCCGGCCGCTGCGGAACCCCTTGGCCATCCCCAGCCATTTTTTCCGGCGCGCCCTTGAGGCAACGCTTTTTTTGACGCGTGGCATAACGAACTCCTAATCTCAGAGATAAGGCAGCAGGCGCCTGAGGCTTTTGGTCTCGGCCCCGGACAGGTAGGCCGCCTGCCGCAGCTGCCGCTTGCGCTTGGCGGTCTTGCTGGTCAGAATGTGGCTGTGGTAGGGCTGCTTGTGCTTCAGACGGCCCTTGCCCGTGGCCTTGAAGCGTTTAGCTGCGCCCCGATGGGTTTTTATCTTGGGCATGGTTAACCTCACATGGTGCTAACACTGCCGGCCGCCAGACAGGCGGCCGGGTGGATTATCCGGTTCCTGGAGCTTATATTCCGCTAACAGGCAAACTTACATTTTATACTCTATTCGTCACATTTTAACAATGTGTTTGCAAAAAAATCCTTTCCTATCCCACCCGGGAGGTGGTTCCGCGGTTACACCGGAAATAGCTCAGGACTACTTGGGGGTAACGATCATGGAGAGGTTCCGGCCTTCCAGCTTGGGATTCGTCTCCACAGTTCCCACATCCGCCAGGGCTTCGACCATCTGGGACAGAAGGCGAAACCCTCGGTCCGTGTGGGCGATCTCCCGGCCCCGAAAAATCACTGAGATCTTGACCTTGTCGCCCTCTCCTAAAAAGCGCCGGGTATTCTTCAATTTGAAGTTCATGTCGTGCTCTTCGATCTTGGGCCGGACCTTGATCTCCTTTACCTGGATCGTGGTCGCCTTACGCCGGGCTTCTTGCAGTTTCTTGCTCTGCTCATACTTGAACTTGCCGTAATCCATGATGCGGCAAACCGGCGGGGCGGCCTGGGGGGCAACCTCCACCAGGTCCAGGTGCGCCTCGGTTGCCAGCGCTAACGCCTCTTTGATGGGCATAACCCCGACCTGTTGCCCGTCGGCGCTGATAAGCCGCACCTCCGGCACCCTGATCTGCTCGTTAATTCTCACTCTTTGCTGCTTCTGGATGGCCGTCACCTCCTGAAATTATGCAGAGTGGGCGGGGGGGGAGTCCGGGACTCCTCCTGAAGGCGCTGGATAAACGCCTCCAGGGAGACGCCCTTCAACTCCGTGCCGTCCCGCAAGCGGGGCGCCAGGGTGCGGTCAGCCGCCTCCCGGTCCCCCATGATAACCATGTATGGTATTTTCTGTCCCTGGGCTTCTCTGATCTTGTAGCGCAAGGTTTCCTGCCGGGTATCCACTTCGACCCGCAAGTCCGCATCCAACAGCAAACCTGCCACCTCCTGGGCGTAGGCATGGACCCGGTCGGTGATGGGCAAAAGGATAGCCTGCACCGGGGCCAGCCAGACCGGGAAGGCCCCGGCGAAGTGCTCTATCAGGACTCCCATGAAGCGCTCCAGGGAGCCCAGGATCACCCGGTGCAGCATCACCGGGCGGTGGCGTTCCCCATCCGGGCCGATGTAAGCGAGATCAAAGCGCTCCGGCAGAGTGAAATCGCACTGGATGGTGGCGCATTGCCAGCGGCGCTGCAGGGCGTCCTTGAGCTTGATGTCAATTTTGGGCCCGTAGAAGGCCCCTTCCCCGGCGCAGATGTCGTAGGGCAGCCCCCTGGTCGCAAGCGCCCCGACGAGGGCGTTGGTGGCCAGGTCCCACTCCGCGTCGGTGCCGATGGATTTCTCCGGCCGGGTGGACAGTTCCACTTCGTAGTCGAACCCGAAAATTGCCATGACCTCGGCCACGAACTTAAGCACCCCCAGGATTTCGCTTTCCACCTGCTCCGGCATGCACAGGATATGGGCATCGTCCTGGGTGAACTGGCGCACCCGGATGAGGCCGTGCAACACCCCGGAACGCTCGTGGCGCAGCACGGTGCCCAACTCGAACAGGCGCAGCGGCAGCTCCCGGTAGCTCCTCACCTTGGATTTGTAGATCAGCATGTGGGCCAGGCAGTTCATGGGCTTGATGCCGTAGCCCTGGCCTTCCACCTCGGTGAAGTACATGTGATCCCGGTAGTTGTCCCAATGGCCGGAGCGTTTCCACAGGTCGGCCTTGAGCATCTGGGGCCCCATGACCATCTGATAGCCCCGCTTGAGGTGCTCCCGGCGCTCGAAATTCTCGATGAGGCTCCGGAGCAGGGCGCCCTTGGGGTGGTAGATCACCAGCCCCGGCCCCGCGTCCTCTTCGATGCTGAACAACTCCAACTCCCGGCCCAGGCGGCGGTGGTCCCGGCGTTTGGCTTCCTCCAGGAGTTCCAGGTGGCGCGCCATATCCTCTTTGGTGGGGAAGGCGGTGCCGTAAATACGCTGGAGCATGGGCCGGCGTTCGTCCCCCCGCCAGTAAGCCCCGGAAGTGGCGGTGAGCTTGAAGGCCTTGATATACCCGGTGGACGGGATGTGGGGCCCCCGGCAAAGATCGATGAAATTTCCCTGTTGATAGAGGCTCACCGTATCCTGGGGGATCTCCTCCAGGAGTTCCACCTTGTAGGCTTCGCCTTCGCCCCGGAAATAGTTGATCGCCTGCTCCCGGCTCATGTCGTCGCGCCGGAAGGGCTGATCCTGGGCCGTCAACTCGGCCATGTGGGTTTCTATTTTCGCCAGGTCTTCCGGGGTAAAGGGCTCGGGCACGCCAAAGTCATAGTAAAAGCCCGCTTCGATGGCCGGGCCGATGGCCACTTTGACCCCGGGAAACAGGTTCCGCACCGCTTCAGCCATCAGGTGCGCGGCGGAATGGCGCATGATCTCCAGACCCTCGGAACTGTCCAGGCGAATGGGGGCGATGGTGCAATCGGCCGAGAGCACGCCGGACAGGTCCAACAAATCCCCGTCGATCCTGGCCGCCACCACCTCCCGGTCGCCAGCCACGCCCAGGGCCTGCAAGGCCTGGGCTAGCGTCGCCCCCTGCGGCAGGGTGACGGTGGAACCGTGATCCAGGGTAACTTTGATCATGCCTGCCTCAATAAAAAAGGCATCTCAGGCGTCCCCAGACGCCTTCTTAGATGCCGTCAAATACACAATGATGTTACATACGTTTAAAATTCAACAGGGTTGCCGTTAAATTTCTCAATCTCCGGTGTCAAGGCCATCTGATTGAACCAAAATCCACTCATCTATGTCTCATAAATACCTGTGGATGTCAAGAAATTTTCGTGGGGCGGCTAACTACCGGGTTTCATAAATACGTTCGCGTCATATATCGCCCCCCAACCCTTGAAGCGGATGGAGAGGGGGTAGGTTAGGCCGCCGGGTTTTTTATGATGGCAGAGTGTCAAATCGGTCCCGTCTTTTTCCCGCTCCCCCAATGGGGGTTGAGGGTCAGGGTGGGGGGAAGTGATCTTCACGGAGTTAAGAAATACGTTGCCGTATTTATGAACCACTGTACTTAGCGTTGCGGCAGAGCCGCCTTCAGCGCCGGCTTAACCGAAAGGATTCTGCACCACCATAGTCTCTTCCCGGTCCGGGCCTACGGAGACGATCTGGATGGGCACGCCCACCAGCTCTTCCACCCGCTTCAGGTAGTTTTGGGTGGCCGCCGGCAAATCCTGGTAGCGCCGCACCCCCCGAATATCATCGGCCCAGCCCGGCATTTCTTCAAATATCGGCCGGCACTTCTCCAACTCCTGAATGGTGGCCGGGATGGTCTCCTTACGGACCCCGTTCATGTCATAGGCCACGCAGATTTTTACCGGGTTGACGCTGGTTAGGACGTCCAGCTTGGTGACGGCCAGGCCCGTGAGGCCGTTGAGGCGGGCCGAGTCTCGGAGCACCACCGCGTCCAGCCAGCCGCAGCGCCGCCGGCGGCCGGTGGTGGAGCCGAATTCCGCCCCGCACTCCACCAGGTGATCCCCCACCGCATCCAGCAATTCCGTGGGGAAAGGCCCGCTCCCCACCCGGGTGGTGTAGGCCTTGACGATGCCCAGGACGTGGTGCAGTTGGTTGGGTCCGATCCCGGCGCCGGTGCAGGCGCCTCCCGCCACCGGGTTAGAGGAGGTGACGTAAGGGTAGGTGCCGTGGTCGATGTCGAGATGCGTCCCCTGGGCCCCTTCAAAGAGGATGTTTCCGCCCTGCCTCACCGCCTCGGCCAGCATAACCGAGACGTTGGTCACCAGGGGCGCCAGGCGTTTTCCCATCTCCAGATAGGGCGTCAGGATCTCCTCCATGGTGAACGGGACGTCGTCTAAAAATTTTTCCAGGTAGAAATTCTTTTCCGGCAGCACGTCGGCCAGATTGGCCTTGAGAACCTCGGGGTTTAAGAGGTCGGCCACCCGGATACCCCGGCGGGCCACCTTGTCTTCATAACAGGGGCCGATGCCCCGGCCGGTAGTGCCGATCTTGGCCTCCCCCTTGGCCCGCTCCCGGGCCAGGTCCAGCCGTTTGTGATAAGGCATGATGACCTGGGTGCGTTCGCTGATACGGAGGTTTTTCGGCCCCACCGAGATCCCCCGGGCTTTGAGGTTATCCAGTTCCGTCAGGAGGACCTCGGGGTCCAGCACCACGCCGTTGCCGATGAGGCACTGGGTGCCGGGGTGCAGGATCCCCGAAGGGATCAGATGGAAGATGAATTTTTCGCCGCCCACCACCAGGGTATGGCCGGCGTTGTTGCCGCCCTGGTATCGCACCACCATGGCGGCCTGCTCGGTCAAGAGATCGACGATCTTCCCCTTGCCCTCATCACCCCACTGGGTGCCCACTACCACTACATTAGGCAAAGCTTTGCCCTCCTTTCCACAAACCCGGTATATTAAATCACAAGCTGCGGTAAAAACAAAAAGAAAAATGCCCGGCCGGGGCCGGGCATTCCCGTCTGAACAATCTCCGGGGACGGCAACCGCCCCCGGAGATTGTTTATTGTTTATAAGAGGTGTGACCTACTTTACCTTAGGTACATACTTAGTGGGGTACTCCGGATAGTCCTTCCGCAGCACCTTCTTGAGGATCTTGCCGGTGGGCGTCCGGGGGATGGCATCCATGAACACCACTTCCCGGGGCAGCTTGTACATGCCCAGCACGTCCAGGCAGGATTTGATGATGTCGCTGGCCAGCTCCTGGGAGGCAACGTGACCGGGCTCCAGTTCCACCATGGCCACGACTTTCTGGCCCAGGACCTCGTCGGGGATCCCCACTACCGCGTCGTCCCGGACCGCCGGATGCCGGAGGATGGCGTCTTCGATCTCCGAGGGGGCCAGGCGGAAGCCGGAGGACTTGATCATGTCGTCTTCCCGGGCCTGGAAGAAGATAAAGCCGTCTTTATCCATCATGACGGCGTCGCCCATCATGTTGTAGCCGTCCTTGATGCCCTTCTTCATGGTTTTCAGGAGCTTGTTGTCCTGGATGTAGGGCTTCCAGTACAGGGTGGCGGTGGGGCCCTTGATCAGCATGCTGCCCACTTCGCCGGGGCCCGCGGTGGTGCCGTCTTCCCGGACCACCTTGATCTCGAAGCCGGGTAGGGCGCGGCCGATGGAATCGGGCATGGGGATGTCGCTCATGGTGTTACTGGTCACCAGGTGCATCATCTCGGTGCCGCCCAGGCCTTCCCAGATGGGTTTGCCGGTTTTGGCCTGCCACATGGCCAGGGTCTTGCCGGTCAAGGCGTCGCCGCCGGTGGTGTACATGCGGACGCAGGAGACGTCGTAGTCGTTGAAGTTGGGCATTTCCAAAAGTTTCCGGTAGGCGGTGGGCAGACCGGTGACTACCGTGATCTTGTGTTTGACGATGGTGCCCATCATGTCGTCCGGGGTGAACTTGGGCAACAGGGAGATGGCGCCGCCGCCGGCAAAGGGGATCATGCAGAAGGTGCCGTAACCCGCCGCGAAGGACACCGGCGCGGAGCCGCCCAGCACTTCCCCGGGAGCCAGCTTCCAAACGTACTTGTTAACCAGGTGGGACTCGATCAGCACCTCTTTGACGAAGTGGACGCAGCCCTTGGGCTGGCCGGTGGTGCCCGAGGTGAACAGGATGACCCCGATGTCGTCGGCGCCCAGTTTGACGTTGGCGAACTGGTCCGACGCCGCGGCCATCTCTTTGCCGAAGGAGACGCAGCCCTTGGCTTCCCAGTCTTCGGGCTTGCCGCCCACCACGATGAGCTTGGTGGGGAACTCGAATTCGTGCCTGGCTTCTTCCACCGCGCCCATCAGAGGGAAGCTTACCGCAAAGGCCTTGAATTCGGCGTTGTTGAGCACAAAGGCCACTTCTTCCTTGGCCCACAGGGGGGATATGGGCACCGGGATGGCGCCGCACTTCATGATGCCGAAATTGATGGCCACGGCTTCCGGCATGTTGGTCAGGCGGAGCCCCACCCGGTCCTGGGCCACGACGCCCTGCTTGGTGAGGACGTTGGCGAACTTGTTGGACATGACCAGCAGTTCTTTATAGGTGATCTTCTGGTCTCCGAAGTAGACGGCGACGTTGTCGCCCCTACCTTCTTTGATGTGCCGGTCAAGCAATTCTTCCGCAATATTCCACGATCCTGAGGCAAACTGTTTGAACTCCTCGGGCACCGTATAATGGGCCCAGAGTTCTTTGGGTGGTAAATAATCAGCTGGAATCTTACTCATGTACTGCTACCTCCTTCAGATATTGGTAATTCTCACGGTCTTTCGGTCCATACCCGGAAATACAACTATGTGAAGCATATTACAAAGTCTGTCCCAAGTGTCAAGAAATTTATGAAAAGATTAGCTTCCTTGCGGCTGGCTCTGCACCGGAGCATTTGGGCCCGCCGGCCGAAAGTGCTAAAAATTAGTTCATTTTGGTGATATAAGGTGCATATCGGGTTCGCTTAAGTCTCCCGTGGTTGGGGTTCTCTCAGCCGACGGCAGTGGCGATCCCCGGGACGGACCATCCACCCCTTATACCAGGTACGCTTTCAAACGCGACAAAATATAACTATAACATCTTATAATTTTTTGAATGGTTTTTGACCAAAAACCAAAAACCGGAAACGGCATTAAAGGCCGGCGCCCATGCCCACCGTAGCCCTGATCGGCCCCGAACTCTACCCCATCCCGCCCATCCGGGGCGGGGCGGCGGAGTTGTTCATCGAAAAGGTGGTGGACCATTTCACGGGCTGGCGACCGCTGGTCATCGGGGTGTCCGATCCCGAATTGCCGGTCTATGAAACCCGGGGCCAGGCCGAGTACCACCGCGTTCCCCTGGATGGCTGGCGCCGGTGGCTCTACTGCCGCTACCGCAATTATTTCCCCCTCTATGACCGCGCCGTGGCCCGGATCATCCGCCGGGTCCGGCCCGACCTCATTCACGTCCACAACCGGCCGCTGCTGGCCCTGTCCCTGGCGCGCCGCTCTCGCGGGGAACTCCCCATCATCCTGCACATGCACAACCTCTATGCGTCCCTGGGGAAACGCGAACGACCCCTCCCCGGCACTCCCATCCCGGTGGCGGGGTTTGCCGCGTGCAGCAACTTCGTGCTGGAGCGGGAACGGTCCCGGCTGGGGCTGGGAGCCGGCCTCTCTCGGGTGATCTATAATGGGGTGGAGACCGATGCCTTTGTCCCGCGCTGGGACCAGGCCGCCGGGGTCCAGGAGGTGCGCCGCCAGTATGGCATTGAGAGTGAACCCACTGTCCTCTTTGCCGGGAAGCTCAGGGAGAGCAAGGGGGTCCATATTCTGCTTCGAGCCATGACCCGGGTCTGGGAAATTGCGCCCCGGGCGGTGCTGGTGCTGGTGGGCGGCACCGAATACGGACGAAACCGCACCATGCGGGAGACCCCGTTTATGAGCCAGTTGCGCCGGGACCTGGCCCGGGCGCCGGGCCGGGTGGTGCTCACCGGGTTTATCCCACCGACGGACATGCCCCGGGCCTATCTCCTGGGCGACGTCTTTGTGGGCCCGTCCCAGATCGAGGAAGGCCTCGGGCTGGTTTTTCTGGAGGCCGCCGCCGCCGGGCTCCCCATCATCGCCACCCGGATGGGCGGCATCCCCGAAGTGGTGCGGGAGGACTTTAACGGCCTGCTGCTCCGGCAAAAGGACGACGCCTCCGAACTGGCGGAGAAGATCATCGGGCTCCTCAGCGATCCGCCTCGGCGCCAACGCCTGGGCCAGCAGGGCCGTGACTGGGTGCGCACCGAGTTCTCCTGGGAGCGCATTGCCCGGACCCTCGAAGAATTTTACGATGAGGTTATGGAACTAAACCAGCATGGCCAATCGAAAATCTAGGGTGCGCCCGGCGCACCATCTCTTTTCAACCTTCGTTCCCAAGCTGCGCTTGGGAACGAATTGCCCGCCAGGCTTTGCTTGGCGGAATCGATAGGTCATGGCTGAATGCGCGGTGAGCGCAGCAGTTGAACATGAGCCTTCGGCTCAACCGTAAAGCATGAACATGAAAAGGTTGGTGGGGCGGGCCTCCGTGCCGCCGCCTTTGGTGGCGCCGGCATCTTGCCGGTGCGGCGCACAGGCTGGAAGCCTGTGCCACCAAAACCTTTCAGAACAGCACGGATAATGAGGATGGTGGGCAGTGCCCACCCTGATATTTTTTCTAGATCACTGACCACTGACCACTGGCTACTGATTACCGACTGAGCTCGCATGCACAAATTATTCATGAAACTGGCCTACACCTATCTGGCCCGCCGAGTCAGGCGGCGGCCGCCCCGGCCCCTAACCGACCTGGACACCACCGACCTGGACACCGGGGAGGTTCGGCGGGTCTTGCTCATCAGCGCCACCGCTTTGGGGGACACGCTGTTTTCCACCCCGGCCATCCGGGCCTTGAAGGAGCGGTTCCCGGCCTGGGAACTGGAGGTCCTGGCCCACCGGGTGTTCGGGGCCCTCCTGGCCCATAATCCTCACGTGGGCCGGATTTTTACCTACCCCGGCCGCAACCGGCGCCTCTTGACCCTGGCCCGGGACCTGCGCCTCCGAGCCTACGACCTGGTTGTCATCCTCCACGGCAACGACCCCGAAGCCACCCTCCTGGCCTCCCTGACCGGGAGTCCTTATATCATCGGTTCGGCCAAGAGCCCCTTGGCTTTCGCCTATGCCGCCACGGTGGCGCCCACCGACCCCTATGAGCACGCCATCGAGCGGCGCCTCAATTTCGTCCGCCTCGTTGGCGCCGACACGGCCGACAAGCGCATGGACCTCTTTTTACCGCCGGAGGAATCAGAGCAGGCCGCGGCCATCCTGACGGAAAATTTCGGCCACGTGCCACCCCGCCTGATGGCCCTCCACCCCACCGGCTCCGATCCCTACAAGTGGTGGCCGGCGGCCTCATTCATCGAACTGGGGAATTTTTTATATGAGTCATATCGCGCCCCGCTCCTTATCATCAGCGGCGCCGGCGACCGGGAGCAGGCCGAGGCCATCGCCGCCCGACTTGCCGGCCCCACCCTGGTCACCGGCGGGCGCTTCCCTCTGCTCACCGTGGCGGCCCTGCTCAGCCATTGCCGTCTCCTGGTGGCCAACGACAGCGGCCCCCTGCACATGGGCCTGGCCCTCAGGGCGCCCACCATCGCCCTCATCGGCGCCGACGACCCCCGGCGGGTAGGGCCTTATGGCGTGGACTGGGGCGTCGCCCTCCATAAACGGCAAGAAGTCTGCACCCAGGAACCCTGCCTGCTGAAAAAATGTCCGAAGAACCTCTGTATGGAGGCGATCTCGGTTGCGGACGTGGTGGAGATGATCAAGACCTGGTGGGAACCGCGGTGGCCTAGTGTTGTGTCCCGGAAGTACCTGTAAAAATGCTCGTCTTTATTTCCTCCCCCTTGATGGGGGAGGGTTAGGGTGGGGGTGGGAATGCTATGTTCTACAGGGGTGTTGCCCAGACACCCCCTCCCCCCAACCCCCTCCCACCAGGGGAGGGGGAGTTTCCGAATCAGGCTGATCTGATGGAAGTTCAGGCTTCCGTTCATCACATATATAGTGGCCGGGAGAGTCAACCGGATAGCCCCATTATTTAATTTCTCATTGAGGCTCTTCCGGGGGCGGGTCGAACAGAGTGGGTTGGGGCGTCTCCCGGGTCGGGCGCCGCCGGGAGCGGGCCAGGCGGGGCAGCCCCATGGGGTCCAGGCTGCCGGCCTCCAGGTTTTCCAGGACTTCCTGGGCCCGGGCGATGACTTCCCGGGGAACCCCGGCCAGCCGGGCCACCTGGATGCCGTAACTCTGGGAGGCGGCGCCGGGAGCCAAACGGTGGAGAAACACGATATCCCCCGCCGATTCCGTTACCAGCACCTGGAAGTTGCGCACCCGGGGCTTAAGCAGACTGAGTTCCGTGAGTTCCTGATAGTGGGTGGCAAACAGGGTCTTGACCCCCGCGCCTTTAAGGTCGTGGAGGTGTTCGGCCACGGCCCAGGCCAGGGCCAGGCCGTCGAAGGTGGAGGTGCCCCGGCCGATCTCGTCTAAAATCACCAGGCTCCGGGGCGTAGCCTGGTGGAGGATGCGGGCGGTTTCATGCATCTCCACCAGAAAAGTGCTCTGGCCCCGGCCGATATCGTCCACCGCCCCCACCCGGGTGAAGATGCGGTCGGTGAGCCCGATCACCGCCTCGGCGGCGGGGACGAAACTGCCCAGGTGGGCCAGGAGCGTTATCAGGGCCACCTGGCGCAGAATGGTGGACTTGCCGCTCATGTTGGGTCCGGTGACGATGAGCACCTGGGAGTCCGCGTCCATGGCGATATCGTTGGGCACAAAGCTGCCGGAGGCTAAAACCCGCTCGATGACCGGGTGCCTCCCCTGCCTGATCAGGAGCACCGGTTCGGCCACTACCCGGGGCCGATTATACCGGTGCAGGGCGGCCAATTCAGCCAGGGCGGCGCCGACGTCCAGAATCCCCAGGGCCCGGGCCACCTGCTTGAGGCGGGGGGTCTCCGCCCGCACCTGCCGGCGCAATTCCTGAAACAGCGCGGTTTCCCGTTTGAGGCGCGCCTCTTCCGCCCCCAGGACCCGGGACTCATGCTCCTTCAAGTCCGCGGTGATAAAGCGCTCGGCATTCACCAGGGTCTGCTTGCGGGTGTAGTCCGCGGGCACCAGATGCAGGTTAGCCCGGGACACCTCCAGATAGTAGCCGAAGACCTTGTTGTAGCGCACCTTCAGCGCGTTGATGCCGGTCCTGGCCCGCTCTTGCGCCTCCAGGCGGATGATCCAGTCTTTCCCCTCCCGGTTGAGCCCGATGAGTTCGTCCAACTCGGGGTCGTACCCCTCCCGGATGATGCCGCCGGCCGCCAGGCTGGCCGGGGGGTCTTCCACCAGGGCCCGGCCGATCAGGTCCTGAAGTTCGGGCAGCCCGTCCAGGTCGTCCGCCACCTCGGACACCAGGGCCGGGAGTTCCCCGGACAATAACGCCTGCAGCCGGGGCACCCGGGCCAGGGCCTCTTTCACGGCCGCCACCTCCCGGGGGGTGGCCTGCTCCAAGGCCACCCGGGCGGTGAGGCGTTCCAGGTCCCCCAGCCCTTTCAGGGTCTGGCGCCAGCGCTGGCGCAGGAGGCCGTTGTCCTTAAAAAACTCCACCGCGTCCAGACGGGCGTCGATCTGGGCCTGATCTTTGAGGGGATAGCGCAGCCACTGGCTCAGACGCCGGGCTCCCATGGGGGTGACGGTGTGGTCCAAGGTGTCCAGCAAGGACCCCTGGCGTGACCGACTGCGCCAGGTTTCGAAGATCTCCAGGTGCCGCAAGGTGGCCTCATCCAGGTCCAGAAAGTCGTCCCGGCGAAAGGCTAGCAGGCGGTCCAGGTGGGGGAGATCAGGGGTGTGGGAATCCTTCAGATACCGGAGAATGGCCCCGGCCGCGGCCACCCCCAGAAGAAAGGCGTCCACCCCGAAGCCTTCCAGGAAAAGGGTGCCCAGGGCCCGTCCCACTTCCCGCCGGGCCGCCTCGGGTTCGAAGGCATAGGGCGATATCCGCCGCTGGGTGGGCGGGGTGTCGAAGGAGACCAGGGCCTGGGACAGGAGGGCGGGGTCCAGATTTTCCGGGATCACCAACTCCGCAGGTTTTAGCCGCCACAGTTCATCGCCCAGGGCATCGGGTCCCTTGCCTTCGGTGAGGCGAAATTCCCCCGTGGACAACTCCAGAAAAGCCAGGCCCCACCTTCGCCCCTTAAAAGTCACGGCGGCCAGGTAGTTGTCGGTGCGGGCGTCCAGGGCGGCGGGGTCCACCACGGTGCCCCGGGTGAGGATGCGGGTGACTTCCCGGCGCACCAGGCCCTTGGCCTGGGCCGGGTCCTCCGTCTGGTCGCACACCACCACCTTGAACCCCTGCTCCAACAGGCGCGGGATGTAGCTGGCGGCCGCGTGGATGGGAAAGCCGGCCATGGGGATGCGCTCGTCCCCCTGGCGGGAGCGCGAAGTGAGGGTGATATTCAGGGCGTGCGCGGCCGTCTCGGCGTCGCCGAAGAAGGTCTCGTAAAAATCGCCCATCTGGAAAAGCACCAGGGCGTCGGCGTACCGCTCCTTCAGATCCAGGTACTGCCGCAACATGGGGGTGATTCTGTCGGATGGGGGGCCGGTCATGGCGCCTAGGGCAAGTCAAGCGGAGAGCGAAAGATATCTAAGGGGTCCACCGCCCTCCCGGGAAACTGGGGCGCCCCCGGATTACTCCGACCGGGGGACAATCTGGGGTTCGGAGGACGCCGCCGAGGCCTGAGCAGAGGCGCCGGCCTGTTTCAGTTCCTTGGCCAGGATCTCCAGATTGTGCCGGAGCTGGCGGATGGTCCGGCGCTGCTGGTAGAGTTCGTAGAGGCCATACAGGGAAGCAGTGAACACCCCCAGAAAAAAAGTGAACAGGACGAGTATCCAGAGGTGGATGTCGGGGCTCTGGAAGGTGATGAAGTAGAGGTCCAGCTTGAGGCGCACCGCATGCTTCAGGACGTCCAGGTTTTCGATAATGAAGACGATACCCAGGAGGACGATAACGGTGGAGAAGATTACTTTAACGAAACGCATGTCTGATCCTCATCTGGCAGGGCCTGGAATAGGGGCGCCAGGCGTTCGTAAGTCTGACGGAAATGTTCTGGAATCACCCGAACCTCGGCAAAAACCGGGATGAAGTTGGTGTCGCCGGCCCACCGGGGGACGATATGAAAATGGAGATGGCTTTCCACCCCGGCCCCGGCGACCAGCCCCAGGTTAAGGCCCACATTGAAACCGTCGGGGTGCATGACTTGTTTCAAGATGGCGATGGACTCCCGGACCTTGTCCATGAGGTCCAGCGTCTCCGCCGGGGTCAGGTCGTCCAGCCCGGGAAGGTGGCGGATGGGGGAAACCAGCAGATGACCGTTGATATAGGGATACTTGTTCATCATGATCCGGGTGAGGTTGCCGCTGAACAACACCAGGCGCGCCGCCAGGTTTTCCCCGGGTTCGGGGCAGAAGATGCAGCCCGGGGGCTTATCCTCCCCCAGGATATATTCCATGCGCCACGGGGCCCACAACACTTTCATGACCGCCCCACCCGATTTGTAGATGGTCCACGGCTAACCATATTGTTGAAATATAGCATGAATGTGGAGAGATTCAAGGGGTTTTATGAGGAGAAGAGGATGGATTCCCCCGGCTAAAACCCGTAGGGCGCGTCTCACGCGCCATTTCTGGTGCGTAGGACGCGCCCTACATCGGAAAATTACCTTTTGGGGGGCCAACTTGGGGTTAGGGCTGGAGCGCCAAGGCCGGCCGGATTCGGCCCACCTCCTCTTGGCGATGGTTGAGGATGGGCGGCTGCCGGAACGCGGCCAGGGCTTCCTGGGCCGCCGGGGTGAGCACTCCCATCTGTTCCAGGATGGCCACCACAGTGGGGTTGAGGGCCCGTTGGCTGCCGTCTTCGATCTTGAAGGCCACCCCCAGGCCGCCTTCGGTGAGGCTCAGGCCATAGCCTCCTTCGGCGCCGGACTTGGCGAAGATTGTGCCCGGCAAGGCCTCCATGACCGTGGTCTCCAGGCGGCCGTCCCCGGCGATGTGCCGGGGATGGGCCAGGATCGCCGCCATGAGGGTTCCCGCCGGCGACCCCGGCTGCGCCCCCGCCAGGCGGGCATATCCCATGGCGATGTTTTTCAAAGGCACGTAGAAAACCGGCGCGCCGCAGCCGTCGATGGCCACCTGGATTTGCCCTTTGGGAAACCCCACCATCCGGGCCACGGTGCCCAAAATCAGATCCTGCCCCGGGTGGGCCGGATTCAGGTAGTCCGCGAGGGGCCAGCCGTGGTGGACGCACAGGGTCAGCATGGCCGCGTGCTTGCCGGTGCAGGTGTTGTGGAGGGGGGTGGGTTTTAACCCGGCCTGCACCAGGGCCTGGGCCGTGGGGCGGTGCAGGGGCGGATGGACCCCGCACTGGAGGGCGTCAGGTTTGAGTCCTAAACGGTCCAGGATGCGGGTGGCCAGTTCCACCTGGAAGTTCTGGCCGGAGAGGGACCCGGAAAACAGGGCCAGTTCCTCCGCCCCGAACCCGAAGGCCGCCGCCGCGCCGGTGGTGAGGACGGCCAGGGCCTGAAAGGGCTTGGCCAGGGAACGCATACAGACCCAGGCCTCGGCATCGCCCAGATGCCGAACCAGGGCGCCGGCGGCGTCCACCACTACAATGTGGCCCCGGTGAGAGCTCTCGACTCGGGGGCCCCGGGTTACTTCGATTAAGACCGGTGGGGGTTTTTGGCTTGGCATAGTTTTTTCCTTTGATACCAGGTTGTGCTCATACGAAGTAAGAGAAGCTTCTTTTCCGTAGGGGCGCACCCATTTGTGCGCCCAACCTGAGGGCGGACACATGGGTCCGCCCCTACAACCGATAAATTACCTGTTTGATCGCAGATTGGTATGACATAGGGCGGCTCATAGCCGCCATAAATCGGCGTGCACGGCACGCCCTATATTCCTAATCTCTTGCTCGTGAATCAAGAGAATCATATATTTTGAATATTCGCTTGGCAATCTCCACACCCGTATTCCTACGAATTCTACTCAGCGTCGCTTTAATCGGATTTGGATAAAGATAAGGGAGCTTTTCTTTAAACGTGGGGTCTTTTTTTCGTAACCCCTCAATTCCTCAAGTTGCCCCGTCCATTTTTCTTTGTATTTTGTTATCCTTTTCTTAATCCATAGGAAGTCTTCTCGTAAGTCCTCTGGCAAATGCTTAGGTTGAATAACCAACAGTGGATCAAAAAAGACTTCATGCAATCTTGAGCGCACGTCTCCGGCCCCGGTCGCAAGAGTGTAAATTGCTCTGGAAAACTTTTCATACGCGTACCAATATTTGATGGATTCGTAAAAAGTCAGAAAAGGCTCTATTTATGGAATTCGCTTTCAATAAAATCAATGAGTTACAACCAGGTTTTTTGAAAATTCTTACTTTTTACGGAACCATCATATTTGTCTTCAAGCATTTCCAGAAACTCGGTCCTATCAACATTCGTAGGGCGGGCACTGCCCGCCATGTTTGTTTAAATCTGAAATCCGGATCGTGTCAGAAGTTACGGCGGGCAGTGCCCGCCCTACATTTTGTCGCCTTAACCAACCACAGCTTTAACTGAAAGCTGATAGTTAAAAGCTGACAGATCTTATCACCGCCACCAGGCCGCATACAGCAGGGCCAGGGTGAGGGTCAGGCCCGTGAAGAAGTGGGTCTGGATGGTGAGGGCCTGGATGGGCACAAACTCCGGGTCCGTGGGCGGGGTGCGGAAGGCCAGGCGCACGGCCCTGAAGGCCAGGGGCAGGGGCAAGAGCCCCGCCACGATGAGATCGGGCAGGCGAAATATTTCTATAAGTATGAACAAACTGATAAACGGGGCGGCCATGAGGGCGGCATAGACCCAGCGGGAGACCTGCAGCCCCAGGCGGGCCACCAGGTGGCGCTTGCCGGCGGCCAGGTCCGCCTCCATATCGGGAAATTCGTTGATCCAGATGATGGCGGTGATGAGGAAGGCCAGGGGCAGGCTGACGGCAGCCCCCACCAGGCTGAGTTTCCCCGTCTGGACGTAATAAGCCCCCCAGGAGAGGAGAGGCCCGAAGGCCAGGAAAATGATGATCTCCCCCAGGCCGATGCTCATGAGTTGGAGCGGCGCGGCGGAATAGAACCAGGCCGCCGCCAAACCCAGCAGACCCACCAGGGCCGCCCAGGGACGTCCCAGGTAAATCAGGATGAGGCCGCACCCCACTCCCAGGCCCAACAGCAGGTAGGCCAGGAGCTTGACGCTTTCCGGGCTCAGTTCCCGGTTCTGAATCACCCGGCTGCCGCCGCTGAAGGGGGTGAAATTGCGGTTCAAGGGATCGCTGCCGAAGGAGTCGTAGTAATCGTTGATCAGGTTGGCTCCCAGGTGCAGGGCCGCCACTCCCAGAGCCGTAAGCCCGAAAAAGCGGAAGTTCCAGGCGTGGTCCGTCAAACAGGCCAGGGCCGTGGCCGCAGCCACCGGAAAGAGAGAGCCGGTGAGAAAGGGGAGCCGGGAGGCCCGCAGATAGACAAAAATCCCCATACGCATTATCCAGTACGGAATTATAGGCGCAAGGCTTCGGGCTGTCAACGTCAGGTCGAGAGATTTTCGTTGCAGGATAAACGTAAACGGGTTAATAAGTTAAGGTTGACAAATAGCATTGCCGGGGAGGCCGGGACGACCCATGTCCCCCATCCCCAATAACATTTCATGAGGAGGTAGATTATGGGTCGCCCGAAGATTACCGTTGTCGGAGCGGGCAACGTTGGGGCTACGTGTGCGCATTGGGCTGCCGCCCGGGAGTTGGGCGATGTGGTGCTGGTGGATGTGGTGGAAGGCATGCCCCAGGGCAAAGCCCTGGACCTGATGCAGGCGCGCCCGGTTTTCGGCTTTAACGCCGAGGTGGTGGGGACGAATGACTACGCCGCCACCCAGGACTCCCAGGTCGTCATCATCACTGCCGGCATTGCCCGGAAGCCGGGGATGAGCCGGGAAGATCTGATCAATACCAATAAAAACATCGTGGCCGCGGTGACCAAGGAAGTCATGGCTAAATCGCCCAACGCCTTCCTGATCATCGTCAGCAACCCCCTGGACGCCATGTGTTACGTGGCCAAGAAGGTGAGCGGCCTGCCCCGGGAGCGGGTCATGGGCATGGCAGGCATTCTGGACACCGGGCGTTTCCGCTGCTTCATCGCCATGGAATTGGGCGTCGCGGTGGAGGAGATTCAGGCCATGGTCCTGGGAGGCCACGGCGACGACATGGTGCCCGTGGTCAGCGCCACTAACATCTCGGGCGTGCCCCTCACCGACCTGTTGGGCCCGGAGCGCATCACCGCCCTGGTGGAGCGCACCCGCAAAGGCGGGGGGGAAATCGTGTCTCTTCTCAAGACCGGCTCGGCTTATTATGCCCCCGCGGCCGCCGCGGTGCAGATGACCGAGGCCATCCTCAAGGACCAGAAACGCCTGGTACCGGTGTCAGCCTATCTGAATGGAGAGTATGGCTTGAAGGATCTTTACTTCGGTGTCCCGGTGATCTTGGGAGCCGGGGGGATTGAAAAAATCCTGACCTTGAAACTGAGCAAGGAAGAAGAGGCCATGCTGCAGAAATCCGCCGCGACGGTGGCCAACACCCGGGATGAGTTAAAGATGTAACGTAAAAAAGGGGGGAGGTCTTGGCCCCACCTGAGCCCTCCCCCCCATCCGGCCGGCACGTTTCCCGGTTTACCCGCCCTTGTTGAAGAATTCCGAGAGCCGGATAATCGCCGGTCCCAAGAGAACTACCATGATGGCCGGAAAAATGAAGAGCAGCATCGGGAAAACCAGTTTGACCGGGGTCTTGGCAGCCAAGCCCTCCAGTCTCTGACGCCGGGCGGTGCGTAAATAATCTGATTGGGTTTTGAGGGCCTGAGCGATACTGGTCCCGAAGCGTTCGCTCTGGATGAGGACATTGCACAGGGAAACCAACTCTTCCACCCCGGTCCGGTCCCCCAGGTTCTTCAAGGCCTGCTGGCGGTCCAGCCCGGCCATGGTCTCCAGATTCACCAGGATCAATTCCTGGGCAATGATGGGACTGCTTTCCTGCAAATCGTCCGACACCCGCTTGATGGCGGCGTCCAGACCCTGGCCGGCTTCGACGCAGACCACCAGCAGGTCCAAGGCATCGGGGAGCGCCTCCCGAATTTTTTTATGCCGGGAACTTATCATCCGGTTCAGGATGAAATTCGGGAGAACATATCCTAAGGTGCAAAGGATGATGGGAATCCCCATCAACAGGCTGCGCTCGCTGGTGCTCCCCCACAGTATGAATAAGACCAATAACGGCAGAACCAGCAGTCCCCCCATTTTGACCCCGAGAAACAGCGGGATGGCCCGTTCAGTGTAAATTCCGGCCTGGATGAGCTTTGCCTGGAGTCGTTTGATCGTGGGCCCGTCTTTTCTCAGATCGAGTTTCTTTTCAAGCTTTTCGGCCAGGTTGGAACTTATGAAGGCAGGTTTGTCTTCCATTTGAGGCCGCATTAAATCGGTTTTTAAGCGTGGGCCAGACTGAAGCCGCCGCCGCACCGCGGAGTAGCGCTGCTGAAGAAAAAAGCCCAGGAAGGTGATCATGCCGCCGATCAAGAGTCCAAAGAGAACCGCCTGTAAGATTTCCACGTTACACCTTGATGTTGACAATCTTGTGGATAGCCCACATGCCCAACAGCTGAAATCCCACCGCCACCCCACACATGATCTGACCCGTCGGATGCGTAAACAGTTGTGATCCGTACTCCGGGTTGACCGCCATCAGAAGAACGGCCAGCACCGGTGGCAGGAGGAGGAGGATAAGCCCTGACAGTCGGCCCTCCGCGGTTAACGCTTTAACCTGATTGCGCAACTTGAATCGTTCCCGAATGAGGATTGAGATCTTCTCTAAAATCTCCGTGAGGTTGCCTCCGGTTTCCCTCTGGATCAAAACTGCTGTCGTAAAAAAGTTCAGATCCTGCAGTTTGATGCGATGACAAAGGTTGAGCAAGGCGGTATTCAGGTCCAAACCATGGTTAAATTCCCTGAAGGTTTCGAAAAACTCCGTTCCCAGGGGATCGGCCATCTCTTTGGCCACCTGCTGCAACCCCGTAGGAAAGGCATGGCCGGCCCTGAGTCCCCGGGCCAGCAGGTCCAAGGCATCCGGCAGTTGCTTTTCAAACTTTTTGAGCCGCCGATTCCTTTTGCGGGCCAAAATCTTATAGGGCAGGAGCAAACCCAGCCCGCCGCCGGCCAGGCCCCCCCAAACACCCCATTTCACCAGTCCCACCCCCCCCATCGCCAGCCCGGAGAAAGCGACGAGAACCAGAAAGGTTCCCATTTTCCAGTGCAGGTTCGCCTGAAGCATCATGGTCTGAATCTGGTTAACTAAACTGAATTTACTCAGTATCCGGTCGAGAGCGGATTTTTCCAGGCTGGCCTTTTTAAGGAGGGTGCTGGCGTTGAGGGACGACTGTAGGCCCTCCATTTCTCTGAGTCTCTTCTTTAACCGTCGCTGGTGAAGCCGTTCCGGGTTCGCCAGGAACAAGAAGATGCCCCTTATGAGGAAAAAAAAGCTGAGGAAGATCAAGCAAATCAGAATCAGGAGAGAATAATCTAGGGAGTGAAACAATTCACCGGCCATCAATGCCTCCCTGGCGGACATCTCCCCCGGGGTCCAGGGCGGGGTTGACGCCAGGTTTAGAAGTATGGTTTAAGGGACATCTCCCGCCATCATCAGCTTAGGCATGCTCCTTGAAGAGACTGCTGGGCAACTTGAGGCCCATAGATTCCAGGCGTTTCATAAACTTGGGACGGATGCCGGTGGCCATAAAGCGGCCCAGCACTTTCTTATCCTCGGTGAGCCCCATCAGGTTGTAAGCAAAGATCTCCTGCATGGTAATCATGTCACCTTCCATGCCGACGATCTCAAAGAGGTTCATCATCTTGCGACTGCCGTCGCTCAACCGGGCCAGTTGCAGCACGACATTGATGGCAGAGGTTATCTGATGCCGGATGGCCCGCTCGGGGATATTGAGGCCGGCCATGGAAACCATGGTTTCCAGACGGGTGAGGGCATCCCGGGCGGAGTTGGCATGAATGGTGGCCAGGGAACCGTCGTGACCGGTATTCATAGCCTGGAGCATGTCCAGGGCCTCGCCGCTTCTCACCTCACCCAGGATGATGCGATCGGGCCGCATGCGCAAGGCATTCCGGACCAGATCACGCTGATCGACCTCTCCTTGACCCTCCAGGTTGGGGGGGCGGGTTTCCAGTCGAACCACATGGTCCTGCTGCAACTGGAGTTCGGCGGAATCTTCAATGGTGATGATGCGTTCATCGTTGGGGATGAAACTGGACAAGACATTGAGGAAAGTGGTTTTCCCGGTGCCGGTGCCGCCGGAGATCAGGATGTTAAGACGGGCCTGCACCATGCCGTGGAGGACCTCGGCCATGTCCTCGGTGATGGCTCCGAAACCGATCAAGTCTTCTACTTTTATGGGGTCCCGGGCAAATTTGCGGATGGAGAGGGCCGGTCCATCCAGGGCCAGGGGGGGGATGATGGCATTGACCCGGGAGCCGTCCGGCAGTCGGGCATCCACCATGGGAGAGGATTCATCGATGCGGCGTCCCACCCCGGAAGCGATCTTTTCAATGATTTTGAGCAAATGGGCGTTGTCGGTAAATCGGATGATCGAGGGTTCCAGCTTGCCGCGACGTTCCACGAACACCTTGCTGTAGCTGTTCACCAGAATATCGTTAATGCTGGAATCCGCCAGGAGGGGTTCCAGGGGCCCATACCCCAAAAGCTCATGCCGGATCTCCCGACAGAGCCTGTCCTTTTCAGTCGAGGCGAGGGGTATCTTCTCTTCCGCCAGGATCATCTCGACCCCCCGGCGCAAGTCTTCTTGGATCGCACCCTCTGAGGCTGCCGTCAGGCGGGTGAGGTCCAGCAAGCCCAGGAGCTTCATGTGGATCTTCGCCTTCAATTCATTGAAGACATCGTCTTTCTTTTGCCGCTCCCGATCTTTTTTCTGGTCTTGGCCATAGGTCGCGGACTGGCCCGTTTGCTCCTCTAATTGCCGTTGGCGGATGCGGTCCAGGAGGCTCATGGTTTTTTCTTGCTCCAGAGACGCTGAAGCCATTTCCACCCCGAGTGGTTGGTTTCCTCCGGCGTGTCCTCCGGGCTGATTTTTCCGGCTATCAATTTCAGGTCTCCGGATATGGGATGGCGGGGAGAGGTCGAAACCAGGAGTTTGCCTTCGTTGACGCTTAAACTTGCCTGTTGGTAATCACACGTTATGGTGCCCGCAATCGTCTTCCCTAAAAAGTTTTCCACGTCAGCAACGCTCAATTCATTTTGGCGGTTCCAGCAATTTACCAAGACCTCAACTTCGAGTTCCCTCAATTCCAGGAGGTTAAGGATGTCCAGCATTTTCTTGGCGTTGGAAAGGGCCGGAATTGATTGCGCGGTCACCAGCATCAAGGATTCGGAGAGCTCCAGGGCCTTCATGGTTATTTCATCAAGTTGATGACAACAGTCGATCAATATCCACCGGAACCCCAGGTTTTCCTTGAGGTAGCTGATAATCTTCTCCAGGTGGTCGGCTTTAATGATCTCGGCTTCTTCCAAACGGGCCGGAGCCGGAAGCAAATAACAATTATCACCGATGTGGCAGAAGATATTTTGTAAATAATTATTGTCTAATCGTTCCAGATTTTCGATTACTTCGGTCAAGGTGTGTTCAGGATGGACATCGAAAAAATAGTTAAGCTGGCCAAATCCCAGATCCAAGTCCACTAACAGCACCTTGCCGCGGCGCTCCTGCGCCAGGAGGCTGGCAAGATTGGCGACCAGGAAGGTGGTCCCTACTCCTCCCTTACACCCGAGAAAAGATATGATTTGGGTGGGTTTTGCCGAACCTTTCCTGACTTCGGTCCGGGCCCAGATGCGCTTTACCGCTTGTTGAAAATCTTCCTCCTGGATAGGGAAGGTAAAGCATTCCTTAGCTCCCAGGCGAATCGCCTTCCACAAGTTGTTGGTGGAGATCTCCTTAAAGTAAAGGAAGATGGCGGGACTCCTGGGGTTGGCCGCAATTCTCTCGATCCAGAGGTCCAATTCAGGATTGTTTTCCTGATATTCCAAAAAGACCACATCGCTGCCATTCACCGCCTGGGAAGGCAAATGGGCCAGATCGTTGCTCTCCACTAACTTCCCGGTACCGGAGGCTTCGACAATTTGCCGGAGGTATTCCTTGTTTTCCAGGGAACTATAATAGATGCTGAATTGGGTGGACATTCGGTTTATGATCCTCAGCCTGAGCGGGTTAGGTTCTTATACCGTGTTCCCTTTGAAATGAAACAAACCATCCAGATAACCTATTGATATCTCTCGTAGGGGCGGGTTTCAAACCCGCCCCTACAAAACGAACACGGTATTAGCTACCGGAAGTTCACCGGCGCCAGTTCCAATCCTCGGATCATCTCCACCGTCCGGGCCGGCGGAGCAACAGTGGCCGCGGCGGGGGGAGCCTGAGAGATTGCCTTCTTCGGTCTGCCAAATAACTTGCTGGCGTCCGCCCCCTGGGTTTCCACCAGTTGTTGGTCTCCCTTGCCCCGCAGCACCAACGAAATTCGCCCTTCCTGGGCAGCCAGGGCCAGACTTTCTCCTTGTTCGGGGGATACTTCCAGCGTAACCGTGGGCACAATCTGGGGTTTGTCGCCCGGACGATTTTCCAAATTTTGACCGGTGCCCAAAACTTTCAGGTTCTGCAAGAGGAGCTTGGCGAGCGGGTCTTTGTCGAATTCTCCCTTGTCCACGACCACCACCACGTCCACCCGGTTTCCGGGGGTCAGGAAGCCGGCCACCCCGGAGGCTTCGTCCACCTTCACGGTCATGGCCCGCTGGTTGGGGCTCAACTCGGCAGTGATCCCAGTCCGTTTTTCTCTGGTGTTTTCTCGCGTAATCAGATCACCGGACGTCAGAGATTTCGCAGTCTCCCGCCCTACCACCTGCTTTAGGTCGGAAAAGAAATCTTCGGGAGGATAATCCTTATCCCAGGCGACGCGCTGGGGTTGCGCCTCGGCAAGAGGTCTGTCCTTCTCCGCCTTGGCGCTGGCCCGCACCACATAGATTTTCTCTTTGACCGAAGGTTGAACGGCGGCTTGCCGTTTTAGCCATCCCAGGGCCATATAAGAAGCCAGGGTGGCGAAACCAATGGCCAAAAGCAGCCAGGCCCAGCCGGGTAAACGAGGCATCGTGTGGTCACTCCATAAAAATTAGTCGCGGGTGGGGCGGCCGTCCCTGGCCGCCTTGAGGTGGCGGGCACGGAGGCCCGCCCCACCGGATTATTTTCATATTTTCATATTTTCATAAGGGGCCTTCAAACAAGTGGCCCGCGCCTCTCGCCGGTGCGGGCCCAGGCTTTCGCCTGCGGCTCCAGAAAAAACTCTCTGATGGCAACCCGGCATCTGTCCCCCGTTTGGCAAGACTGGTTTTCCAGGTAAGGCCGGGGCCGAAGCCCTGAGGCTTCGGCCCCGGACCCGCCAAGCCGGCAGCCCGTTAACTCTAAGGCAGCTTGCCCGCGGCGTTAGTGAACATATTATTGATCTTGCCGCCAAGGGTCGTCGCCCCCACCGTGATCGCCAAAGCGATCAACGCGACTAAAAGGGCATATTCGATGGCCGAAGCGCCTTCCTCATCATTGATGAACGCCATGATTTTCCGCAGGTAAGTTTTCATGTTACTTCTCCTTTACTTTGAAGGTTAAGAATTGCACTCCAATGTTTGTTACCCATGCCGGTCCTGATGATGATGCTCTTGATTCCCACCTCCTGTGCTATGGTGCGAATCCACGCCGCTCACCGGTCAGGGGCTCTGCAATGGGTGATTGCCATTGGGCAGTCTCACCTTCACCACTTCGGTAATCCCGCTACCTTAGCCCGCAGGCGGTAGGTCGGAGACTTTGCGTCCTCCCCTTTCGGTGGAGTTTGCCTTTGTCGGTGGCGTGGAATTATCTGATGTATGTATCGGCGCCTTCAGCGAAAACTTTAAGAATCGTTGGGATGGGGGAGGAGAATCACCCCGCCGGGATTTCTGGCCCCCCGGGGCGGCGGGGGTTCCCAAGTTTTTGGACTAGTGGGGATGAGGATCTCCGGGGAGGAAGTGACGCTTATACCTGGAGGAATCGCAGCCTGGTTAAAGTTTCGGAGCAGTCATGCCTGGGCCCTGGGCCCACGGGTAAATCATGCGACATCCGGTGGGGCGGGCGTCCTCGCCCGCCGCTGCCATAAGCTCATGGTGCGCGGTGCGCACCATGATATGGAACTTTTCAAGGCAGTTGCCCATGGGCCTATCGGCCCACCCGTAAAGCATGAAAAAGATGGTGGGGCGGGCCTCCGTGCCCGCCCCCCTTGGTGGCACAGGTTTTCAACCTGTGCACCCGCACCGGTAAGATACCGGTGCTACCAAAGAACTTTTCAGGCCGGAATTTTGAGGACTTCAAGAACGCGGCCGGACGCCTAACATTGTGAGCCGCAAAAATGTCTCGGCTTTAGGAGAGCTTTACCGATTATTTCTCATCTTTTTCCTGGTCATACATGAGAGACACAGTTTGAGATACCCTCTTGGACCAGGTTGGATCATCTTTATTTAATTCAACTTCATCATAAAAATCACTAAAGTCATGATCTACTAATTTGTATGGATTTTTAAGACTATCTGAATCAAAGAATGTATGTCGCAATTCATGCCTCAACACTCTTTTAATATCCGTATCATCGCAATGCGCAATCAATTTTTGATCTAATAGTATGATATAATCATATCCATATTCTGGCGCTTCATCCTTGGACAAAAATTTAACCAGATCAGAAGGTTTAACTATTTTGCTAAGAGTTATATTACCTTTATTTATCATCTTCTTTTTATTAAGCAGGAAAAGAATCTTCGCATTAGCCAAATGAGGAAAATGTTGAGATCTTATTTTTTCATACATTTCCAGAATGTGTTCAGGAACGTGTTCAAACTTCATGATGAGTCTCCTTTACGATAATTTGCCAAAGTATAATCTAAAAATATACCATGGAGGTTCGCAAATAAAAAGCGCTATCTAAAAAACGCCGCAGCATGGTAAATCATCAAAGCCGGGCTTAACCGGCCCGTGGCGATTTTCTCCTGCCCTCACCGGGGGGAGGATCGGATGATTGATTGCCCCGGCAAATCATAACCCTGCCGGGACCTCTTTCTCATCGACAGGCCGGGTCTGGCTCTCTATAATAAACTATGCCCCAGATGCCTTCCGCCAAGTCTCTTGCTGCGTATATCGTTATCGCCGCGGCGCTCATCCTGGGAGGTCTGGCCGGGTGCGCCACGGCGCCGCCGCCGCTGCCGCCGGTCATCGTGGAGCCGCAGCCACCGGCGCCGCCGGCCCCCCCCGAAGTGGACGCCCGGCGCTTCGCCAAGATCGACCAGGTGGCCAAGCAGGAGGTCGCCGCCGGGCACGTCCCCGGGGCCGTCATCCTGGTGGGCCACCGCGGCAAGACCGTGTACCGCAAGGCCTTCGGCCAGAGCGCCCTTACGCCCCGGTCCCAGCCCATGAAGGTGGACACCATCTTCGATCTCGCCTCTCTGACCAAGGTGGTGGCCACCGCCACGGCGATCATGGAACTTGTCGATCGCGGCCTCATCCATCTCGACAAACCCGCGGCTGCCTATTGGCCGGCCTTTGCCGCCAACGGCAAGGAGGCGATCACCATCCGGCAACTCCTGACCCACACGTCCGGTTTGCGCGCCGGGGTGAGTTCCCGGCCCCCCTGGTCGGATTACGACGGGGCGATGGCGGCTATTGTCCAGGATCACCCGGTCAAGGCGCCGGGTACGCAGTTCAATTACAGCGATGTCAATTTTATCGCGCTGGGCGAGATCGTGCACCGGGTCTCGCACATGCCGCTGAACGTTTTCTGCAAACGCGAGATCTTCGGACCCCTGGGCATGAAGGACACGTCGTTTAGACCGTCGCCGGCGCTTAAACCCCGCATCGCGCCCACCGACTACCAGGGGAGCGGGCTGCGCTGGGGCGTGGTGTCCGACCCCACCGCATATCGCATGGGCGGGGTGGCCGGTCATGCCGGCGTCTTTTCCACCGCCGACGACCTGGCCCTCCTGGCCCAGATGCTCGTCAATGGGGGCGAGAGTCAGGGCCGGCGTATTCTCAGTCCCGCCGCGGTCGCGGCCACGACCAAAGCGCAGCGCCTCCCGGGCATCTCCACGCAGCGCGGCCTCGGCTGGGACATCCGGTCGACTCACAGCCGGGTCTTCAACGCCGCGTTCCCGAAAGGTTCCTTCGGGCACACGGGCTATACCGGCACCGCCATGTGGATCGATCCCGGCTCGCAGACGTTTATGATCATTCTCACCTCCCGCCTGCACCCCAACGGCAAAGGCAATGTCAAACCCTTGCGGGCCAAGACCGCGGCGGCCGTGGCCGAAGCCGTGCCCATGGGGCCGCCGGCGGTGGCCGCCTGGGGTGACGCCGGCCTCGAGCCGGCGATGACGGGGCATGGCGCCAGCGACAGGCCTGACCGGGTCCGGCCGGGGATCGAGGTCCTGGCCGCGTCCGGTTTCGCCCCCCTCGTCGGCAAAAGGATCGGGGTGATCACCAATCACACGGGCATCGATGCGTCCGGCCGCTCGACCCTCCAGTTGTTGCTCCGGGCTCCCGGGGTCAAGGTGCAGGCCATTTTCAGCCCGGAGCACGGCTTATCCGGCCAGCTCGACGAGAAGGTCGCCTCCGGGAAGGACCCGGCTACCGGCCTGCCCGTCCACAGCCTCTACGGCAAAGTCACCCGGCCGACGGCTGAGATGCTCCGGGGGCTGGACGCCCTGGTTTATGACATCCAGGATGTGGGCGCCCGCTTCTATACCTACATTACCACCATGGCCTATGCCATGGAGGCCGCGGCCGGCGCCGGCCTCGACTTCTATGTGCTGGACCGCCCCGACCCGATCACGGCCTCTATGGTGCAGGGACCCGTGCTGGACCCCGATTTGAAGTCGTTTATCGGTTATTTCCCGCTGCCGGTGCGCTACGGCATGACCGCGGGGGAACTGGCCCAGCTCTTTAATAAAGAGAGGGCCATCGGGGCCAAATTGCACGTGGTGCCCATGGAGGGGTATCGGCGGCAGATCTGGTTCGACCAGACCGGCTTGCGTTGGGTCAATCCGTCGCCGAACCTCCGGTCCCTGACCCAGGCGATCCTCTATCCCGGGGTGGGCATGATCGAGTCCGCCAACGTGAGCGTCGGCCGGGGAACCGCCACGCCGTTTGAAATCATCGGCGCTCCCTGGATTTCGGGCGATCGGCTGGCCCGCTATTTGAGCGGGCGGCGCCTCCCCGGGGTCGGGTTCGAGCCCGTGACCTTCACCCCGGCGGCCCGCCCCTACGCCCATCACCGGTGCGAAGGCGTCCGCCTGAAGGTGGTGGACCGGGGCGCCCTGGATGTCGCGGCCCTGGGGATAGAGTTGGCGGCCGCGCTTTACCGGCTCTATCCCGGGAAGTTCCTGATAGACAAAACGGTGGGCATGATCGGGTCCCGCCAGGTTCTCCAGGCCATCAAGAACGGCGATGATCCGCGAGTCATAGAACGCCGGTGGCAGCCCGGATTGGAAGCCTTCGGCCGGCTGCGCGCCAGGTATCTGCTCTACTGAGACCGAATGTGGGTCAAATAGAGCGTTTTCGAGGGGATCAATAACCACCCCTCACCCTGACCCTCTCCCCCTAACGAGGGGTCAATAGACAATTTTTGTCGGGGGGCATAGTGTTGCATAAATAACCGCTTGATAAAACAAGCGTTGCAGCCATGCCTGAGGTCTGATTTAAAATATCAAATCTGGGTGGGGTTGGCCCGAGGATAGATGGGGCGTGGTTTGGAGTAGGATCAATTCTCTCTTGATGCCGCGGTTAGATTGGATTCAGGTGGCGGTAAGTACTTTTTGCAAACGGTCTAAATATCTATTATCAACTCCAGAGCCCGGGCCGGAGGCGTCAGGTCTGCACCGAAAACGTAGCGCGGGCTTTGTTAGTCTCCGCCGACGGCGAGGTGTCGCCTTGTGTCTTTACCAACTTACCGGTGACCGGAGTGACCCTGGTTGCCGACGGGGTTGAACGCCCTTACCGGCGTTTAACCTTTGGAAACGTTCGGGACCGTTCTCTTCCGAGCATCTGGGGTCAAATTGCTTACCGCAATTTCCGGAGGTCTTTTTATGAAGAGAGGCCGGCCTCCGTGTGCCAATCTTGCGCCAAGCGTTAGAAATTTTGGGGCTGGACTCCGGAGTTCAAAAGATAGTGCTTTAAATTTATTTCTATCACTGAAGGCACGCTACCTTATACAATTACCGCAAAATCCCCGGACGGGGTTGCCAAGAAAAAACGTGCCGGTTGATCCTGATTGGGAGGAGGTGAAGAGGAGGCCGAGATAACCGGGTCTGAAAAAGCTATTATTAATCTCAGAATCACCCAAAAGTCCGCGAAGTCAGCCAATCCTGCAATATCATGGACAGATTAGTGCTCTGCCCGGGTATAGAGATCGGCCATATGCTTTTTCCAGGTTTTACGATGTTCCTCTACATTCAACCTAACTGCTATCTAGGCGCGATTTAACTAATAAAACTAACTATTCTATATGGTTATCATAGCTGTAACGGCGACCCTGCCGGAAGATTCCGCTTAGGCAAATCAGGGCAAACCGGATTGCGCTTTGACGGTTAGCTTAGCTGCTGTCCAGGAAATGTCATCCGCCCCGGCCGCGCCCCCCGATTGGTCTCCCTCCCTTAACTCCGGCTATTCCCTGGACAAAGGCGCCAACCTCGGATAAAATCCCCCTATTATATGCAGGGGTTCCCTCGGGCCGGCGGGCCGGGCCGGGGCCGATCCGGCCTTAGAGGACTGCCCCTTAGAGGTTAAGGCAAACTATGAAACGCACCCTGTTCCTCAACCCGCCATCTTTCCAGGATTTTGATGGCGGCGCCGGCTCGCGCTATCAGGCCACCCGTGAAGTCACGTCTTTCTGGTATCCCACCTGGCTGTGCTACCCCGCGGGTCTCATCCCGGGGTCCCGGGTGGTGGACGCCCCCCCGGAGAATTTGACGGTCGAACAGGTCGCGGACCTGGCCCCGGATTTCGAGTTGGCCGTGCTTTTCACCTCCCAGCCGTCATTTGCGCATGATCTGGCCACCGTCAGCCGGCTCAAGGCCAAAAACCCCAGGCTCCTGGTGGGGATGGCGGGGCCCCAGGTGAGCGTCCTGGCCCAGGAATCCCTGGCGGCCGGTCCCCAGTTGGATTTTGTCGTCCGCCGGGAGTTCGATTATACTGTCCTCGATTTGGCCCAGGCCCGGCCCTGGGGCGAGATTAAGGGGCTCAGCTATCGCGCCGACGGCCGCATCCATCACAACCCGGACCGGCCCTTTATCGAGGATCTGGATGCCCTGCCCATGGTCACGGAGATCTACCACCGGGACCTGACCATGGAGCACTATCAGATTCCTTATCTGCGCTACCCGTACGTGTCTTTCTATACCGGCCGGGGCTGCCCGGGGCATTGCGTTTACTGCCTCTGGCCCCAGACTTTCACCGGCCGGCGTTACCGGGTGCGGAGCGTGGCCAACGTGGTGGCCGAGGTCCGCCGTTCCCTGGAACTTTTCCCCCAGGCGGCGGAGATCTTCTTTGACGACGACACCTTCACCGCCGACGGCGAGCGGGCCCGGCAGCTCAGCCGGGAATTCCGCCGCCTCAAGTTCGTCTGGTCCGCCACCGCCCGGGCCAACACCTCCTACGAGACCCTCAAGGCCATGAAGGAGGGGGGGCTGCGCCTGCTGGTGGTGGGTTTTGAAACCGGCGACCCCCAGGTTTTGAAAAATATCCGCAAAGGCGCCACCCTGGACCTGGGGCGCCGCCTGGCCAAATGGTGCCGGGAACTGGGCATCCAGATCCACGGGACGTTCATGGTGGGGTTGCCGGGAGAGACCAAAGAGTCCATCGAGGCCTCCATCCGCTTCGCCTGCGAATTGGACCCGGACACCATCCAGGTCTCTCTGGCCACCCCTTACCCGGGCACGGAATTCTATGATTTCTGCCGGGAGCAGGGCTTCCTCCAGGATGACGCCCTGGTCAACGGCGCCACCGGCTACCAGCAGTGCGTGGTGGATTATCCCGGCCTGGCCGCGGCCGACATTTTTCAGGCACTGCCCCAATTCTACCGCCGGTTTTACTTCCGGCCCCGTTACATGGCCCGGGCGGCCCTGGTGATGATGCGCGACCCGGTGGAGCGCCGCCGCTTGCTCAAGGAAGGCCGCCAGTTTCTGAGCTTCATGTTCAAGCGGCGTCAAGGTCAACAAACCCCGGTGGCCCAGGGCAATCGCGGTCCATGACCGGCAAGGAGCTTCTCCGCCTGATGCTTCAGGGGGGGCCGGGTTTTTGCCAAATTGCCGTCACCAACGCCTGCAATGCCCATTGCCATTTCTGCAGTTTTCCCCGGGTGGCGCCGGGGGAACGGGTGATGGCCGATCCGGCGCGGCTCTGCCGGGGGCTTAAGGTTCTCAGAGACCAGGGCGTTAACTATCTTTGCCTCACCGGCGGCGAACCCTTGCTCTATCCCGCGCTGCTCCCGGCCCTGGGCCGGGCCCGGGACCTGGCGATCCATACTCTCCTGTGCAGCAATGGCTGGCTGCTCACCCCGGCGTATATCCGCGATCTTAAGATTGCGGGCCTTTCGACCCTGATTATTTCCATCGACGGGCCAACGGCTGCCGTCCATGACGCCCACCGGGGGCTGCCGGGGCTCACCGGCCATATCCGGGAACTGGTGCCGGAGCTGCGCCGGGCCGGGCTGGACCCCGTGGCCTCAGTGACTTTGAGCCGCCTGATCATTGATTTAGGGGAGATGCTCCGGTTCCTGGAAGAGCTGGGGTTTCGCCGGGTCACTTTTTCCTACCCCATCACCCGGCTGAACTCTTCTTATCTGGGGTTTGCCGACCACTATTCCGTTGACTTTACCCCCGCCGAGCTCTATGGGTGGTTCAGCCGGGTAAAGGAGCTGAAGGCCGCGACCTCTCTCCATATCCTCAACCCCCGACTGGCCTTGAGTGAACTCCAGCGGCGGCTTAGGGGCCACCCCCCCCGTTTTCCCTGCCTGGCGGGGTATAAGTATTGGTTCGTGGACTGGGATCTGCAGGTTTTTCGCTGCCATTATCTGGGCGAACCCCTGGGGCCCCTGGAAGAGTTCTGCCAAATTCCGCCCATAAGGAACGGCTGTAACGCCTGCGCCATCGACTGCTACCGCGACCCCAGCGTCTATCAGTACCTGGCGGTGTCGGTGGCCGATTCCCTGGCCGCCCTCCGCCGGGGCAACTGGCTCGCGGGCCTGGGCGCTTTGCTGCACCCCTACAACTTTCTCTCCCTGGCCGCCCTGCTGGAGGGCCGCCACTGGCTGCGAGGCTGAGCCGTGGCGAACGTGGGGAGGGGAAAGGGAGGGGGGCCGGGTCTTTACTGGACCCGCCAGGGGCTGAGGTTTTGTCGGGAATTGAGGCTTCAACTGCTTGGACGAGATTTGCTGCGCCCTTAAAGTTGAGCAGAATTACCTGCTTCGAAAAGTTCTTTAAATTGGTGGCACAGGCTTTCCAGCCTGTGCCAAGTAAGCAGGTTAGTCGTGCACAGCCTGGAAAGGCTGTGCCACTAGTCAATACCAGCTTTTCATGGTTTATGGGTGGGCCAAAGGCCCATGAGAAACTGTCTTGAAAAGTTTTTGGTGGCACCGGCATCTTGCCGGTGCCGGCGCACAGACTAAAAACCTGTGCCACCATTGCCCAACCACAACCGTCGGGTGCACCTTACGCACCACTTAACCGGTTATGTCTACCACCTTACCTGACAAATCCGTCATCTTCACCGCCGACGACTTCGGGCTCGCCGACACCCTTAACGGCGCGGTGGTTTTGTCCCACCGGCAGGGGCTGCTTTCGTGCGCCAGCCTGATGGCCGCCGGCCCCCGGACCCAGGCGGCCCTGAGCCTGGCCAGGACTCTGCCCCGCCTCTGCCTGGGGGTCCACCTCACCCTGATCCAGGGGCAAGCCGTCCTGCCGCCTGAGGCAGTGCCTCTACTGGTCGATTCCCGGGGGTTTTTCCCCAACGGCCCCGTGGCCACCGGCTGGCGGTACTTTTGCCAATCCCGCCTCCTCCCGGAAATCCGCCGGGAGTTGGCGGCCCAGATCGAAGTGGTCCTTGAAGCCGGCCTGCCGGTCTGGCACCTGAACGGCCACGTCAATCTCCACCTCCACCCCCGCATCTTCCCCGTGGTGGCGGACCTGGCCCGGGAATACGGCATCCCCGCAGTGCGCCTGGCCCGGGAAGACTGGCGCACCACCCTGGCCCTGGCCCCGGACCATCCGGTTCCTAAGATCGCCCAGGGCCTCATTTTTGCGTGGCTTTGCCGCCGGGCGGCGCGCCGGGCCCGGGCCGCGGGTTTGGTCTTTAACGACCATATCTTCGGGCTGACGAACGACGGGCGGATGACCGAAGCCTACCTGACGGGCCTGGCGCCCCGGCTCAAGCCGGGCGTGACCGAGATCTACTGCCACCCGGGGCTCTACGCCGACCCGGAGCTCACGCGCTGGGCCCCCCGGTACCAGCGCCAGGAGGAACTGGCCGCGCTCCTGAGCCCCCGCCTCAAGGCAACCCTGGCCGCGGCCGGGGTAAGGCTTACCGATTTCCGGGAACTCAGCCGGAGAGCAGCAAAAGCAGGAGCGTGATGCACCCCGCCCCCCTCACCGGCCCTTGTCCCTCAATCCCGGCTGCCTGCAAAGATGGGGCGTCGCGTAAAAGGGTGACCCAACGGGTCACCCCCTATATCTACTTCTGTGCTCTTAGAAAAACTTACCCCAGGGCGGCGACGGCCTCCCCCCGGAGTTTGGCCCGCATGGCGGCGCCCTCGTGGGCAATTTTGTCCAGGTTGGCGCCCTTGGACAGGTAGATGTTCAACACGCGGCCATCGAGACCCGAAAAAACAGGTTCGATCACGTTTTCCGGCAGCACCAGGCTTCTGGACTTGTCCCGGGTCTCCGGGGATGCCACCTCCAGCACCCCCTCCTTACCCCACAACTGAAAGATGGCGGTCAACAGCGCCATGGACCAGGCGCTGTCCGACACCACGATCACTTCCGCGGCAGCCACCGCGTCTCGGTTGCCGTTGAACGAGATGGCCAGCCCGCCCCCGGCCCGCACCGCCTCAAAGGCTTGAACATCGGTGAGGCTGTCCCCCACGTAGATGGTGCCCGCCAGGGACAGGCCGGTTTGCGCCAGGCTGTCGGACACGGCCTTGGCCTTCTCGGGGCCGCCGATGGGGTTCGCTTCCTGATAGAGGGCGCCGATCTCCATGGCCGGCAAACGCTCCCAGAAGATGCGGTCCAGCGCCGCGATGGCCTCGGCCGCCGGGGCCGGCAAATCCGCGGCCGAGGCGGCGTCGGGGGGGAGTTCGATTGCCGGCGCCCCGGCGATTTCTCCTTGCAGGCGCAGCAATTCCGCGGCCTCGGCGGAAGACAGGGTGTAGCGGTCCAGGTTGAGCTCAGTGCAAAAGATGTGATCCTTTTTAAAGCCCAGCTTCAGGCCGACGGCCTCGGCAAATTGCCGGCAGCCGGTGCTGATCGCAAAGATGGGAAAATTGCGGCTGTGGAGGAACTTGAAGGCCTCCTCCGCTCCCGGCGCCAGCGTCACGGTTTGGCGGGAATAAGCCTCGATCCGGGCATTGGTGAGACCGTGGGCCTTAAAGAAGGGCAGGATGAGCTTGAGGGTGTCGCCGGATTTGTACCCCGGCCTCTTGGCCACCCCCGCCAGGTAATCGTCGTAGCGGCTCACCTGCTGAAAAAATCGGTCCCCCTGGGGTTTGATAAACTCCCGGCACAGCTCAAAGGCGTTGTCATTGAGGGCCAGGGGGCCTTCGCAAGCGGTAACCAGCTGCAGGTTGGACATGTCGTCTCCTAGAGAAAGTTCGCCACGGTTATGGGGAGAGCCTCATGGCGGCTTCGGTTGAAACGAGGTGGCAGTGAAGTTTCCAAGAGAAAAAGCGGTTTACTGCAAAAAAAGGGTCAGGCCATGAGCCCAACCCCTTGATTTACTTGGCGGGGACGACGAGACTCGAACTCGCGACCTCCGGCGTGACAGGCCGGCGTTCTAACCAACTGAACTACGCCCCCAAATTGTAAGTTCAATGTTCAAGGTTAAAAGTTCAAAGTTAAAAGTTAAGGGCAAAAGCCTTGAACCTCGAACCCCAAAAACTGGTAGGCGGAACAGGGCTCGAACCTGTGACCCCCGGCTTGTAAGGCCGATGCTCTCCCAGCTGAGCTATCCGCCCGCCCCCGTAATATTCGCTTATGAAGGCCCTGCTGTCAAGGGGTTTATGCCCTCCACCGACCTGGCGGGAAGCCCAAACCGGTAGTTCCGCCTTTTTTTACGCTATGAGGAGAAATGGTGCGCAGAGCACACCCCTACACTTGGCGGGCCGGGCCCACCCACATTTTCCCAGGGGAGGATAGGGTAAGGCCATTTCGCCTTTTACCCTTTTCCCCTTGATTATTTAATGCGCCTGAATCTCGGCGGCGGGCGGTTCGGCCGGTACATAAACCGCCTCCGGGGCCACCGGCGGGAGCACCGGCTTAAACAGGCTGTCCGGATCGTCCAGCACCAGGGCCGTTTTCAAGACCTCGTCCATGTGGTCCACGGGCACCAGGTCCACCGCCTTGAGAATCCGGGCCGGGATCTCTTTGATATCCTTTTCGTTGTCCCGGGGGATGAGCACGGTCTTGATCTGATGGCGGTGGGCCGCCATGATCTTTTCCTTCAGGCCGCCGATGGGCAGGACCCGCCCCCGCAGGGTTATTTCCCCGGTCATGGCCACGTCGCGATGGACCGGAATCTTCAGCAAGGCGGAGACGATGCAGGTGGCGATGGTAATCCCGGCGGACGGGCCATCCTTCGGAATAGCGCCCTCCGGCACGTGGATGTGGATGTCGATCTTGCGGTAGAACTCCGCCGACAGCCCCAGGCTCTCGGCCTTGGAACGCACATAGCTCAGGGCGGCCTGGGCCGACTCCTGCATGACTTCCCCCAGTTTGCCGGTGATCAGGAGCTTGCCCCGGCCGGGCAGGACCACCACCTCGGTATGGAGGAGTTCGCCCCCGAATTCGGTCCAGGCCAGACCGGTGGTGAGACCCACTTCATCGGCCTCTTCGGTGCGGCCGAACCGGAACTTGGGGACTCCCAGGTACTTGGGCACCATCTGGCTGGTGACCTTGACCAGGTGGTCTTTGCCCTTGGCCGCCACTTCCCGGGCCACTTTCCGGCTGATGGAGGCGATCTCCCGCTCCAGGTTGCGCACCCCGGCCTCCCGGGTGTACTGCCGGATGATGGTGAAAATGGAGTTTTCCGAGAACTGGATGTTCTCCTGAGTGAGGCCATTGGCGACGCACTGTTTGGGGATCAAAAACTGCTCGCCGATGAGGTGCTTCTCCACCTCGGTATAGCCCGCCAGCCGGATGATCTCCATCCGGTCCTGAAGCGGCGGCGGGATGGAAAAGAGATTGTTGGCCGTGGTGATAAACATCACTTCGGACAGGTCATAGTCCACGTCCAGGTAATGGTCGTTGAAGGCGAAGTTCTGTTCCGGGTCCAGGACTTCCAGGAGCGCCGAGGAGGGGTCGCCCCGGAAATCCGTGCTCATCTTGTCCACTTCGTCCAGGCAGAAGACCGGGTTGTTGGTCTTGGCTTTTTTGAGGGACTGGATGATCTTGCCGGGCAGCGCCCCGATATAGGTGCGCCGGTGGCCGCGGATCTCCGCTTCGTCCCGCACGCCTCCCAGGGACAGGCGCACGAAGGTCCGTCCCATGGCCCGGGCCACCGACTTGGCCAGGGAGGTTTTGCCCACGCCCGGCGGCCCCACCAGACAGAGGATGGGGCCCTTCATCTTTTTGACCAGGCTCTGGACCGCCAGGTGTTCCAGGATTCGCTCCTTGGGCTTCTCCAGGCCATAGTGGTCTTCGGCGAGGATGCGCTCGGCCTCTTCCAGGTTGTGCTTATCTTTGGTCTTTTCTTGCCACGGCAGGGACAGGAGCCAGTCGATGTAGTTCCGGGAGACCGTGGCCTCCGCGGACATGGGGCTCATGAGCTTCAGTTTCTTCAGTTCGTGCTTCACCTTGCCGGTGGCCTCGGCGCTCATCTTTTTCCTGCGGATGCGCCGCTCCAGTTCCTGGATCTCGCCTTTGAGATCCTCCTTTTCCCCCATCTCTTTCTGAATGGCCCGCATCTGCTCGTTGAGATAGTATTCCCGCTGGGTCTTTTCCATCTGCTTCTTGACCCGGTTCTTGATGCGGGACTCGATCTGGAGGATTTCATTTTCCCGGTTCACATAGACCACCACCTGTTCCAGGCGGCGGGAAGCATCCAGGGTTTCCAGCAGGCCCTGCTTTTCATCGGCCTTAATGGACAGATGCCCGGCAATGGTGTCGGACAGGCGCCCCGGGTCATCCACCCCCACCAGGCTCTGCAAGGCTTCCTGGGGGACTTTTTTGTTCAGCTTGACATAAGTCTCGAACCCGGCTATGGCGGTGCGGCGCAGCGCCTCGGTTTCGGGATTGACCTCCCAGGACTCTAGAAGTTCCTCGGCCTCCACCTGGAAGAACTGGGAAAGGGGAAGAAACTGGCGGGCGATGGCCCGGCTCTTGCCTTCCACCAGCACCTTGACGGTGCCGTCGGGCAACCGCAGGAGCTGCAGGATGGTCGCCAGGGTGCCCAACCGGTGAATCTCGCCCTCCCGGGGTTCGTCCTTGCGCGGGTCCTTCTGGGTGCACAGCAGGATATATTTTTCCTGGCCCATGGCATATTCCAGGGCATGGATGGAGCGTTCCCGCCCGATAAACAGCGGCACCACCATGTGGGGGAAGATGACGATATCCCGCAGGGGCAGCATGGGCACGGTGAGCAGATTGCGCTTGTCACCCTCCCCGGCGCCGCGGTTCTTGGGTAATCGGAAGATCATTGTTGCACCGCCATCCCGGGCTTATCCCAGGAAACGTCCTCCGCGGTCCGGTAGGTGAAAATCGGCGCGGCATGTTTGATGATGAAGTCCTCATTGATCAGGCATTCCTGCACGTCTTTGAGGGAGGGCAGTTCATACATGAGGTCCAACATGGCCCGTTCGAGGATGGCTCTCAGCCCCCGGGCCCCGGACTTGCGCTTCAGGGCCTCTTTGGCCACCGCCTCCAGGGCGCCGTCGGAGAATTTCAGGGCGACCCGGTCCAGATCCAGGAGTTTCTGATACTGCTTCACCAAAGCGTTCTTGGGTTCCTTGAGGATGCGCATCAGGGCATCTTCATTCAGCTCATCCAGGGTGGCGAGCACCGGCAGGCGCCCCACGAACTCAGGGATAAGCCCGAACTTCAACAGATCCTGGGGCTGCACCTGGACCAGAGTTTCCCCCAGGGGACGCTGGATCCGGCTCTGGATGTCGGCCCCGAACCCCATGGACTTGCGGCCGATGCGGGCCCCGATGATGTCCTCCAGGCCGTTGAAGGTGCCGCCGCAGATGAACAGGATGTTGGTGGTGTCCACCTTGATAAACTCCTGCTGGGGGTGCTTGCGGCCGCCTTTGGGAGGCACCGAGGCCATGGTGCCCTCGATGATCTTGAGCAGGGCTTGCTGCACCCCTTCGCCGGAGACGTCCCGGGTGATGGAGGGGCTGTCGGTTTTGCGGGCGATCTTGTCCACTTCGTCGATGTAGACGATGCCCCGGGAAGCCTTTTCCACATCGTAGTCCGCAGATTGCAGGAGGTTGAGGATGATGTTTTCCACATCCTCGCCCACGTAGCCGGCCTCCGTCAGGGTGGTGGCGTCGGCGATGGTGAACGGCACGTTCAAGATGCGGGCCAGGGTCTGGGCCAGCAGGGTCTTGCCGGAGCCGGTGGGGCCGATCAGCAGGATGTTGCTCTTCTGGAGTTCCACCCCGTCCAGGTCCACCCCGGCATTGATGCGCTTATAGTGATTGTAGACCGCCACCGACAGGATCTTCTTGGCCCGTTCCTGGCCGATGACGTATTCATCGATCTGTTTCTTGATGGCCGCCGGCTCGGGAATCGACAGCCGGGCGTGTTTGGCTTCGTCCTTTTCGTACTCTTCGGCGATGATGTCGTTGCACAGTTCGATGCACTCATCACAGATATAGACGCCGGGGCCGGCGATGAGCTTCTTCACTTCGCCCTGGCTTTTGCCGCAAAAAGAACACAACAGATCGGCACTCTTATCGGTACCGCGTTTACTCATAAGAATCGTCCTCCCCAAACCCTGAAAAGAAACCGATTCGAGGGTTTGGCTGGTCTGCTTCGTTACCGCCCTGCATGCCTTGTCTTATGATGTCGGCTCCGGGCGGCGGTTTCTTCAGTTCTTATCAGGCGCCTAATCCTGGTGCCGGGCGGGAAAGAGAATTCCCGGTTCCCGGCGGGCAATGACGTCGTCAATCAGGCCATATTCCTTGGCCTGCTGGCCGGACATATAAAAGTCCCGCTCCGTATCGTGATTGATGCGTTCCATGGATTGGCCCGTGTGTTCGGCCATAAGACCGTTCAACTCTTCTCTGAGGCGCAAGATCTCCCGGGCCTGGATGTCCACGTCCGTGGCCTGCCCCTGAAAGCCGCCCAGGGGTTGGTGAATCAAGATCCGGGCGTGGGGCAGGGCAAACCGCTTGCCCTTGGCGCCCGCGGCCAACAGCAGCGCCGCCATGGACGCCCCCTGGCCCATGCACAGGGTGGCCACCGGGCTCTTGATGTACTGCATGGTGTCGTATATTGCCATCCCCGAGGTCACCAGACCGCCGGGGGAGTTGATGTAAAAGTTGATTTCCTTGTCAGGATCCTCTGCCTCCAGAAACAGCAGTTGGGCGATCACCAGGTTGGCGACATCATCGTTGATGGCCGTCCCCAAAAAGATGATCCGGTCTCTCAGAAGCCGGGAATAGATGTCGTAAGCCCGTTCCCCCCGGCTGCTCTGCTCCACTACGATGGGAATTAACTGCATGCTACTCCTTTTCAAGTTCAAGTTCCTCCGCCTCTGTGGCCCCCTCGGTTCCGGCAGGGCGAAAAACCGTGCTGATCTCAGCTTTATCCAGCAACAGTTTCATGGTCTTTTCGTCTAAGAGCGTCCGCCGGAGGGCCCCCAGCAGATCGTGTTCCTCATAAAACTTCTTGATTTCGGCCACGTCCCGGCGGTTGTTGACCGCGATCCGGGCCAGGGCGGCATCCATTTCGGCTTCGTCCACCGCCAGGTTCTCCTGGTCGGCGATGCGGGACAGCACCAGCCTGACCCGCACCCGGCGCTCGGCCATGGGTTTCATGACCTCCAGCATCCTGGTCGTGTCCATCTTGGCCGTGTTCATGCCGTGCTGGCTGAAGCGGTCCATTTGGTCCCGCAACATGTTCGCTTGTTCCTGGGTGACCAGGGAGGGCGGCGCCTCGAATTGATGGCGGGCCAGCAACCGATCCGCCACCTGATTTTCCAGGGAGGCCTGCCGCTCCCGTTCCTTTGTCTTAATAATATCCTCTCGCACGGCGGTGCGCAAGTCAGCCAAGGTTTGAAAGTTGCCCCCCAGGTTCCGGGCGAAGGTGTCGTCCAGTTCAGGCACCACTTTCTCCTTCACTTCATGGACCTTCACCTGGAAGTCGATCACCTTGCCGGCGATGAGGGGATTGGCGAAATCATCCGGCAGGGACACGGGGAAGCGCGCTTCGGCTCCGGCCTTAAGCCCCACCAGGTTGCCCTCGAACTCGGCGTTGAACTGGCCGCTCCCCACCTCCAGGTAGGCGCCTTCCGACTTGCCGCCTTCCACCGGCTGCCCCGCGAAGTGGGCCTGGTGGTCCAGGACCACGAAGTCCCCCTCCCGGGCGCCCCGGTCGTCCGCCGGGGGTTTCAAGAGGGCGTTGGCCTGCCGGATCTCCTCCAGGCGGGCCTCCACCTCCGCGTCGTCCACCACCACTTCCGGCGCCTCCAGCGTCAGGGCCAGATAGTCCTCGGCGGTAAACTCGGGGGCGACCTCCAACTCCACACTATAGCAGTAATCCTCCCCGGTCACCACCGGGGGCGCAGGCTCCGGCCAACTCAGGTTGATGGCTTCCAGACCCTTGTCCTTCAGGGCCTCTGCCAGGGAACGGCGCACCAGGATTTCGGACACATCATGGTCTATCTCTTTACGGTAATACATTTCAAGGACGGACCGCGGCACCTTGCCCGGCCGGAAGCCTTTGACTTTGGCCTGCTTCCCCAATTCCCGGTAGGCCCGGTCCACTTCCTGGGTCACCTCGGTGGAGGGGACCTCAATCTTTAATTTCCTTTTGACTTCGCTGAGATTCTCGATCTCCACCCTTAAGGCGCTTTCGGTCATTTTCTTAGCTCACAATCTTTCAGTTAATTTAACAACATTATTCAGGAGTAAATACCCCTGATCCGGCTTTCCCCGGTTCAGGTGTGCGAGAGGGGGGACTCGAACCCCCACGGTTTACCCGCTGGACCCTAAACCCAGTGCGTCTGCCAAATTCCGCCACTCTCGCAACGTTGCCGATTCATCTAATAAATCTATTAACTTTCCCTGCTTAAGTCAACCGTCTCCGGGCTAAAATCGTCCCACACCGTTGTTTCTTGGGGAGAATCATGTTATTTACTAGCCAAGGTCATACGGAAAAGAACATAACGTAAACCTGAAAAATGCATTTAAGGCGTGATGGCGGGCACAGAGGCCCGCCCCACCAGAATAATAAACGTGGTGGAGCGGCCGTCCCTGGCCGCTTGGCGTTTTTCCTACCCACAGCACATGGCCTTTGGGCCAAATAAGGGCAATGAAGAAAATATAATCTGGAACATTGTCGAGACCAAAGTAGGGTGCGTCTTACGCACCATAAAGCGGCGCGTAAGACGCGCCCTACGGTTACTGCGGTTGCACATTCCCTTTTAAAGGCTCCTCATGAATAATACATATTAGGGGGGAATTGTCAAAAAGCCTCATTATTCATTAGCCATGTTAAACCCATAAAAGGAGATTGCAAACATGAACAGAAATTATTGGGTGGTAGGAGCTAATTGGGCAGGAGACGACATGTATGATACTTTTGTGAAACGTGGCTACTGGGAAATGGGATATAGCGATAAGGACCAGCCGGGCCTTGCGGAAATGCGTCGTCAGATGAAGAAAAATGATAGGATCGCCATAAAATCTATGCTTGGACAAGGTTCACCAAATATTCGGATAAAGGCAATAGGAAAAATAAAAGAGGTTGACGGAGAAGATGGGCGTGTTTATGTGCAATGGATATCTAAAGGAATGGATCGTATAGTCGAAAGCAAGGGATGTTACGGGACTATTCATGGCCCATACCATTCTGAACATACTGAAGAATATGACGAGTGGGTCGGGAAAGTCTTTCGGATTTAAAGAGAAAATATAGGAGGGCGTACTAAAATATGGAGGTCCAGGAAAAAGACGAACTGAAACAACTGCGGGACCGCCTGGCCGTAACCCCCAAACTGGTGTGGGACCAGGTGGATCAGGCCGAACGGGCGGCCATCTTCGCCTATGGCGAGCATTACAAGACTTTTTTGGACCGGGCCAAGACGGAACGGGAGGCGGTGGTGGAGATCGAACGCCAGGCCAAGGCCTTGGGCTTTGTGGACCTGGCCGGAAAGGAAATCGGTCCCCGGGGTTATTATAATTACCGGGGCAAGAACATCGTTTTAGTGGTTCAGGGCCGCCGGCCCCTTACCGAGGGGCTCCGCCTGGTGGCCTCCCACATCGACTCGCCCCGCCTGGACCTGAAACAGTACCCCCTGTATGAAGACACGGACCTGGCCTTTTTAAAGACCCACTACTACGGCGGCATCAAGAAATACCAGTGGCTGGCCCGGCCCCTGGCCATCCACGGGGTGGTCATCAAGGCCGACGGCAGCCGGGTGCAGTTCAGCATCGGCGAGGACCCCCATGACCCGGTCTTTTCCGTGCTGGACCTCTTGCCCCACCTGGCCCGCAAAACCCAGATGGACAAGAAAGTGACCGACGCCTTCGAGGGGGAAAAGCTTAATGTTTTGGTGGGGTCCCTCCCCCTGGGAGACGCCGACACCAAGGAGCGCGTCAAGCTCCACCTCTTAAAGTACCTGGAAGACCATTACGGCATCCAGGAGGAGGACCTGATCAGCGCCGAACTCGAGGTGGTGCCGGCCGGGCCCGCCCGGGACCTGGGCTGGGACCGCAGCCTGGTGGGGGGGTACGGCCAGGATGACCGGTCCTGCGCCTATGCCGCCCTGGCCGCCCTTCTGGACCTGAAGGAGCCGGAGCACACCTGCCTGGCCCTGTTCTACGACAAAGAGGAAATCGGCAGCGAAGGCAACACCGGGGCCAGGAGCTTCCTTTTGAACGAGATGGTGGAGATCCTCCTGGAACGCCAGGGCGAAAGCCCCCAGGCCCGGCGCCGGGTGCTCATGGCCAGCAAGGCCCTGTCGGCCGACGTCACCGGGGCATTGGACCCGGATTTCCCCGAAGTGCACGAAAAGCGGAACGCCGCCCGCCTGGGCTACGGGGTCTGCTTCCACAAATACGGCGGCAGCGGCGGCAAGTACTCCACCAGCGACGCCAATGCCGAATATGTCGCCTGGATTCGCCGCATCTTCAATGAGCACGGGGTCGTCTGGCAGGCGGGGGAGTTGGGCAAGGTGGACGAAGGCGGCGGCGGCACCATCGCCAAGTTCCTGGCGGTGTACGGCATGGAGATCATCGACTGCGGGACCCCGTTACTCTCCATGCACTCGCCCTTTGAGGTGGCCTCCAAGGCCGACCTGTACATGACCTTCAAGGCCTATCAGGCCTTCTTCAAGGCGGGGTGAAGCTCACCGGGTTCCAGTGGGGCGGGCCTCCGTGCCCGCCCCGCCCCTACCCCTGGATAGGAAAAAGTCTTCTGGAGGGTGCATCCGACGCACCATGAGCTTATGGCCGCGGCGGGCACGGAGGCCCGCCCCACTGGCTTTTCATCGTTTCGGGTGTTCCGATGGAACAGGTATTACTGCTTGGAAACCGGAATTAAAAGGCCACCGGGGCGCCTCCACCCCCGGCTGAACCCCCGGCCCCCGGCTTGCAACTTGGCGCAAAAATGGTACCCTTAAGGTACTTCGGTTTAAACCTGCCTCGGGAACGACAACATGGGCAAATTCTTCTCCCGCTTTAAGAAAGATCCGCCGGACCCCGCGGTCTCGTCCCTGGGGAATCTGGCCAATTTTTACAGCCTGCTGATCTTTCTCATCGCCATTCCCTTCATTCTCATCATCGGCCTGGTGTGGCTCACCGGGGTCCTGGGCTTCAGCGCCTGGATTTTCGCAGGGTTTGCGGGGCTGTGCGCCTACATCGTCTGGCGCCTTTTCCGCCGCTGGAACAGCCTCAAGGCCAGGATGGCGGCCCAGACCGGCGACTTTCAGGACCTGATGCGGGAGGCCACCCAGAGCGGCAAGGACGTGGAAATCTCCCTGATGAACGGGATTTTCACCCTGCGCTACGCGGGGGCCCACCGCCTGACCCAGGCCACCCTTCCCCCGGGGCGGCCCCAGCCCCTGGCCCTGGCGTCCCCCGACGCCCTTTCGGCCGAGGCCGCCGAACCCCTCGCCTGGCTGCCGCCGGAACGCCTCCGGGAGGAGCTGGGAGAGTTCATCCGTCTCAGGGACGAAGGCGTCATCAGCCCCGAAGAATTCGACCGCATCAAAGCCAGCCTGCTCCAGCGCCTGTCGGCCTGAAAAGCTGCGCCCGTCCGCTTTACCGGGTATCCTTGCCGATATTTTCCTAAAAGGGTCTTTAAATTATACGCTGTACGTATAACATATAATCTGGTATAACATAAAGTATTTCATAAATGAGGTAGACAATTTTTTCCTCCCTTCCCGGGTGGGAGGGGGTTAGGGGGGGCTGAAATACTTCTCCACCCCCACCCTAACCCTCCCCCATCAAGGGGGAGGGAATTGTACGGCCACTTAATTATGATACGGACCACTATCATTAGGAGGTGACTTATGGCACGCTTAATCATCCATCCAGGGGAGCACCTGGCCGATGAGTTGGAGGCGCTGGGCATGAGTGCCAACGAACTGGCCAAAGAATTGGGGGTGCCGACGAACCGGATCACCGAGATCATCCGCGGCAAGCGTGGCATCTCGGGGGATACGGCCTTGCGCCTCGGCCGGTGGTTCGGCACGGGCCCGAATATCTGGATGAACCTGCAAAAAAACTACGAGCTGCGGCTGGCGGCCCAGGCAATCGGCGATGCCCTGCAAAAAATCCCTCAGCCGCACCGCGGCGCCAGGACGAAAAACGATCCGAATATGGAGCCTTTAATACCTCAAAGCTGAGGTTCGGCGGGTGGGGGGGTAGGGGACTGGCTCGCGTCCTGCCATTCTTTCAGAACCGATAGGCTGTCCGGGTCGTGATCGAGGAGAACCAAGGCGCTGCTGATCGCCCGGCTCGGCAGCAGGTCGCCGCTTTCGTATTTCTGGAAGGCCCGCGGCCCGCCGCCAATCAGCAGCCCGGCAGCCTCCTGAGAAAGACGAAGTTTCTGACGGATGCGCCGGATATTCTCCGGGGTCAGCAACCCTTCGCCCAGCGCTTTCAGCCGATTCAACCTGCGGTCGGATACCTGCATGTCCTTGCCGGTGTGCACGCTCTCCTCGCACTCGCCGCAATACCAGCCGGGCATCTCAAAAGTGATCGACTCGGCTTTATAAGTCAACGTCATGGGGCGCACCCCGCGGTGCATCGGCACACCCGTTTTCGGACAGACGGGATTAGCCTTCATGGTCTTTCTCCTTGAACGAGAGCATCAAAAACTCAGTTAACACATCCGCGGTAAACTTGACATACAGCACCCCAACCGATGAGGGTACGTGATAAACGTCCTGCCAAAGCCGGTGATCGGCATAGGCCGTCATGGACTTGTAAAAGTGCTCCCGTTGCATGGTCTGGATCGTGGCCACGATCTCGGCTCGCCCAAATCCCAGAGCGGCGGCACTCCTTAGCGCCGTGCCGGTAACGGCCAGCCCTTCCATGCGGCTAAACGCCGCCTTGAAGGCTGCCAGGTCGTAGGTAGGTTGGCGCTTCTCGGTCACATTTTACACCTTTGTGGTGTATTGTCAAGTGGGTTTTGGGGGGGAGGTCCGTGGAATTACGATATGCTGAATGCTCCAGATACATTCCTTTTAATCAGGCTTGGAGTGGCACAGTCTGAAAAACTCCGATCAAATACCGCAGTTCCGGCGCCGTAAACCGTAAACGCGAAAATCGAAATCGCCCTTAAACTTCCCAGACGGCGATTTTAGCCCGGTCGGCTGCGGTGATGCTACGGGGAACTTTCGACATTGTTTCAGTTCCCCGGCCTCAAACTTCCGGGGTGGCCGCTTCGGGGCGGATTTCCTCGGTGCCCAGGGCGAAGGCCGGGCCGGACGTGAGCGCGCCCCCTTCCCAGAAATCCCGGCGATAGCGGTAGTAGAGGTGGAGGCGCACCAGCCCCAGGGTCAGGCGGCGCAGGGCGTCATCCCCCAGGTGGTCCAGGCAGGATTGCAGCAGGGCCAGAAAGGCCCCGGGCAGGAAAAAGCCCTCTTTCCCGATACTCCCCTGGAAATCCAGGCGAAAGCCGCCCGCGGCGAACTCGTAGAATTCCGCTTGGTAAGACTTGGTCGCGGGCTGGCCGGGCTCGGCCCCCAGTTGCAATTGGCCCAGGGGCAGGCGGGGCCGCCGGGGCGGGCCGTCGCTGTCCAGCACCCGGTCGCAGACCTGATCCAGGAAGCGGATCAGTTCCCGGGCCACCCGGCCTTCGTTCAATTCCGCCAGTTCATAGAGGATGCGGGCATAAACCAGGAGAATCAGGGGGACGGTATCGGCTTCGGGGGCGTTGCTGCTCAACCACAAGATATGGGGGGTAACCTGGTTCTGGGGGGAGAAGTCGACGCGCACCGTGGCCTTGTGGAGACCTCGATCCTGGCGAAACCGCTCCAGCAGGCGTTTAAACATGAGTCCGCTATCTTATGGCCGATGGCGTGGCGCTTGGACCTGCACCGCGAGAGCCTCCTGTGCCTGGCGGCTGCCCACGAACCGGCCTCACCTGGGGGCTTGCCGCGCCGTCAGCCTGAAGCTCCCGAAATGATTAAGTAAAATCTATAAGACGTGTTTACCATACCGAATGCCAGAGAGAAAGTCAATATTTTCTCCGGCTCCCGTCACCGTTAGGCCCAGGAAAATTACGGTTTACATACCCTCCAAGATATTTTATAAACAATAGATAAACCAAACAATGAGGATTAGGCCGTGAGCCAAGCTCCCCCGGCGTTGCCCAAAGGAATTCCTAACTGCCTGAAGAAAAGGCAACTGCTCAACGACAAGGTGTTGAGCCCTGACTTATGCCGGGAGTATGGCGAGAAGTTCCTGGAGTTGGGCTGGCGGGAAGATGCCCTGGCGTTCTTTAAAAAAGGGGGCATGGCGGACGAACTGGAAAAGCTCAAGGCATACTGCCTGGAAACGGGAGATGCTTTTCTGCTGGGGCGCCTCGGCCACCAGGCGCCGGAAGACTGGCGCCGGCTGGGCGAGCGGGCTCTGGTTCTGGGCAAGCTCCATTTTGCCCGGCGGGCCTTCGAGATCGCCGGCGATGACGATAACACCGCCATGGTTGCCGGCCTTCTAGCCGGACAGGCCACGCCCGCGGACCGTTAATTATGGCTGCTCTGGATTACTACCGTATCTTGGGGGTGAAGCCCGACTGCACCCTGGAGGAAGTGCGCCGGCGTTACCGCCTGTTGGCGCGGCGGCACCACCCCGACCACAACCCCGGTGATCCGGAAGCTGCCGCCCGGTTCCGCCTGATCGCGGCCGCATTTGAGGCCATCCAGGCGGCCAGGGCCCAGGCTGAGGTTAGGGGCCGCAGCCGGAGAAATGCCGCTAATTACCGGCAACCACGGTTTACCGGCAAAGAGGAGGTCTTTGAAGAATTTTTCGGCATCTGCCAGGATGATTCCCCCCTGTCATGGTCGGCAGGGGCCGATTTCCGGTATGATCTGGAAATCCCCCTGGTGGCTGCCATCAAAGGCATGGGGACCGTCATTGCCGTGGACCATCAGCCGCCGTGCCGGCCTTGCGGAGGCACCGGGTTGGCGGCGGGCGCGGCATACCAGGAGTGCCCGGATTGCCAGGGCCGAGGCCGCCGCTTCGGAGGGCCGGGTCTCTTGCGGTTCGGCCCCGTGTGCGAGCGCTGCCGGGGCCGGGGGAAAATCGTGGCCGTTCCCTGCCGGCACTGCGGCGGTCTTGGTTGGCGCTCCCAGCAAAAGGAATACCGCCTGCAAATTCCTCCGGGCACCCGGGATGGCGCCCGTTTCCGCATTATGGGGGAGGGTGGCGAAGGTTTCCGGAATGGCCCCCGGGGGAACCTGTTGGTGCTGATCCGTGTAGCCCCGCATGATTTTTTCACCCGGGTGGGCAACGACATCCACTGTAAGGTCGAGATTTCTTTTGCCGAGGCGGCTCTGGGCTGTGCCATCCGCATCCCCACTCTGGATGGCTATCAGTGGGTCAATGTTCCCCAGGGCGCCCCAACCGGCTGGTCTTGCCGGTTTCCCGGGGCGGGGGCGCCGGGGACCCCCACACAGCCGCCGGGTGATCAGGTAAACGAGGTTATCGTCACCACCCCGCAAAACCTCAGTTTCCAGCAGCGGTCGCTCCTGAGGGAGTTGGACCGCCTGGAGCTGGGGCAGTTAGACCGGGCCGGCCATGAATAGTTTTACCCATCTGGATGAGAAAGGGCAGATGCACATGGTGGACGTGGGGGAGAAGCCCGAGACCCGGCGCCGGGCCACGGCTGCCTGCCGGATTGTGGTGGGTCCGAAGGTGTACCCCCTGCTCCTGGCCGGCCGCCTCCCCAAGGGGGACGTCTGGGCCGCGGCGAGGCTGGCCGGCATCATGGCCGCCAAGAACACCTCCCGGCTCATCCCCCTGTGCCATCCCCTGCCCCTGACCGCCATTGACCTGGATTTTATCCTGGAACCCGAAGATTGGGCGGTGGCCATCCGGGCGAAGGTCAGCACCCGCGGCCGCACCGGGGTGGAAATGGAGGCCCTGACGGCCGCGGCGGTAGCCGCTCTGACTATATACGACATGTGCAAGGCGGTGGACCGGGGGCTGATGATTACCGGGCTTATGCTCCTGGAAAAGAGCGGGGGAGCCAGTGGTGAATACCACCGGGTGGCGGCCACCCCCTAAATTATTTTGCGCAGGCTGGAGTTGAGTAATGGAACCTGAACGACTGGAATATTTTCGCACCCTTTTGCAAGAACGCCTGGAAGAAATCTTAGGAGAATCCGACAAAACGCGGGTTGACATGACCGGCGTTACCGCTCCCTTCCCGGACCCTACGGACCGGGCCACCCTGGAGACGGATCGGAACTTCACCCTCAGGATGCGCGACCGGGAACGGAAATTAATCAGCAAAATCAGGGAAGCCCTGGACCGGATCGATGCCGGCACCTACGGTTACTGCGACCTCTGCGGTGGCGAGATCGCCGAAAAGCGTCTCACCGCCCGCCCGGTGACCACCATGTGCATCGCCTGCAAATCCAGTGCGGAAGCCCTGGAGCGGTCCCGGGGCCAGTAAGCGTTTGCCTGGCGCCAATCCTCTCCGGTCATCAGCCGACCGGGTAGGGGGCGCGGCCCTCAACCGGAAAGCGAGACAGCATCATCTACCCGCGGCGCCATTCCTTCCATGACTCACCCCATTGATCTCAAAGAATTCACCCTCCCCGAACTGGAGCAGCTCATGGCCGCCTGGGGCCAGCCGACCTTCCGGGCCCGGCAGCTGGTCAAGTGGCTCTACAAAGGCGTCGGCACATTCGAGGACATGACCGACATCGCCCGATCGTTCCGGGCCGAGCTGTCCACGCGGGCCCGGATCAGCGGCCTTGAGGTGGAGCAGGTACAGGCGGCGGCGGACGGCTGCCGGAAATTCCTGTTTGCCCTGGAAGACGGCAACCTGATTGAATCGGTGCTCATCCCGGAAGATGGCCACTATACCCTGTGTCTGTCCACCCAGGTAGGATGTGCCCAGGGGTGCCGGTTTTGTCTGACGGCCCGGCGGGGTCTGATCCGCAACTTGCAGGCCAGCGAAATCGTCAACCAAGTCATGGCGGTGCGCCGGGAACTGTCTGACGGGCTGCCTCTCACCAACCTGGTCTTTATGGGCATGGGGGAGCCCCTGGCCAATTTTCCAGCCCTGGTGCGGGCCCTCACCGTGATCAGCGCCCCATGGGGGCTGAACTTCTCCGCCCGGCGGCTCACCGTCTCCACCGTCGGTTTGGCCCCGTTCATCCCGCGGCTGGGTCTGGCGGCCCGGGCCAACCTCACCGTCTCCCTCAATGCCCCGGATGACGAGACCCGGACCCGGATTATGCCCATCAACCGACGCTATCCGCTTCAAGAGCTGTTGGCCGCCTGCCGGGCTTTTCCCCTGCCCCATCACCGGCGCATCACTTTTGCCTACGTGCTCCTTCACGGCATCAATGACGCGTTGGACCAGGCCAGGCAACTGGCCCGGCTGCTCCGGGGCTTTCGCGCCAAAATCAATCTGATCCCCTTCAACCGCCACCCACGTCTGCCCTATGAGCCGCCGCCCGAGGCGCGCACTTTGGAATTCCAGGAAATTTTGCGGGAAGCCAATTATGCGGTGTTTATCAGGGAGAGCCGGGGGCAGGAGATCAACGCCGCCTGCGGCCAACTGGCAGGAGAGAAAACCGGGGAGATTATTGTCTCAGCATAAATATGCCGAGTGATTAAGTTGGCTGGAGAATCCCCTCTTGCTAAACGCGTTTATATACTTGGTGTCCCAAGTTCTTATTCGCCTTCTTCTTTGTAGGGAAGTTTCTGGGGGATTAAGCTATTTCCTGCTTTTTGGGCTTTCCGATAAGTCACGTTAACTTGTTGTGAAGGAGGATAATCAATCCCTTTTTTCTCAAGAAGGTCAGCAACCGTTAGAATCTGAATCTTAGGATGTTTCCCCCATGCAGAGATGAAGAACCCCGCGGTCGCAGCTTCACGCCTCATATGCTCAGTAGGCTCTTCCATGCAAATTAACACCCCAATTGCCGCCTTTTCCCGCTCTACCACCCCGCGCAATTCGCGGAGATGAACTGCACTTAACTTTCCCGCTTTAACAGAAAATATAATTTGTTTAGCTTCCTTGTCCTTGGGATCAATGTGAAAGTATAAGCGACCATCCACCCCCTTATCCGCCCCCTTCTTTTGTTCCGCTCGTCTTGCACCCACTAACCCCAAAGCCCACCATTGGAATTGATAGGGGTCTTGTTGGGCTAATGTTTTTGCTTCGGTTAAAGAGACAGGTTCGCCAATAACGGAGTAGGCTACAGTATCACCGAAGGCTTTTTGTAACCGGTCTTTAATAAGCGCCGTAGCCAAGCAGGTAATGTCTATGCCAATCCATCGTCTTTTTAGCCTTTCGGCGACAGCTATTGCTGTGCCGCAGCCACAGAAGGGGTCAAGCACCAAATCCCCTTCGTTGCTACTTCCTTTTATTATAAGCTCCAATAGAGCTTCAGGTTTCTGAGTTGGATATCCTAATCTTTCTTTGGCTTGTGAATTTATAACGGGTATGTCCCAAACATCATCCATGGGTGTGCCTTGAGACATATCATTAGTTATTTTCGTAACCTGCCGAATGCCTTCTTCAAACTCAACTCGACTTTTATATCCCCGCCATCTTTTCATAGTGCCTGGGGTTAATGGTTCCAACAACACATTGAATACATTTTTTCCTGGCGTTTTACTGTAGAAAAGAATCACATCATGCATCCGTTGGAATTGAAAACGTCCAGCAGGCCACCTCTTATAATGCCAAATGGCCTCATTTCGAAAATTATTTGGACCCATTGCAGCATCCATCAGTATCTTTAAGTAATGGCTTGCAGTTGGGTCACAATGGAGATAAATACTTCCAGTAGGTTTTAGAACACGTTGTAATTCAATCAACCGCAACGCCATCATAGAAAGATAAGCCAGCATATCGTTTTCATTCAAGATTAATCGTAAGGCTTGCATGGTTCTGGAAATATTTTCCGGCCCGTTTTCAACGATATCTTGATAAGCCGCGACGGATTCTTGATTCCATTCCCAGGTGTCTTCAAAAGCCTTTATTTGTGCCTTGGACCGAGAGCCATTCTTCTCAGGGAAAAGGATGTTATAGTCTTGATTACTTTTAAATGGTGGGTCGAGATATATAAGATCAATAGTCTCATCCTTAATATAGCGACGCAAAATATCTAAATTATCGCCATAATAAAGGACATTTTGAGACATATTATTTACCTCTCTTATGAGTCCTTACATGCATTTTTCAAGCCAGATGAATATTTCCAGCTTGTTAGATTCCGGGTTTTCCGGCCCCGGTCATTGGGTCCGACTCCAGGGCAGGCTGCCGGCGGGAACCCCCACTGCTTCCGGGCGGTCCACCGCCTGACGGTAATCCCGTTTGCCGATGCCGATCAGGCGGTCATTTTTGAATACCAGGGGGGTGTAGCCGTTCCGGACGGTGTTGCTCTCTTCGAAGTCCATGCTGTGGGTCAGGTAGAAAAAGACGATGTAGTGGCCGCCGCGGTAATCGCCTGATTCCGTGGTCCCGGGCGGTCCCATGATGCCCAGCACTTCCGCCTTGCTCATCCCCGTCTTCAATTCATTCATGTGGGCGTAGTTGGACCACATGCTTTTGTCGAAGCGCTGATACATAATCTGCTCGCCGCAGCCCGCCGTCAATATCCCCAGTGCCAGTATCAGGTATGACCAAGTCATGCGTTTTCCCCCGCCCTCATTCGCGCTAACCCCACTATAATCATCGACGCCTTGACCGTCAAGCCAAGGTATGCATCCCGAGAAGAATCGGCGGTTTTTCTCGAAAAATCAAACGAATCAATCTGGCGCCGAAGGATATTCCGTAACTATAGCGTTTGCCAAAAGCTCCTTCCCACTGATGGTTCTTAAATCCCCCTAAATCCAATACGGTTCACTTAAGGCGCAGAAAAATTTTTTGTCATGCTGAGCAAAGCGAAGCATCTCGTAATTTATGAGATTCTTCGGTCGCTCCACTCCCTCAGAATGACAGGAGAGATGAACTCCCCAGATCTCTCTACGATTAATACCGTGTTCCCTTTGAAATGAAACAAACCATCCAGATAACCTATTGATATCTCTCGTAGGGGCGGGTTTCAAACCCGCCCCTACAAAACGAACACGGTATAAGTGAACCGCATTGCCCCTAAATCCCCTTGTTCAAAGGGGACTTTGATCGCTAATCGGTATCACTCACCGCCGCGGTAAGCGCCAAGATCGCCGGGGAGCGGGTTTCGGTCCCGTCCGGCCGAGGGACAGGCGGCGGCAGAGCGGCCCTGCTTCCCAGGACCCCGACCCGGCGGTCGGCAGGAAGTTGAAATTCAGCCGGGGCAAATTCCCGGCGCCCGAATCGGGATTACCCCGCCGCCGGCTCGAAGATAGAGAGTCTCGCGGCCTCCAGACCGACGTCGAAGTATAGACTTCTCTCACCCCGACACCCAAACTGGCGACCATGCTTTCGGGTCCAGAAGCCCCTGACAGTTTACCGGGGCCAAGACACCGGGTTTTTTGCCCAACCCTAAGATTCAGGCGGTTTTATCCAGATGTTCCCGAAACAAAGGGAGGTTATTTTTGGACTGGCGGCGATAAAAAATTTTTAACCGCTCACGAATTGCGGCCCCTTCGTCACCCAGTTGGGTCAGGATATACTCCGTCAGGGGGGTCAAGTCTTCGTGGCCCATGGTTTCGGTGCGCTTGTTTCGCTTCATCGCACGCTCTCAGATTTTTATTAAGTATGATTTCAATTTTCATGCCAGACGTTCAAGCAACGAAAATTTTTTCCAGCAGCGCCCCCTGACCTGATTGCCCCCGAGGGGTCAACCAGTTATGGCCGTTTATGGCATTGCCCGGAACAACTATGATCCCCAGATCAGGTGAAAGAAATTTTCCATGAAACGGGAAAACTCCCGGCCCATGGCCGCCTCCTGGGCGACGGCGCGAGCCGCCAGGGCTTCGGGGTCGGCCCCTGACCCCGTCAGGGCCCACTCGCCGTCGTGCTTGAGCCAGGTGGCCACATCCAGGGCGGCGGCATGATTATCGAACTGCAGACCCACCACCCTGGGGTTGTCCTCCAAACCCAAAGCTTCCACCGGCGCCGCGGCCGACCTGGCCAAGAGACTGACCCCGGCCGGGAGGGGCGGCAGCACTCCCTGGCCGTGCCACTTGAACAGGTTGAACTTAGGCGGCAACCCTTGAAAAACCGGGTGCGCCATACCGGCGGGGGTTAGTTCCCCGGTGGTGAAGCCCACGGATTTTTGGGGGAGGGGGCCGACCCGGCACCCCAGCACATGGGCCAGCAACTGGTGTCCCAGGCAAAATCCCAGATAGGCTTTCCCCGCCGCGATCCCCTCCCGGATGCGAGCCTTGAGCGGGATGAGGTAGGGGAACTGCGCCTCTTCATCCACATTGGGAGACCCTCCCAAGACAATCATGCCGCCAAAGGGGTCCAAGGCGGGCAGGGACTCCTGCCAGGCCTCCACCACCCGGCAGGCTATCCCCCCTTTCAGCAGCGCTGCTAACAGGCGCTGGCCGGGACCCTCCCAATCCAGGTGCTGCACGATCAACAGGCTCTTTGCCGCCACGACTGACTACCTCCCTTAAAAAATTATACAACGGCAGATGTAAAAAGGCTCGGACGCTTTTATTTTCCAGTTTGTTGATCATCAAATCGCAGTACTTGCGATAACTCATCTCGCCATCGCGCCAGGCTTTCAAAAGTTCAGCTCGGAATAATTGCGCCGGCTATACTAGCCGCATCGTCGGAGTATAACTCGGTGGGGCTATGAGGCTATTGAGCACCCGGTCATCCAACAACGAATATATAAAACGTAACTCGTGATCGCTCAGGTAGAGTTGATGAGATTGTTTAGTAAATGGCAATAAATTATAATTATAGCTATCGATAAATTTCTTCATTTCATGCAAGGCGATGATGCCAGGTGGCACATCGGGCGTATTGGTTAGCTCATGCAACGGAACATGTTTCCATTGTTCTTCCTCATAGTCGGCCATTACTTCGGCAAGCGTTTGTTCGGCCAAGGATTTCTTTTCTCCCTTGGTCAATCGCTGCCAGTTAGGAAAGTTGGTTTTGAGTTGCTTAATAAGCAGTCGTTTGATATACTTTGCTGGCATGGAAAGCCCTGTATCGAGATTGTTTGACGACTATCTCAATTATAAGGCTTTCCATACATAACCCAATAATATTATTGTATAATATGCTTTTATCGTAACAGGCTTTTATAGCAATCCAATTTTTATCGAGTTGGGTTTTTCTCGAACCACCAGAGAAATGTCTGGTGCGTCCTACGCACCATACGTGGCGCGTTAAGACGCGTCCTGCCTACCAAGGCTAAAATTGCGGTTAGCTGATAGCTGACTGCGGATAGCTGCAGGCTAATATGCGATTGATCGTGGGATTGGGGAATCCCGGCCGGGAGTACGCCTGGACCCGGCACAATCTGGGATCACAAGTGGCGGCGTACCTGTCGGAGCTCTGGAGTATTCCGCTCAACCGGCGCAGCCACGGCGCTCTCTGGGGCCAGGGACGGGTAGGGCCAGAAGGCGTCATCCTGGCGCAGCCCACCACCTATATGAATCTGAGCGGCCAGGCGGTGTCCAGTCTCATGTCTTATTTCAAGCTCACCCCCCAGGATTTAATGGTCGTCCATGATGATCTGGATGTGCCGCTTTGGCGCCTCAAGCTCACGGAACGCGGCGGCCCCGGAGGCCATCGAGGGATTTTGGACATCATCGCCACCCTCAACACCGAGGAGTTTCTCCGGGTCAAGCTGGGCATAGGGCGGCCCCACCCCCACCTGCCCACGGAAAAGTATGTGCTGTCCCACTTCCCGGCCGAGGACGCCGAAAACGTGGCGCAGTTGATCGAACGGGCGGCCCAGGCGGTGGTGACGCTGCTGGGGGAAGGACTGGCCGCGGCCCAAACCCGCTTCCACGGCGAGCCGGCTGATTCAAGAGCCTAGAATTTAGTTGCTGATGGTACAGGCCAGCCAGGCTGGGCGCGACTAATCTGCTTCCTGGTCACAGGCTTTCGAGGCTGTGTCTGGACAGCCGAGGGCGGCTGCCCTCCATATCCTGAGGAACTTTTCGGAACAGGGGTTTTTATTGATGGTTGAGGAGGGATGGAGCATGCCGCCCAAGAGGAATGATGACGACCGGGAGCGGCCCAGCTGGCGGGAGATCGATCAGCGACGGGACGGCAGTCGCCACCGGGCAAAGACACCGCCCCCGGCGCCCAAAGCCCAGGCGGAGTTGATCCGGACCCAGGCCCTGGCCCAGGCCGAGGCCCTGTTTAAAGGCAAACGCCGCCGGCCGGAATATCAAATCGATCTAAAAAAGCTGGAATCCGGCCACGGCAGCAAGAAATTTCCCGCGCTGGCGAAAAAATTTCTGGAGGAGTACGGGTTGCCGGAAGAGTGGGGTGCCCTGACCCGGCTCCTGGATTATGACGATCCCCTTGCAGTGGCGGAGGTGCTCCAGGCCATGGCGGGTCAGGTGGAAAGGCGCAGCCGGGTGGAGCAGCAGGGTTTCAAGGGCCGCCTGCAGGTCCTGGCCTTAACCGGCCCCCATCTGGAAATCAGGCGGGCGGCCGAGGCGATTCTGGCCGAATTTGAGCAACTAATTTGTTATTATAACATTTCTGTCCGGCTAGGCCCAAGCCAAGGTTAACTGATTATTAACATTCATATTATCCGGAACCGGGCCTGGCGGATTAAAAAGTTCCTGCAAGGAGCAGGTACGAAACAGGTTGAGCTGCAAGA
>VGSJ01000006.1 GCA_016875015.1 Deltaproteobacteria bacterium | reverse complement strand
CGTTAGTGAATTTATGAACTGTTGGACTACGTATAACGAGCATCCTTCAATGCAAAAACCAAACCGGACACTGCTGGGCGGGACCTGGCTTTGATTAAACGGGTGGCGGACCCCGAGGTCTGCCCCGCCGTCAAACTCAAGTCGGTGGGGCGGCTGTCTCTGGCCGGGGACCAGCAAAAAATCCGGGGGGCCTGCCCCTTATCCCCGGGCGCGCCAGACCCCTTCCCCTACTCGGACTCCACCGCGCCGACGAAGTTCGGCTCCGCCGCCGCCGTGGCCGCCAGACGCCGCCGGGAGGTCATCCCCGTGAGGCTCGGCAGGATAAATTCCAGGGCCCCCGGCGTAACAGGGAGTTCCTGGAAGACCTCGAAGCCCGCCTCGGCCACCGCGTTCATCCAGAAATCGTCCCGGGCCGCATCGTTGGACCCGTAGGCCAGCTCGAAGTAAACCCTCTTAATCTGGGCTGTGGCCAAAAGCTTGATGCACACGAAACAGGGCTGCAAGGTGACGTAGAGCATCGCCCCCTTGATGGCCACGCCGTAGCGGGCCGCCTGGGCGATGGCGTTGGCTTCGGCATGGGAGGCCCGGCAGTAGTTGTACTTGTCCACGTCGGGGATTCTCAAGGCCCGGCGGTGACAGTAGGGGCTGCCGTCGGCCATGACCTGGTCCGAGCAGTGGGACGCCCCGGGCATGGAGCCGTTGTAGCCCGTGGCCAGGATCTGCCTGTCCTTCACCAGCACCGCGCCGGTAGGCCGGGAGTTGCAGGTGCTCCGGGTGCTCACCAGCTTGGCGATGAGCATGAAGTATTCATCCCATGAGGGTCGCATAATTAGTCCAATTTAGCTTTTTCAGAATATTCTATCCTCTTTTTTCTTTCTATTTCAAAAAATTTCTTCCCCGGTTTTTTTATTGTTTCAAGTTCTTTAATCCCAGAAAATCTAGCTGGTGCGCAATGTAGGTCAATTCCGCCGACTCGATCTGGCGGTGGCGCCGGGCCACCCAGGCCTGAAAACCGCTCCCGGCCAATTCCGGGTGGCCGTGCAAGGCCCGGCTGATGGTATCGATGATAAAGTGGAGAAAGTAAGCTTCATCCCCGGAATAGCCGTCCGGGCCGGGAAAGACCACCCAGTCGGAACTGCCCGCCGCAACCACCCGGGCGCCCGCCTCTTTGAGGCGCCCGAAGAGTCGGCGCCCGGTAAGGCTGCTGCCTGAGGGCTGGCCCTGGCGGCTTCGCGTGTCCATGGTGCGGTGATACAGGGCTTCGATCAAGGCGTCCAGGTCCGGGTCGATGGGGGGTTCAAAGGTGGTGGCCCCGTCAAAATTGAGGCTGAAATAGAAGAGCCCGCCGGGAGAAAGGTGCGCCAAGAGGCGGGGCAGGGCGGTGGGGAGGTCGATCAGGTCCAGGACGGCATGGGCGACGAGCAGGTCCCAGGCCGATTTTCCCGGCTCATGGCCAAGGAAATCGAAGAGGTCGGCGACTTCTAAAGTTATCCGGACTTCTTGGCCAGGGGTCGAAAAGAGCAGGACCCCGCCGGACTCCTCTGCCAGGAGGACATGGCGCGCCGCCGCATAACTGCGCAGGCGCTCCGTGGCCGCCCGGATGAACTCCGGCTCCACATCGATGCCGGTGTACGCCGCCCGGGTCAGCAAACCCCGGTCCAGCAACCGCTCCACCATGGTGCCGATGCCGCAGCCCACCTCCAGGACCCGGAGGGGGGCGGGGTCCGGCCGGTCCCGCACCGCCCGGGCCAGGTGGTCCCACACCCGCCGATTCAGGGAGCGGTCATCCAGGCCTTTTTTGGCGGCCAGATAGCGGATAAAGTCGGGAGCAGCCGGGCCGGACACGGTCACCTCAGGAAACTCTGGAGGAAGGCCCGGGCTCGGGCGGCGCTCTCGTTCCAGGTAGGATGGGCCGCAGCCGAGTGATGCGCCGTCAGAGAAAGGCGTTTCAGGAGTTCCCGGTCCTCCACCAGGAGGCTGATACAGCGGGCCAGGGCGTCGGCATCCCCCGGAGGCGCCAGAAAGCCGTTGTGGTCATGGCGGATGAGTTCTTTGGCGGCGCCGGCGGTTCCGGCGATGGCGGGCAGGCCGAAATGCATGCCCTCCAGGTAGACGATGCCGAAGCCTTCATAAGATGATGGCACCGCCAGGAGGTGGTGTTGGGGGAGCAGCACGGCCAGCTCTTCGTCGGAAACCGTTCCCAGCAATGATATCCTGGCGTTCAAACCATCCTGCGCAATTTGGCGGCGAATACTGCCAACATAACTTGTATCCATATTCAGACTGCCGGCAACCGTGAGTTGCCAACCGTTGTGAGGCAGACTGGCCAGAGCAGTTATCAAGGTATGGATTCCCTTCCGGGGAATTAGGTTGGCCACGGAGATAATTTTTAAAGGCCCTGGTTCCACCGCCTTGGCAGCAATTTGTTCTGCGGTGATTTTTCCGGTCAAACGGTCGCCCCCGGGCGGCGCCACCACCAATGGCCGGGCCCGCCCCACCAAATCCTCCACGTCCGCCCCGGTGGTGCGGCTGACGCAGATGAAACCGTCCACCGAGGCCAGGTAGCGTTTTTCCACCCGGCGGTACAGCCGGCTCAATAAGGCCGGATGGCGCTCCCGGCAGCGCAGATGATGAACGATGGCGATCACGGGGTAGCTCAACCGGGGGCGCAGGCGCTGGTTGAGCCAGAAACAGGAGGGGTGCGCCAGCTCATCTTGGAGGAGAACATCAAAGCCGGCCTGGGTGAGCCGGCGGCGGAGGCCGGAGTTAAGGTTGTCCAGGAGGCTTAACCCATAGCGGCGCCAGGGGAGAGAGATGACGTCCACCCGGTCGCCCTGCTCCCTAAGATACCGGACCAGGTTCCGGTCATAGATGAAGCCGCCGGAGATGGCGGTCAGGCTCCCGTAAATGAGCAGGCCCACATGCACTAACGGGCCTCGCGGTAAGCGGCCCAGGCGATGTCATTTTCCCAGATTTTGACCGTGACCGCGCTGAGGGGTTCCGGCACGCGGCCTAAAAGCTCCTGGCATAGGATGCGGGCGAAGTGCTCGATGCTGGGGTTGAGCCCGGCGAATTCCGGGAGATCGTTCAGGCTCTGGTCCCGGTAATACGCCACCAGTTCTTCCAGATGGGCTTCTACGGCCACAATGTCCACCAGGTAGCCGTGTTTATCCAGGGTGCGGCCTTCCAGCTGAACTTCAACCTGGTAATGGTGGGAATGGAGTTGATTTTCCGCGCCCCAATCGCCGCCGAAAAGATAGTGCCGGGCCACGAAGTCTCGTTTTACCGCCAGGGTATATCTGTGCATGAGCTGTTCCTCGGGTGCGATTTTTTGCGCCATTCCCCCCTTTCCTCCCGCTTCGGGGGGAGATGGTTGGGGGGCGATATATGACGTGAGCGTATCTATGAAATCATAGACTATGCGGATGGATGACCCAGCCCGGCAGGTGTTTCACGGTGCGCCCGGGCTTAAGGAAACGTCCCCTGTTCCTGGCGACCTGGCCGGAGGCGTGACCCGGAGGGCTCCCTCGAACTGCGCCTTCAATCGGGCATAATTCTTGCGGGAGTCGAACTCCCGAGCCACCAGGATCCGGCCCCTCTCAGCCCGGCGCCGGGCTTCCCCGGGGTCGGCCAGGGCCGCCGCCACGGCCTGGGCCAGGGCTTCGGGGTCGCCGGGGACGGTCAGCCAGCCGGTGTCGCCCTCCCGGATGACCTCGGGGATGCCCGAAACTGCGCTGGCCACCACCGGCGCCTCACAGAGCAAGGCCTCCAGGATGACGTTGGGGATGCCGTCCCGGTCCCCCGAGGGCGCAATCAGGCTGGGCATGACCAAGAGGTGGGCCGCGGCCATAAGCCGGGCCACCTCCCGGTGGGGCACCGCCCCGGGCAGGCTCACCCGGTCGGCCAGCCCCTCCCGGTCGATAAACTCCCGGATTTTTCCCCGCTCCGGGCCATCGCCGGCCAGGGTGAGACGGAAATCCACCCCCTGGGCGCGCAAATGGCGGCAGGCCGTCAGGAGCACCGGAAAACCCTTTTTGGGGACCAGGCGGCCCAGGGCCAGCAGGTGAAACGGCGGCCGGGCCGGGGGCCGGGGCCCGGCGGCCGGCGTTAGCGAAACGCCGTTGTAGATGTTCACCACTTTCCCGGCCAGGGGGGGACACAGGTCCGCCAGGTACCGTTGGTTGATCCGGGTATTGGTGCGGATGAACTTGGCGGCCGCCAGCTTCTCCTGAAGCGCCCCGTCGGGGGGATAGAGATCGTGGGCCCGGCCGCTGAAGCTGAAGGGGATGCCGCTGAGCCTGGCGGCCACCCAGGCGGCGGTGGCCGGGCCGTTGGCCCAGGGGGCGTGAATGTGGTCGATGCCGTCGGCAGTCATGGTCCCGGCCAGGTGCACCCCGGCCATTGCGGCCCACAGGGCTTCGCCCCAGGTCTCCAGGCTGCGCCACCGGCGCACCAGTACCCGCCGCAAAAACGGCGCGGCCTCCGGGCCCCAGGTGCGGCCCAGGCGCAGCAGGTCCCGGACCAGGAACTTCAGGGCGGCTGTTCCCAGGTGGCGCACCGGCGCCAGGACCTCCGCCATCCCCGTAAGGCGGGTCGCCGGCCGGGGCCCGTAGAGGGTGTAAACCCTGACGTCCAGGCCCAGGCGCACCAGGGTGTTGACTTCGTCCAGCACAAAGGTCTGGGAAGGCTCGGGAAACCAGAGGAGAAGGTAGGCCACCCGCGGTCCCGGCATCGTCAGCGTCCCGCCTGGGCCAGGAGGCGGTCCAAGACTTCTTCGTAGCGCCGCGCCATGGCCTTAAGTGAAAAATCTCTCACCGCCCGCTCTCGCCCGGCCCGGCCAAAGGCCCGGCCCTGCTCCGGGTTTTCCAGGATCCGGCGCATGATTGCGGCCAGCCCCGGGGCGTCTCCGGGGGCCGCCAGCCAGCCCGTCCGGGCCGGGGTCACCAGCTCCGGCACGCCACCCACCGCGGTGGCCGCCACCGGCAGGCCCGCGGCCATGGCCTCCAGAATCACGTTGGGCAGCGCCTCGGTGCGGGAACTCAAAGCCAGCAGGCCGGCTTGCCGGAACAGAGGCCGCAGGTCCGCCTGGGGCGGGATGAACCGGAAAGAACCCGGGGGCAGGGTTGCTTCGGCCAGTTGCCGGATCGCCGGAAGGTCTGGCCCTTCCCCCACCAGCCACAACCGCGCCTGGGGAAAGGCCGGCGCCGCCAGAGCAAAGGCCCGGATCAGGGTTTCGTGGTCTTTGTCGGGCACCATCCGGGCCACGGAGAGCACCACGGCGGGATAAGGGTCGGGTCCCTCCGGGGCCGGCCGGAAATAATCCGTATCCACCCCGTTGGGGATCGTGGTAACCCGGGCCTCGGGCACGCCGCCGCGCCCGGTGAGCACCCCCTTCAAGGCCGCGCTGTTGCAAATGATGTGGTGCGCCAGGGGCCAGAGCCAGCGTTCCCCCTGGCGCCGGGGAGCCCCGCCCCCCCGGCAGTTGCCGACAATCACCGGCACCCGGGCCAGGCGACCCAACACCCGGCCCCAGATATTCGGCACCACGGTAAGGGGCATGAGCAGGTCAACGGGTTGATGCTTTAGCCGCCGCCACAGGCGGGCCAGGGCCGCCGGCCCCACGGGCTCCTGCCGGGACAATTGGACCAGGGGGAGGCCCCAGTCCCGGGCCAGGGGAGCCAGTTCTTCCCCCGCCGCCAGCAGCCAGACTTCCACCTGAAACCGGACGGGGTCAAGCAGCCGGGCCAACTCCAGGGCCTGGCGCTGGGTACCGCCGAATTTCAAGTCCTGGAGGAGAAAAACAAGCCGGGCCGGGCGAGCGGTTGGGGAAGGGCTTGAAAGCGGCCGCCTGCGAGACAGCCCCTGACCCCTAACCCCTGGTCCCTGGCCCCTGGCCATTAATACCCCATCAAGCCGCAGCAGCGGGAGCAGACCGGCATCAACCCCTCGGTGGCGAGACTCTGCCGGAACTTACGGTAAGCCGGGGAGTTCCAGATCTCGGTGATGGTGGCCTCTTTGATGTTCCCCACCACATAGTCGTGGTAGTCCCGGCAGGGCGAGAGATCGCCGTTGCTGTTGACTTCCACGGCCTGGAAGATGGAGATGCACTGATTGAAGCCGAAGTAGTTTTGGTGTTCGGTGTAGTAGGAGCGCAGGTTGTCTTCCCCGGTAAGGGAAGGGATCAGGGTGACCGGCGGGGCCGTCCCCGGCCGGGACCGCGCCAGTACTGACTCGATCTGGCGGTTCAGCTCCCGGTAGTCATCCGGCTTCCAGCCTCCCACCCAGCCCCGAGGCCGCACGGGCGTAAACCCGAAGCGGCGGCGAAAGTCCGCCTCGTGGGCCTCGCACCGCGCCTCGTCGATCCACCAGGACAGGTAAAAGACAAACAGGTCCACCTTGTCCCGGAAGGCGTCGTAAATGTCCACCAGGCGCCGGAAATTGGCCTGGGAAATGGTGGTCAGGGAGGCGATGAGGGGCAGGGTGCTGCCGCGGGCCCGCTTGGCCTCACCCACCGCGGCCAGGGCGGCCTGAATATCGGCGAAGTTGTCGGCCCCCCCCACCCCCGGACGCGCCTGGTTGTGCAGGGCGGCATCGGGGCCGTCGATGGAAATCTGCAGGAGAAACATGGGCGCCCGGACCAGCCGCTCGGCGGCTGCGGCTATCCGGGTGCCGTTGGTGGCGATGGCGGTGGGCAACTTAAGGGCGGTGGCCGCTTCGATCAGCTTAAGAGAGCCCTCGTAGAGCATGGGTTCGCCGCCCCAGAGATAGACAAAGGGGTGGTGGCCGTGACGCGTCAGGTCCCCCAGGACTTCCAGGTAGCGGTCCAGAGAGACCTCGCTCTGCTTCAAGTCCCGCAGATTCTGGCCGTGGAGAAACCCCTGGTCGCCCCACTGGCCGCAGGTGTGGCAGCGCAGATTGCAGAGGTCGGTGATGCGGAAGCTCAACTGGCGGATCTTGTTAGCTTCTCCGGTTTGGGCCTGGGGATAGAGCAGATTAAAGAGCCACTTTTCGCCCTGGAGAGTCGCCAGCTTGGCGCCGATCCAGGGATGTTTCGCCAGGCGCCGGAAGTTTTTGACCACCATTCCCAGCGCGATTCTGCTCCTTGTCCCCATGAAAACCTTGTGCCTTGATATTTGTTATAATAAGCGGCGCGGGCCCCGACGAGTCCCGTATTATCAGCCATTATACCCCAGTACGGCGGAATCCCCAACCCCTAGACGAAATAGACGAAAGAGGGGAAAGAATGGTCTTGACAAGCGGCCCTTCCCGGGCCAGAGTCCTTAGCATTACCGGGGATGATACCTGTCCCCCGATGAATCAAACATCATGAAAGCGCTGGTTTACTATCGCTCGGTGTGCCGCTACCTGTTGGTCAAAGGCTTGAACCGCTTCTGGCCCCGGACTTTTTTCGCCCGGGTGGCGCCTCTCAAGTTGCAGGAGATCGACTTCAGGCCCCCCGGGCCGGCCTGGGTGGTGCTGCGCCCCCGCCTGTGCGGCATCTGCGGCTCGGACCTGAGGCTCTTAAAAGGGGCCGAGTCCCTGTTGCTGGAGCCTTATGCCTCCCTCCCGGCGGTGCTGGGGCACGAAGTGGTGGCCGAAGTGGTGGAGGCCCCCCCGGGGTCAGAGTGGGGGGCGGGCGACCGGGTGGCGGTGGAACCGGTCCTCCCCTGCGCCGTCAGGGGGGCGCCGCCGTGCCGCTATTGCGCCGCCGGAGCCTACAACCTCTGCGAGAACTTTCTGGGCGGAGAGTTGGCCCCCGGGGTGATTCTAGGCTTCACCCGGGGCGTGGGGGGCGGCATGGCCGAGATGATGGCCGCCCATACCAGCCGGCTGGTGCGGGTGCCGGATAACGTCCCCGATGAGGTGGCCGTGCTCACCGATTCCCTGGCCTCGGCCCTCCAGCCCGTCCTGGATAACTTCCCGGAAGACCGGCACACCGTGGTGATCTTCGGCGCCGGCATCATCGGGCAGCATTTGATCCGCCTGCTCCGGGTCCTGGGCTCCTTGGCCCGGGTGGTGATGGTGGCCCGGCACCGGTTCCAGGCAGAACTGGCCCTGGAAGGTGGAGCCAATGTCGTCATGTCAAGCCCCAGCCGGACCATGCTGGGAGAGGCTGTGGGGGCCCGCCTGGCGCCCACCACCCTGGGGGGCGGCAACCTGGAGGGCGGCGCCGACCTGTTTTTTGACTGCGTGGGGAGTAAAAGCTCCATGCAAGAGGGGCTCCTGACCCTGCGGGGCCGGGGGACTTTTGTCCTGGTGGGCACCGCCGGCGCTCTGGGGCCGGTGGACTTCTCCAGCCTGTGGTTTCGGGAGCTCAGGCTCACCGGTTCCGCCATGTACGCCCACGGCCTCTGTCAGGGCAAGACGGTGCGCACCTATGAAAAGGCCGTGGAATTGCTGGCCCAGGGAGATTATCCCTCACAGGGGCTGGTTTCTCACCTCTTTCGTCTGGCCGATTATCGCCGGGCCTTCCAGGTGGCCTTTGACAAGCGCCGCCATCAAAGCCTCAAGGTGGCTCTGGATCTGAGATAAGATAATCCACCTGTGCTTTGTTTCACAAATCCTCGGACCGAAGGCTTGACAGCAACACTACTTCCAAATAGAATTACTAATTCCAGAGGCTTCTTACAAATACCCTCGCTGGTTGGCGAGGTTGCAAGGTTAGGTACGGACGATGAAAATGTATTTGATGACCCCGGGACCGACCCCGGTTGCCCCGGAAACACAGTTGGCTATGGCTCAGCCCATTATTCACCACCGCTCGCCCCAATTCATGGAGATCCTGGGGGAGGTGAGGGATGGTCTGAAATATCTGTTCCAAACGGAGCAGGAAGTGCTCATTTTTACCGCCACCGGCACCGGCGCCATGGAAGGGGCGGTGGCCAACACCCTGTCCTCGGGGGATACGGCCCTGGTGGTGGACGGCGGCAAGTTTGGCGAGCGCTGGACCGAACTGTGCAATGTGTACGGGGTCAAGGTGAATCGCCTCGCGGTGGAATGGGGCCGGGCCGTGGACCCCAAAGCAGTGGCCAAGATCCTGGATGCCCATCCGGAGATCAAGGCGGTCATGGTTCAGGCCAATGAAACCTCCACCGGCGTGCAGCACCCGGTGAAAGAACTGGCGGCGGTGACCAAAAACCGCCCGGGCACCATCCTGATAGTGGACGCCATCTCGGCCCTGGGAGGCTATGAGCTCCCCATGGACGAGTGGGGGATCGACGTGCTGGTGGCGGGCTCGCAAAAAGCCATGATGCTGCCCCCGGGCCTGGCGTTTGCGGCCCTGAGCGGCAAGGCCTGGGATTTTGTCAAAAAGTCCACCCTGCCCAAATATTATTTCGATTTTACCAAGCAGCTCAAGTCCCAGGGGAAGAACCAGACGCCTTATACCTCACCGGTGTCCCTGATTTTGGGCTTGCAGGAAGTCCTGGCCAAGGTCAAGAAAAACGGGCTCGAGAAGATCTATGCCCACAACCGGCGGCTGTCCGAGGCCACCAAGGCGGCCATGGCGGCCATGGGGCTCAGTCTCTATTCCAAGGACTATCCCTCGCAGGTCCTGACCGCGGTGGAAGCCCCGGCCGGAATTGACGGTCAGAAGGTGGTGAGCAAGCTTAGGGAGCAGGGGATCTGGATCGCCGGCGGCCAGGCCCAAGCCAAGGGCAAGATCTTCCGCATCGCCCACATGGGATTTATTGACACCGTGGATCTGCTTGGCACCCTCGGCGGTTTGGAGACGGTGCTCAGCGGGTTGGGATATAAGGTGGAGCCGGGCGCCGGATTGCGGGCGGCCCAGGCGATCCTGACCAAGGAGGCGGGGGCATGAAAGTTCTGATCAGCGATAACTTGCATCAGGCGGGGATTGACATCCTCAAATCCCATCCCAACATTGACGTGGTGAACCGCCCCGGCATGAAACCGGAGGAGTTGCTGGCCGAAATCAAGGATGCCGACGCCCTGGTCATCCGCAGCGCCACCAAGGTAACGGCCGAGTTGATCGCCGCCGCGCCCCGGTTAAAGGTAGTGGGCCGGGCCGGCACCGGGCTGGACAACGTGGACATCCCGGCGGCCTCGAAACGGGGCATCGTGGTGATGAACACCCCCGGGGGCAACACCATCACCACGGCCGAGCACGCCTTGTCGCTTATGATGGCCCTGGCCCGCAACATTCCCCAGGCCGCCAATTCCATGCGGGAGGGCAAGTGGGATAAGAAGAAATTCCAGGGCACCGAACTGTTCAACAAGACCCTGGGAATCATCGGCATGGGGCGCATCGGCACCGTGGTGGCCGAGAGAGGCCTGGGCTTGAGGATGCGGGTCCTGTGCTATGACCCTTTCATTACCAAGGAATTGGCCGCCAAGATCGGGGTGGAGTCGGTTTCCCTGGACGAACTCCTGGCCCGTTCCGACTTCATCACCATTCACACCCCCAAGACCAAGGATACGGCCAAGCTCCTGAGCCGGGAAGCCTTCATGAAGATGAAGCCAGGCGTGCGCCTCATTAACTGCGCCCGGGGCGGTCTGATCGACGAAGCGGCCTTGCTCGAAGCCTTGAAGGCCGGCAAAGTGGCCGGCGCCGCCCTGGACGTCTTCGAGACCGAGCCGCCGGTTGCCGACTGGCCGCTGCGGGAGCTGCCCAATATTGTCTGCACCCCGCATTTGGGCGCCTCTACCGAAGAAGCCCAGGCCAATGTGGCGGTGGCCGTGTGCGAGCAGATTCTGGAACTGCTGCTCTACGGGACCATCAAGAACGCGGTGAACGCCCCCTCGGTTTCCCAGGAAGCCATGGGCCAACTGAGGCCCTATCTCACTTTGGCCGAGGCCATGGGAGCTTTTCAGGCGCAGATCAACGAAGGCCCCATCATCGCCGTGGCCATTGCCTATGTCGGGGAGGTGGCCAAACTGGACACCAAGCCTTTGACCCATTCCATCCTGAAAGGCTTGCTCTCTCCGGTGGTGGGCGATGAAGTGAACTACGTCAATGCCCCCGCCATGGCGGCCTCCCGGGGTATCCATATCAGCGAAGAGAAGGCGGATGCCACGGAGGATTTCTCCACCCTGATCCGTTTGACCGTCAAGGCCGGCAATGAGGAAAACTTGGTGGCCGGGACCATCTTCGGAAAATACGAGCCGCGCCTGGTCCGAATCAACAAGTTTCGGATGGAGGTCATCCCCGCGGGGCACATGCTGTTCATCTACAACACCGATCGCCCCGGGGTAATCGGCGCCATCGGCACCACCATCGGCAAGCACAATATCAACATCGCCCGGATGACCGTGGGCCAGGAAAAAGAGAGGGGGCAGAACATCATCCTGCTTACCACCGACACCCCCGTCACCCCGGAATGCCTTAAAGATGTGCTGGACCTGGAACATGTGGCCATGGCCTACCAGTTGGAGCTTTAGAGCGGCGCGACCCGTAAAGGCCGGAGGCAAGCATGGGTGAGGACGAAGACAAAGGTTATACCGTCGAAGACCGGCGGCATCTGCACCTGAGCGAGTCGGAGAAGGACAAACTCCGGGAGAAGGCGGGGGCCGAAGAGGCTTTTCAGGAGGCTTCCCAGAAGGCGGCGGCTGAGGCCGACAAAACTGCCCAGGAATTGCCGCTTCCCGAAATCACCTTCTCTTCCCTGCTTTTTTCGTTGAGTTCCTCGGCTTTCGTCCACCTGGGAGCTATTCCGGACCCCAACACCGGCAAGGTGGAGAAGAATCTGCCCCTGGTCAAGCAGACCATTGACCTGCTGGGCCTGCTGCGGAACAAGACCCGGAACAACCTGACGGCAGAGGAAGAAAACCTCTTCGATCACCTGCTCTATGATTTGCGGATGGCGTACGTCAGGGAGGTAGGCTGATTACGGGCGCCACCGGGGAAGCGATGCGGGTGTGGTGCCCCGCCAAGGTCAACCTCTATCTCAGGGTGGTGGGCCGCCGCCCCGACGGTTACCATGAAGTGGTGACCGTGATGCAGCCCTTGACCCTGGCCGATGAACTGACCGTCACCCTGGCCGGGGAGGGTATCAGCCTCAGGTGCGACCATCCGGATCTGCCCCAGGGGGAAGAGAACCTGGTCTGGCGGGCGGCCCGGCAGTTTCAGGAGGAGACGGGGCTTACGCCGGGGGTGCGCCTTTACCTTGCCAAGCGAATACCCGTGGCCGCCGGACTGGGGGGCGGCAGCAGCGACGCCGCCGGCACATTGCTGGCCTTGAATGATCTGGCCGGCAAGCCGCTCCCCCAGGGGCGCCTGCACCGCCTGGCCAGCCTTTTGGGGGCTGACGTGCCGTTCTTTCTGGCTCGGGAGCCGGCGGTGGGGCGCGGCACCGGCGCCCAACTCAGCGCCGTGACCTTACTCCCTTACTGGTATCTGCTGGTTAACCCCGGGGCGCCCTTATCCACCCGCTGGGTTTATGAAAACCTGGATCTTGCCGGTCTGCCGGGTCCGCCGGCGACTGAGGCCTGGGACCCGGAACACCCGGAAACCTGGGTGCGCAACGATCTGGGGACGGTGGCGGTGAAGCGCTTGCCCGAACTGGCGCAGCTCCTGGCCGGCCTCCGCGACGCGGGGGCCTGGTGCCAGGGTGTTTCCGGGAGCGGCCCCACCCTCTTCGGCCTGTTTCGGACCCGGGAGGCGGCGCATCAGGCGGGCCTGAGGTTGCGCCGGACTTTCCGGGGCTGGCTGGTCGTGGCCCGGGGCCTCACCGGCCCGGAACCCGAGACGGCCTGGGAGCGCGACGCATGGACGATCTAAAAGTCTTTACCGGCAATGCCAACCGGCCCCTGGCGGAGAAGATTTGCCGGCATCTCCAGATTCCTCTGGGAGACGCGGTGGTGGGGCGGTTTTCCGACGGGGAAATCTCGGTGGAGTTTCGGGAGAATGTCCGGGGTAAGGATGTTTACGTCATTCAGCCCACCTGCATCCCCTGCAACGAACACCTGTTGGAACTGTGCATCATGCTTGACGCCCTGAAGCGGGCTTCGGCCCGCTGCATCACCGCGGTGGTGACCTACTACGCCTATGCCCGCCAGGATCGGAAGACCGCGCCCCGGACCCCCATTTCCGCCAAGCTGGTGGCCGATCTTATCACCATTGCGGGCGCCAACCGGATGATCACCATGGACCTGCATACGGGGCAGATTCAGGGATTTTTCAATATTCCGGTGGACCATCTGTACGCCGCCCCCGTGACCCTGGAGTATATCCGGGAGAATTTCGCCGGCGACGTGGTGGTGGTATCTCCTGATGCCGGCGGGGTGGAGCGGGCCCGGGCCTTTGCCAAGCGCCTGAACACCTCCCTGGCGATCATTGATAAACGGCGGGACGCCGCGGGCATCAAGGCCATGACCCTTATCGGCAATGTCTGGGGCAAGGAGGCCATCATCCTGGATGACATGGTCACCACCGGGGCCACCCTGACGATGGCGTCGGAGTTGCTGATGCGTCACGGAGTGCGCACGGTCCATGCCTGCGTCACCCATGCGGTGATGTCGCGCCACGCGGTGAGCAACCTCCACGGGTCCATGGTCCAGACCCTGGCGGTCACCGACACCATTCCTCTCACCCCTGAGGCCGCGGCGTTGGAAAAAATCCGGGTCCTGTCCGTGGCCCCCCTCCTGGGGGAGGCCATCAAAAGGATCCACAATCAGGATTCCGTGAGTTCCCTTTTTGTTTAGATAGCTGTCAGCGGTCAGCTATGAAGCCAAACTTTCTTCTGGTCATCCTTAAATTTCAACTTTTGGGCGACCTAACATTATCGTCTTAGTCAATATCAGCAGACGCTCTGGTAAATTATCTTTTCCCGGTTTATAACAATATAGAGGCCAGGCGCCTGTGTCACTTGGTTTACCCATGGACCAAGCCAATCAAGTACCGCTCCTCCAGGTATCCGGCCTCAGCAAGCATTTCGGCGGTCTGCCGGCCCTGGCCGACGTGAGTTTTCTCGCCGTCCGGGGCCAGGTCACCGCCCTCATCGGCCCCAACGGGGCCGGCAAAACCACCCTCATCAACTGCCTCACCGGGATCATCCGGCCCGACGCGGGGGCCATCCGGTTCGAGGGCGCCGATATTGCCGGGTTGCCGGCTCACCGGGTGGCCCGGCTGGGAATCTCCCGGACCTTTCAAAACCTCCGCATCTTTCCGCGTCTCACGGTCCTGGACAACGTCCTCTGCGGACTAACGGTCCAGGCCGGCGCCTCCTTTTTGGAGGCGCTCCTACGCCCCCCCGGGTTGCGCCACCAGGAGCGGCGGCTCAAACTCACGGCCCTGGAGGCCCTGGACGCCTTCGGCCTGGCGGATAAGGCCGGCTGGCCCGTGGGGGCGCTGCCCTATGGGGACAAGAAACGGGTGGAGATGGCCCGGGCCTTCGTGTCCCAGCCCGTCCTGACCCTGCTGGACGAGCCGGTGGCGGGCCTCAATCCCGAGGAGACCGCGACGGTGGCCGACTTCATCCGCCAGATGCGGCTGGCGGGCAAGACCATGATCCTGGTGGAACACGACATGGAAATGGTGATGGGGGTCTCGGACCACGTCGTGGTCCTGGACGGCGGCAGCCGCATCGCCCAGGGGACCCCGGACGCGGTGCGCCACAACCCCCTGGTCATTGAGGCCTACCTGGGCCGCATGAGCGCCACGGCGTGAGACTAACCGAATGACTCAAAGTTCAAGGTTCAAGGTTCGGTTAATAAAGCCTAGTAGGGTGCGTCTCACGCACCACGCGGGGTTTGCCTATCTCATGCTGATGGTGAAACCCTGGGGTCCGATGTTCAGCTGCACCCCTGCCTGCGTGGCATACAGATTGATGATGACGCCGCTCTGGTTCTGCATCTTCAGGCCGGCCACGCCTCCGGCCAGGGTGACGCCCGCGCCGACGGCCGCATAATTGCCGGAAAACTGAGAAATGCTGGTCATGTTGTAGACATTGCCCACCGCGCTGATGGACGAAACCCCCACGCTGCCCACGCTGAGGCCGTCAATCTTGAAGAGGAGGCGTTGCCCTTTGAACCTGAGGACGCCGCTCCCCCAGCTGGCGCCCACGCCCGCCGCCACGGAAGTCATGTCAACGGATACGGACCCCACCGGGTAATACGGTCCCTGGGCGACGCCCGGGGTGACCACCAACAGAAGAACGGCCGCCATGGCCAGGCTGAGAATAATCCGGTTCGTACGCATAATCTGTCACCCTTTCCTTTTTAGGGTAAAACGGCTTTTCTTGGTAAAACTTAACTTAATGGCTGAATGGGTAAAGTCAAGCTCGAAGTTGCCGGGGCATTGATTCCCGGGATAGCGGGTTAATCAGGCCCTCCGCCAGGCGGGGAAGGCTGCCGCCGCCTCTGGCCATCTGCACCGCAAAAATGGCCCTGGCCAGAATCCAGCCGCGCATCTATAATGGAAGCCTCCGGAACGGCAAAGCTGTATCACAACCAGGCAGGAGGGATAATTCGTGAACCCGTTCTTAATACTGTTTTCCTTGATAACGCTGATCAGTGTGGTGATTTCAGGATCTTTGCTGCTGATTCGCCGGAGTGGTAAAGGCCGTTGGCGCGATCAGGAGCATATTCAGTCTCCGATTTTCAATTTTTTCACCACCCTCTATGCCTTTTTTATCGGCTTTGCCATGGTGACCCTGTGGACGGCGTTTTTGACCGCCAAGACCAACGTTACCCGGGAAGCCGAATCATTGATGGTGGTCTATCGCACCGCCAAGCACCTGCCTGGCTCAGAAGACTTTCGCCGGGCGGTGACAAATTATGTGAAGACGGTAATCGACGTTGAATGGGCAGAGATGGAAAAAAACGCTATGAGCCCGGAAGCCGGCCGGCGGTTCGACGACATCTGGGCCAGAATCTATGAACTCAAAGATGATCCCAGCAGGAGCAGCGAACTTTACACCAATCTCACCGAAGCCGGGAGGCAGCGCTCCTCCCGGGCCAACATTCTGCAAGGCAATCTCTACCCGCCGGTCTGGGCGATCCTCATATTCGGGTTTGTATCAGTGGTTTACGGCTTGTATTTCATCAATCGCGAGCCCACCGTGGTGTCGCTTATCCATGAATTCATGGTTATTTTCCTGGTATTGGCCTGCATCTATTTCATTTTTGATCTCGACACGCCGTTTTCCGGTTTGATTACCGTCAAACCGGCGGCGTTTAGCACTGTTTATCTGAGGATGCTGAGCCTGCCCTGAGGGTTGGTTGGCAGCGGTTGCCGCTGAGGGAACTGACCTGACGGCGGTTTAAGAAAGCGAGGCAACGTCATGAAGGAAGCAGAACTGATGGGCAGGGCAGGTAAGGGGCCTTACAAGGCCGGGGCAATTAGCCATAATTATACACCACACATATACATCATGGTAAAGGGATGGTCCCCATGGTCAGGACCCAGATTTATCTGACCGAAGCCGAACGCGCCGCCCTTAGGGCCATTGCCCGGCAGACCGGCAAGAAGCAAAGCGAATTAATCCGCCAGGCCATCGACCGCCTGATTGAAGGATTTCAGCCTGGAGAGCGCCGGGCGCGGCTGCAAATGCCAGGGGCATGTGGCAGGGGAGGGCGGATCTGCCCGACTTCAAGACCTTGCGGCGTGAACTGGACCGCCTGTCCGGCCGCGAGGCGTGAGCCGTGACCGCGCCGCTGCTGCTTAGACTGTAATGACCAAGATTTGAGCGGACAATCATCAAACCGAGATCAAATTAGACTCGACACTTACGACAAAAACTTTAAATGTCGCCAGGGTCTTAGATACAGCTATGATATCCATATCAAACCACTTTGATGGATTTTATAAGGGTGGATAAAGGCAAGTTTATCCGCCATCAGTAATGGATGGCCTGCAACTTGAATTCTATATGTTTCTTCCCTTAATGGTTCACCCGCGGGCTTTCAGGAGCAATCATCATGGTCATGGTTCCGAGTTCCTTCGCAGCCAGGCGGGATTTCTTTGGCTTCATTGCTATGCTTCAGACCATTTGTTAAAATCTGGCTTGTCATCTTTCTCACATCGACTTACTAAGTTAACAATAGGTTCAAACCTTGGTTTTTGGAGACAAATTGAAACGAACCAGCCGAGAATTCAGGCTTCTCCATACCCTCCGCCCTTTCACCTGGGGAGATGGAGTGGTTTTGCTGGGTGTCGGGGGCCTTATATACATGGGGGTCCGCCTGGCCATGGGTGCCCCGGAAGTGGTCAGCGGCCCAGAGGTCAATCTTTCCCCAAAGGTCTTGCCCTATTACCTATGTTTGTCCTTGGGGCGCATGGCCGCAGCCTATGTCCTCTCCGTTATTTTTTCCCTGGTCTACGGCTACATGGCGGCCAGGTATCAAACAGCCGAAAAAATCTTGCTTCCCCTCCTCGATGTCCTGCAAAGCGTGCCCATCCTTTCGTTCTTACCGGTAGTCCTGTTAGGACTGAGTGCCGTCCTTCCCCAGAAATTGGCGGTGGAACTCTCTGCCATCGTCTTGATATTTACCAGCCAGGCATGGAACTTTACCTTTGCCTGGTATCAATCCCTGACCACCATCCCTAATGATTTAAAGGAAGCCTCCTCGATTTTCCGGCTCAACTTTTGGCTGCGCTTCAAGAGGTTAGAATTGCCATTTGCTGCAATCTCTCTCATCTGGAACAGCATGATGAGTTGGGCCGGGGGCTGGTTTTTCCTGATGGCGGCAGAGATTTTCACCGCCGGAAACAAAGATTTTCGTCTCCAAGGCTTAGGCTCTTATTTGCAATCGGCTGCCAATGAAGGCGATCTCCAGGCCATAGCTTTGGGACTGGCGACTTTGGTGGGCACCATTGTGGTTTTAGACCAGTTGGTCTGGCGGCCCCTGTTGGCCTGGGGTCAACGTTTCAAGTTGGGAATGGTAGAGGAAGAGATTCCCCCGACGTCCTGGTTTTATTCGGCCATACGTAGTTCTCACCTGATTTCCCGCATTCGCCGGAGAGTCTTTAACCCTCTGAGCAGACTCTTGGATTCCCGGTTGATCAAGTATCAGGGCAGCAAAGAAAGTCAGCTTCCACCTGCCGGGAAACGGAGCTATCGCTATCTTTTTTATGGTTTGGGATTTTTAGGTCTTTCAATAATTTTATATGAAGCATACCAGGCAATGCAGTTGCTCTTGAATGTCTCATTGACTGATTGGGGCCGAATTCTTGTAGGAGTGCTGGCCACGTTGCTGCGCGTCCTTTTAGCCCTGCTAATCGCGCTGGCCTGGACTATCCCTTTGGGAGTAGCCATCGGCACCAACCGCCGCCTGGCCACCTGGTTGCAACCCGTGGTCCAGGTCGCGGCCTCGGTGCCCGCCACCGCCCTTTTCCCGGTAGTCTTGCTGGTAGTGCTGAAGCTTCCTTCCGGACTCAACTTGGCCGCCGTACTGCTGATGCTCATGGGGACCCAATGGTATCTGCTTTTCAATGTCATTGCCGGGGCTTCGGCTATCCCCCAGGATTTGAAATATACCGCCTCCCTGCTGCAATTGAGCCGTTGGCGGCGTTGGCGCGCCCTGATTTTACCCGCCCTATTCCCGTATGTCATCACGGGAGCCATCACCGCCAGCGGGGGAGCTTGGAATGCCAGCATCGTGGCGGAATACGTCCAATTCGGGGGGCAGACTTTGTTTACCGTAGGCGTGGGTTCCCTCATCGCCCAGGCCACCGCCAACGGAAATTACCCCCTTCTCCTGGCTTCCACCCTGGGGATGATCCTGGCCGTGACCACCATCAACCGCCTGGTATGGCGGCGACTTTACCGCCTGGCGGAAGAAAAATTCCACATGGATTGAACCATGACCAACAATGATTTTCTCCTTGAGCTAAAAGACGTCAATCAGGTCTATGCCGCGGGGGCGCGGCCATTCACCGCCATCAAAAACTTCAGCCTCACCCTGAAAGAGGGTGAGTTTAGCGCTTTATTGGGGCCATCAGGGTGCGGCAAAAGCACGCTTTTACGGATTATCACCGGCTTGCAGCCTCCCACCAGCGGTGAGGTATTATATCGCAACCAACCTCTTATTGGGGTCAACCCCCATGCCACCATCGTTTTCCAGACCTTCGCCTTGTTCCCCTGGCTGACCGTGCAGGAAAACGTGGAACTGGCTTTGGAAGCCCGCGGCTTGCCTCCCCGGTTGCGGGCGAGCCGGACCTTGGAAATCTTGGACCGGGTCGGCTTGGATGGTTTTGAGAATGCCTACCCCCGGGAGCTTTCCGGGGGCATGCGCCAGAAAGTCGGTTTTGCCCGGGCGATTGCCGTGGAACCGGAGTTGCTCTGCCTGGATGAGCCTTTTTCTAATCTGGACGTCCTCAGTGCGGAGACCCTGCGGGGAGAGCTGCTGGAACTCTGGACCAGCGGCAAGCTGCCTACCAAGGCCATTTTGATGGTCACCCATAATATTGAGGAAGCCGTGTTCATGGCCGACAGGATCGTGGTCATGGAAAAAGACCCAGGCCGCCTCATTATGGACTTCAACGTGGACCTCTCACATCCCCGGCATCGTAAGGACCTGGACTTTGAAGAGGTGGTGGATAAGGTATATGCTCTGCTGGCCGGACAAACCCAGCCGGAGCATGAGGAACTTGGAACTGCGCCCGGTGAGCCGGGGCCGACCCGCAGGCTGCCTAAAATTCCCATCAGCGATCTCCCCGGTCTAATGGAGCATTTGGAAAAAGCCACTGACCATCGACATGACATTTATGCTTTAGCCGATGATATTAAGGTGGGTTCCGATCAGCTTTTGAGTTTGATCGAGGCTGCGGAACTATTGGGTTTTGCCACAGTTGCAAAGGGGGATATACACCTTACCCCCTTGGGGGAGACTTTTGCGGAGGCCAGCATTATCGGTCGCAAAGAAATTTTTGCCGCCCGCCTCCGCCGACTGCCATTGTTCAAATGGTTAACGACCATCTTGCGCGCCTCTGAAAAAAATCAGCAAAAATGGGAGGTTGTGCAGGCTGCCCTGGAACTCGAATTCCACCCGGAAGAGGCCCAACACCAGTTGGAGATTGTGGTCGACTGGGGGCGATATGCAGAACTGTTGAGCTATGATGATAAAAGCCGGGTAATATTTTTAGAATTTGGCGGGGCATAGGACCTGCTCTATGCCCCCGGAACATATAACTGCTATCTATCCACCCTTATAAAATCCATTACCGCGGGTTGATATGGATATCTTAGCTCTATCTCATACCCTGGCGACCTTTAAAGTTTTTGTCCCCAGGGTCAGGTCTCATCTTTTCTCGGTTTGATGATAGTCATCTCAAATTTTAGGAATTACGCCTTATGGCCGCGGCGGGCACGGAGGCCCGCCCCACCGAACATTTCATGATTTACGGGTGGGCAAAAGGCCCAGGCATGACTTCTTCCGCCAGGCTCAAAAAAAATAATTCAGGGGTTGAAAGCGGCGGCGCACCGCCCAGGCGAAATAGAGGTTGAAAATCAGCATGTTGAGGTCATAGGGGGCCCGGTGGAAGCGCTTCAGCATGGACAGGGGCGAATAGAACTTCCGGTTGGCGCGCCAGTAGCCCTCCTCCAGTTGCCCCACCGACATGTGTTTGGGGTGGTAAACCACCTGAAAGCCGCTGTAATGGCTCCAGTCGTGGTCAAAAATCCGCCCAGCCTGGAGCAGTTGCTTCTGCACCTTGGTGCCGGGGCGGGGGGCCAGGATGAACATGAACGCGGCCGGCGCCTTGACGCGATTGAGGAAATCCACCGTGGCCCCGAAGATCTCCGGCCGGTCGCCGTCAAGCCCGAACATGACGTTCACCGAAAAGCCGACGCCCCGGTCCCGCAGGCCTTTAAACTGACGTTCATAATCCGTAGTCTTATTCTGTTTTTTGTTGATGGACCGGAGACTTTCCGGGCTGATGGACTCCATGCCGATGTTCACGTGGCGGCAGCCGCTGCGGGCCAGGAGGTCCAGCAACTGCGGGTCGTCCCCGACGTTGGCCGTGGCCAGGCAGGCGTAATTCAGCTTGAGGGGGATGAGGCGCTCCATAATCTCCATGGCGTGGCCGCGGTTGGCCACGAAGTTGTCGTCCACGAAGTAGATAAAACCGCTGTCGGTTAACCGCCGAATCTCCTTAATTTCGTGGATCACTTCGTCCACGGGGCGGTGCCGGAACTTGCCCCCATAGACCTGAGTGACTTCACAAAAGCTGCAATTATAGGGACACCCCCGGGTAGTCTGGGAAGGGATGTTCCAGACCTTGTAACGCTTGAGATCCAGCAGGTCATAGCGGGGCACCGGCAGGTTTTTCAGGTCCGAAAGTTTCTCCGCCTGATAGCGGGGCTGGAGCCGCCCGGCCTGGAAATCCCGGAGGAGCCTGGGCCAGGCCTCCTCGGCCTCCCCCAGCACCAGGGCATCGGCATGCGCCTGGCATTCTTCCGGGGCCAGAGTGGCGTGAAAACCGCCCATCACCACGGGAATGCCCCGGTTGCGGAAACCCGCGGCCAGGTGAAAGGCCCGGGGGGCCTGGTGGGACATGAAGGAGAGGCCCACCAGGTCGCAGTCTTCCCGGAAGGTGATCTCCTCCAGCATATCGTCCTTGATCTCCACCCGAATATCGCCGGGGGTCAAAGCCGCCACATACGGCAGGGTCATCCCCAGCAGCCAGCGGTTCTTTCGCCGGTCCAGGCGGCCGTTTTCCCGGTAGCCGGAAGCTTGGATTAATAGTATTTTCATCATAATAAGGCGAACTTATGCAGGATGGGGGCGGTTCCGGCCCCGAAACGGCAGTTGATCATGCGCCTGGTGCCGTTTAAACTTCCAGGGGATTTCTCTCGTCAGCCGGATGATATCAGATAACTGGCCGGAAGTCAGGTTTTCTCATTGACCAGATCATAAAGTGTGGGGAAGTTGAATTAAGCCTATGTCTTCTTTTTTGGAGGTCTATTTATTTCTTTCCGTGAGCGATAGACATCGAAAGAAGCCCAACAAGCTGCGGCTAAATCAGTTCCTAGGGGCGGAAAGCCTGCGTGAATTATCTTTCTTCCTTTTTGTTTCAAAAACTTAACGGCTGGGATTAAATCGCGGTCCATTGTGGACAATACAGCAAAATCGTAAGCATCCTCCCAAGCCAACCGGATCATATCGGTTGCAATTAAGGTATCTACCCCTTTTTCTATAGTTCGGTTCATCTCTGCACCGCAATCACCATGAGGGCAATTTCTAATTTCACGATGACAAATTGGGCATTCTGGATAATTTTTGGGCTTCCTCTCAATGCATTCTACGCTAACCCCAGTTCCTTTACTGAGTATATTTTTGGCCCATTGATTAAATTTTTTTCCCTCTTGAGTGGTTGGATTATAGGAAGTGTAAATATTGATTCCATCAAACGAATAATCGGTAATTTGTATTCGCTCACAGGCTTTTCGGGCAAGCCAAGGGCCTAAGCCAAGCCAATCAACCTCAAAACGATAGTCGATTTTGCCCCTTTCTGAGGCTTCGCGTTTATTCATAGTCAACTGAAAATTCCAGTAATCTACAAATATCCTTATACGGTTCATTCCGTCTCTACCTTTCCAAAACAAAACAGGGAGTGTCCAAATGGATCACTCCCTGGGGGCTCAATTATCGACAGAAGCTAATCCACATCCAAATCCAAAAAAGATGATGGGTTCCGTCGATGGGTCTCAATGACTATATGGTAGTGGGTCAGATTGACCGTGTCAAGATAATAATCGGGAAAAGCTATAGAAAACATAAAAAAAAATATAGATACCTCTTTTTTCCAAAAAGACTATATTCTGTCCAAAGTCCATTGTCAATGGCGTTTGGTGAGGATGACAGTCTTTGAACGAAAATGTCATTTTGCTCCTATCCACTCTCAGATCAATTTATCCAAACTTTGCAATCGCTTGCAAAAATCCAAAATCAAATTAGGACAGCACCCATTGATCGGCACATGGCTCGGCCGGTGAGCGGCGCGCTAACCCGGTTAACTTCTTTGGGTTGGGAGCGGCGGCCAGGTCCGGCTAATCCCCTTCAGGCTTCCATCCCTGTGAACCCATCCAATCCCACGGTATCCTTCAGTCTGAGAAACTCCTGGAGGAGTTGCTTCTGCTGCTCGGAGAGCTGGGTGGGGGTTTGGAGGTCCACGACCACCACCAGGTCGCCCAAGGATTTGCCCCGCAGGCCGGGCAAACCCAGGCCGGGAATCCGCAGGGTGGCCCCGGGCTGGGTACCGGGGGGAATGACCAGGCAGGTTGAAGCCGTCAGGGTGGGAACCTCCACTTTCGTCCCCAGCGCGGCCTCCACGAAAGAGATTTGGGCGCGGTAATAGAGATCTTGGTGCTTGCGGGTGAAGGTGGGATGATGGGCGACGCAGACTTCCAGGTAGAGGTCCCCCGGCGGCGCCCCGTAGGTCCCGGCTTCCCCTTCTCCCCGGAGGCGCAGGCGGGCGCCCGTATCCACCCCCGGCGGGATGCGCACCTGTATCTGCTTTTTTTCCTTGATGACCCCGGCGCCCTGGCAGACGGAGCAGGGAGAAGTGATTCTGGCGCCGGCCCCCTGGCAATCCGGACAGGTGTTGAAGATTTTCAGGAGCCCCTGGGACTGACTGACCTGTCCCTTACCCTGGCAGCGTGAACAAGTCTGGCGCGGGCGGCCGGGCTCAGCAATGCTCCCGCCACATTGCGGGCAGTTAACCCGGCGTTCCACGGTCAGGCTGGTGTCCAATCCCCGCGCGGCTTCCTCCAGGGTCAGCACCACCGGCTGTCTCAGGTCCGCGCCGGGCTGGGGCCGATCCGGCCCGTTCCGGGAGCGTCCGAAACTGAAGAAATCTTCGAAGACCTCCCCGAACGAGCTGAAAATATCCTCAAAGCCGCTGAAGCCGCTTACGTCCAGGCCCACCAGCCCGGCATCACCGTAGAGGTCGTAAAGCTGGCGCTTTTCCAGGTCGGCCAGTACCTGGTAAGCTTCGGAAATCTGTCTGAATCGATCTTCCGCCACCTTATCCCCGGGGTTCCTATCCGGGTGATACTTGAGGGCCAACCGCCGATACGCGGTTCTGATCTCCTCCAAGATTGCTTCCCGCGAAACCTCCAGGATTTCATAATAGGTCGTCATCCAGAAACAACCACAAGCCCCTTGGGATTACCAATGGCGGCGCACCGGTATATGTGCCCATAATTGTTATCATCCGGCTTACCATTGTCAAGGATGGCCCCGCAGTGTTGCCGGTGAAATCAGGCAGATTCTTTTGAAGCCGGCGCCAGACGACAGAGGCGGTCGGGCAGGTCCGGGGACAGGTCGTACACTGTCACCACTTTGGACCGGCTCTGGGCGCCCAGGGTGAGCTTGAGGGAACTCTTGGGGAGGTTGAGGGATCGGGCGAGAAAATCGATAAGTTCCCGGTTGGCCGAGCCTTTTTCCGGCGGGGCCGCCAGCCGGACCTTGAGGCGGTCGCCGTACAGGCCCGCCACCTGGGTGCGCCGGGCGCCAGGCGCCACTGTCAGGCGCAGCAGGTATCCCTGGCTGGTAGGCTGAAAAAAGGGGGGCATGAGGCGGAGGAATCCGCCCTCACCCGAGGCGCAGCGCCAGATCCATCAGGGTGGGGATCAGGAAGCGCTGCAGGAAGACGATGGCCAGCAGCACCAGCAGCGGGGCGAGGTCCAGGCCGCCGAAAACCACGGGCACCCGGGCCCGAACCCAGCTCAGGACCGGCTCGGTGACGTTGTACAAAAACCGGACAATGGGATTATACGGGTCGGGATTGACCCAGGACAGGAGGGCCCGGGCGATGATCACCCACATGTAGATCGTCAGGGCCAGGTTCAGAATGTCGGCCAGAGCTTTGATCAGGTGTCCAAGGGCAAACATTTTCCAGGTCTCCGAAGTCTTAAGTGTTTGGCATATATATAGACCCGGGGCCGAGCCCTTGTCAAGCCCGCAGCCCGGGGCAGCCGTCGCCCGGTCCATCCATGGATCTCGCCCCCAGACCATTGCACAAGCTCGGGTCTTTTCTTATTATTAAAGGTAGAGGCGCAGCGCCGGCTTCCCGCAAAGCGCCTGACCCAAGCTAAGCATAACTGATCCCGGACCCGAGAGAAGAGGTGATTTTGACCACGCGCCAGCTTATGTGGGAGCCGACATGAACCCGGCGCGGTGGTCCACGTTTGCGGCCCTGCGCCACCGCAATTTCCGGCTGTTCTACTCCGGCCAGATGATCTCCCTCACCGGCTCCTGGATGCAGTCCGTGGCCTTCAGCTGGCTGGTCCTGGTGCTCACCAACTCCGCCTTTTACCTGGGCCTGGTGGGGGCGCTCCAGACCCTGCCGGTGCTCCTCTTTTCGTTCCTCGGCGGGGTGGTGGCCGACCACACCTCCAAGCTCAGGCTGCTCTTCATCACCCAGGCCGTTCTCATGCTCCTGGCCCTGATCCTGGGGGTGCTGGTGGAAGCCAACGTGGTCCGGGTCTGGATGCTCTGCGCCCTGGTCTTTCTGTCGGGCACGGCCATGGCCTTTGACATCCCGGTGCGCCAGGCCTTCATCGTGGACCTGGTGGGCAAACCGGACCTGCCCAACGCCATCGCCCTCAACTCCACGCTGTTCAATGCCACCCGGGTGGCGGGCCCGGCGGTGGGGGGCGTGATCATCGGCGCGGTGGGCATAGCCAACTGCTTCTTCCTGAACGCCGCCAGCTTTCTGGCGGTGCTCCTGGCCCTGGTGCTCATCAAACTGCCCCCGACCCAGGCCGTGCCCTGGAAACCCTTTCTCCGGGCCTGGAAGGAGTTGTTGGACTACCTGCTGGACCGCCGGGAACTGAGGCTTATCCTGGTGCTGATGACTACGGTGGCGGTCTTCGCCATGCCGTATTTCGTACTGCTGCCCATCCTGGCCCGGGACACCCTGGGGGTGGGGCCCCGGGGCTTCGGTCTGCTCATGGCCATGAGCGGCCTGGGGGCCTTTGCCGGCGGGCTCACCCTGGCCCGGCGCCTCACGCGCCGCCCGCCCATGCCCTCGTTTCTGGCGGGCCAGGGCCTGTTCCTCCTGGGGCTGATAGGCCTGGGGCTGTGCCGGAACTATTACGCCGCGCTGGGCTGCATGGCGCTGGCCGGGTTCGGCCTGGTGACCCAGCTCTCCACCGGCAACAGCCTGCTGCAACTCAACGTGCCGGATGCGTTGCGGGGCCGCCTTATGAGCCTGTTCGGGCTCATCGTCATGGGCTTCGCCCCGGTGGGCAGCATTTTGTACGGCGTCGCGGCCCACTACGTGGGAGCCGGTCCGTCAATCACCGGGGGCGCCTGCATCGCCGCAGTGGTGGCCGGGGTCGTGCTCTTGAAGAACCCAGCCCTGCGCCACTTTGGCTTCACCGAGCCGGAACCGCCCGCCCCCGCCCCCATCCCGCCCACAATTACGCCGTTTACCTGATAATTTTAGCGCGGTTTTTGGGGTTAGGCGCCCAACGTAGTGACATATTTTTGGAAAATAACGGACCTTTCATGCCTATCTACCTGATTTATTTGTCGTGAAAAGTTCCAGGTTCAAGGTTCAAAGTCAGGGGTATGCCCATCATGAACTTTTCATAAATTTATGGGTGGGCCACAGGCCCATGAGGAACTGTTCCGAAAAGTTTTTCCGTAGCGGTTGAGATTTATGGACAAACCTGTTAATTTTAAAAGGTTGCCCCGGACTGATAGCACATCGGGAACCGGGGAGGCGACCATGAGGGAAGGGAGAGCTTGATGTCCGGCAAAACCGCACAGATTCGCAACTTAGCACTGATCGGCCATGGGGGCTGCGGCAAGACCTCTTTGGCCGAGGCCCTCCTCTTTGGGGCGGGGGCCACCTCCCGGCTGGGAAAAGTCGACGACGGCAGTTCCGTCCTGGATTACGAGCCTGAGGAGATTAAACGTAAGATCACCATCTCCAGCGCCTTTCACCACTATCAGTGGAAAAAGCACACGGTCTATTTGGCCGACACTCCCGGGGATGACAACTTCCTGGCGGACACCCGGGCCGCCCTCCATGTGGCGGACGGCGCCGTGGTGGTGGTAGACGCGGTGGACGGCGTCAAGGTGGGTACCGAAAAGGTCTGGCACACGGCCAACCGGTACAATCTGCCCCGCCTGGTGTTTATCAATAAGATGGACCGGGAGCGGGCCGATTTTCACCAGGCGCTCAAGGAAGTCCGGGAAGTGTTGGAGGTCCAGGCCGTGCCGATCCAACTCCCCATCGGCCGGGAAGCCGGTTTCAAAGGGGTGGTGGATTTGATCAGCCAGAAGGCCTATGTGGCGGCGGCCGGGGGCGGCAAGATGGAGGCGGGCCCCATCCCCGACGACCTTAAGGATGAGGTGGAGGCGCTACGCGGCGATCTGCTCAATTTTGCCGCAGAGAGCGACGACGCCCTGATCGAAAAGTTCCTGGAGGAAGGGGAACTCACGCCGGAGGAAATCTACCAGGGACTCCGGGTCGGCACCCTGAAAGGCAACTTCGTGCCGGTTTTGTGCGGGGCAAGCCAAAACAGCGCCAGCGCCTCGCTCCTGCTGGACGCCATCAATTTCTTTCTCCCCGCCCCGGAAGACCGGGGCCCGCTCAAGGGGCAGCATCCTGCTACGGGAGCGGAAGCGGCTTTTGAGGCGGACCCGGATGGCCCCCTGGCGGCGCAAGTCTTCAAGACCGTGGCCGACCCCTATGCCGGCCGCCTGTCCATCTTTCGCATTTACTCCGGCATCATGGCCGCCGACTCCACGGTCAATAACGCCACCCGGGCGGCGCCGGAACGTTTCGGGCAGCTCTTCCTGCTGGAGGGCAAAGGTCAGAAGGCCGTGCCCCACCTGGGCCCCGGGGCCTTCGGGGCAGTGGCCAAACTCAAGGAAACCGTCACCGGCGACACCCTGACAACTGAGGGCAAGCCCATCCTGCTGCCGGCCATCCCGTCCTCCCGGCCCATGGTCACCTTTGCGCTGGAACCCAAGAAACAGGGGGAAGAGGACAAGGTCTTCTCTTCGTTCTCCAAGCTCATTGAAGAAGATCCCTCCCTGAGCCTGACCCGCAACGCCGACACCAAGGAAATCCTGCTGTCCGGCGTGGGCTCGGTCCATATCGAGGCCACCGCGGAAAAGTTGAAGCGCAAGTTCGGGGTGGAAGTCAACCTGAAGCCCCCCAGGGTGCCGTACCGGGAGACCATCAAGGCCACCGTCAAGGTGCAGGGCAAATATAAACGCCAGTCCGGCGGCCGGGGTCAATACGGCGATACCTGGCTGGAGTTGGAGCCTTTACCCAAGGGCAGCGGCTTTGAGTTCGCCGACAAGATCGTGGGCGGCTCCATCCCCAAACAGTACATCCCCTCGGTGGAAAAAGGCATCGCCGAGGCCAAGAACACCGGCATCCTGGCCGGCTTCCCGGTGGTGGATTTCCGGGTCACCCTGTATGACGGCTCTTTCCACGACGTGGACTCCTCGGACATGGCGTTTAAAATCGCCGGGTCCATGGGCTTCAAGAAGGGCATGGAGCAGGCCAACCCCATCCTGCTGGAACCTGTTATGAAGATGACGGTGACGGTGCCGGAAGAAAACATGGGGGATATTATCGGCGACCTCAACGGGCGCCGGGGCCGGGTCCTGGGGGTGGAAGCCGAAGGCCGGCAGCAGGTGATCACCGCGCACGTGCCCATGACCGAGGTGCTGCTCTATGCCCCGGATTTGATCTCCAAGACCGGGGGCCGGGGCACCTACGAGATGGAGTTCGACCACTACGAAGAAATGCCGCCCCACCTGGCGGAAAAAATCATCAACGAAGCCAGGGTGGAGAAGGAAAAGGAGTAAAGCAGGGATCAGGGGGTTGGTAGCACAGGCTTCCAGCCTGTGCCATCGCGTGCTTTCGCCTGCGGCCATGAAGTTTAGCCGGGGGTAAAAAGCCCCCAATTGAGACATAATGACTTTAGAAAACTCACCAACAACGCCTCCCGCCCCGGGGCAACGCGGCCGCATCAATGCGGTCTCCGTCAGCGACCGCAAGGGCGTGGTCAAGCGCAACGTGGACCAGGCCCGGCTGGTGAAGGAGCACGGCCTGGCCGGCGACGCCCACGCCGAAGGCGGCATCCGCCAGGTGAGCCTCCTGGCCCAGGCGAGCATCGACAAGATGGTGGCCGCGGGGGCAAAGGTTGCGCCCGGCGATTTTGCCGAGAACCTCACCGTGGAGGGCCTGGCGGTCATGGACCTGCCGGTGGGGACCCGGCTCAAGGTGGGCGATACGGTGGAGTTGGAAATCACCCAGATCGGCAAGGCCTGCCACAAGGGCTGCGCCATCCGGGAGCAGGTGGGGGACTGCGTCATGCCCCGGGAAGGGGTTTTTGCAAGGGTGTTGAAAGACGGCCTGGTCAAGCCCGGCGATACCATCGAGGTGACGGATGTTCCGGGTGGGCATCCTGACCGTCAGTGACAAGGGGCACGCGGGGGAGCGGGCCGACACCGCCGGGCCTGAACTGGGCCGGTTGCTCGACCCCCGGTGCTATGAGATAGCCGCCTACCAGGTGGCGCCCGACGAGCCGGAGGCCATTGCGGCGCAACTTAAGGCCTGGAGCGACGACGATGGCCTGGACCTGATCCTGACCACCGGGGGGACGGGCCTGAGCCCCCGGGACACCACCCCGGAGGCCACGCTGGCCGTGGCCCAGCGCCTGGTGCCGGGCATCCCCGAGGCCATGCGGGCCGCGGGCCTGGCCATAACCCCCCACGCCATGCTCTCCCGGGGGGTGGCGGTGATCCGGGGCCGCACCCTGATTATCAACCTCCCCGGCAGTCCCAAGGGGGCCCGGGAGAACCTGGCGGCGGTGGCGCCGGCCCTGCCCCACGCCCTGGAAAAACTCCGGGGCAGCCCGGCGGAGTGCGGGGCGGAGTGAGGGCAGATAAGGTAATTTGCAGTCGTTCATGAGCCTGCGGCGCACCTAAAAACCATGAAGAATCCGGTGGGGCGGGGCTCCGGGTCCGCCAGAGGTGCGCCAGGCGCCCCACATAGAGCACAGGCGGAGAAGGCCACAGTCTGGCCTAGAAAAGCGCCTGGCATTGGTGGCACAGGTTTTCAACCTGTGCCCCTGCACCGGTAAGATACCGGTGCCACCAAGAACTTTTCAGACCAGGATAGCAAAATCCTACTGAGCCGCAGGCTCCTGGGGCTTCTCAGCTTCCCCAACTGGCTCGGCGGCCTCGGGTGGCGGTTCCGGGGCGGGCGCCGGCGGGGGTTCCTTAGCCCAGGCGGCCCGGATTTTGTCCCGGATGGCGGCCACGGCCTGATAATTCTTGTCCTTGACCTCTTTTAAATCCTTCGCCTTTTGGACCGCATCGCTCACTTCATTCACCACCAATGGGTTGGTCTCGCCCCGTTCCAGCGCCTGAAAGAACTGCTCCCCCAATCGGCGCATGGCCCGATTAACGCTCTGCTTTTGCCAGCAGGCCAGGGTGTAGCGGCCCAGGATCAGACCCCGGCGCAGCGTATTGAGGGCCAGGGTCCTGGCGTACCGCCAGGCGCCCTTGAGTCCCTTAAGAGCCAAACTTTTATAATCGGCGCTCATGCATAACTCCTTTCCCGGAGGCAGGAACCGGGAGGGAAACCCGGCGTTGGAAGGCAACCGGAGATGGTTATCCGGCCCCAGGCACTTTTTCTTCAATATTTACTATAGGGTCGGGAAGGGGCCGGTGCAATCTCAAAAGCGCCGAAAATTAGTGCTCGTTAATTCTCAGGGTCGTCGCCCCGGTCTCCCAGTTGCTCCAGTTGGTTTAGTTGGTCCCGCAAGGTGCCGGTGATTCCCTGGATGTGGCTGCCGGGCCAGTAAACCCGGTGGCAGCGGGGGCATTCGTAGAACCGGCGGTGGTGCAGGAAGACATGCTCTGACACCCGGCCCTGGACCTGGTCCCGGTTGAGGGGGGCGAGGGGATCGTTGCAGTGGCGGCAACGGCTCAGGGGCTTGAATAGGCGGGGCGCCAGGCGCAGGCGCCGGATCACCTCGGCCAACTGGCCCTCGGGGTCGGGCGCGGCCAGCACCAGGAGATCAGGCCGCTTGAGACGCTGGCAGGCTGCCTGCCGGGTCAGGATGTGAGTCTGGGGCTGGGAGGGCGGCCAGCTCCCGGGCTTATCCGGGGCCAGGCGCATGAGGGTGGCGTCGAAGCCGCAGAAACGCAGCCACTTGGCCAGCCCGCCCAGGGGCTGATCCACCAGGAAGTTCATAGAGTTAGAAACCCTGAATTAATTGACAAAAGACTCCTTCCCTCTCCCCCTTATCCCTTATAGGTTGAAGCAATGCCCAGCAATTTCACCCCCACCCCAGCCTGGCAGCCTGAGAACGCTAAAGGCGGGATGCGCTTCGCTTTCCCGCCCTACGGCCTTGACAGCTGACAGCTATCTTCCCATGGGCACCTGGACCACGCCGGGGGGGGGCGTTAGGGTCAGCTCAACCGGGGTCAGGGGCGGATTGAGCTTAAGGTCGCGATACACCAGGCGCATTTCCATTTTAGGCGTGGAAGTCTTCAGGGTGATTTTTTCGGGCAGGTCGGGCGCCAGAGCGCCGAAGTTGGCCAGCTCCGCGGTAAATTGCGGTTCCGGGGCGCCGCCGAACCACTCTTCTTGCAAGGGGTAAAGACCCTGGGCTGCAACCCACAGGCGTTCGGTCAGGGCGCCGCCCTGGCGCCACTCCAAGCGGTAACGGCCCGCGGCGGCTTCATATTCGAAATTCTGGGGGGGTCCCTGGCTCAAAGGCAGGGCCCCCACCAGCAGGCGCAGGGCCTGGGGCAGGCTGACGGTGGGGGGAATGAAGGCAGCCAGATTCCGGGGAGTGGCGGGGCCCTGAAACAATTTGTTTTCCCCGGGAGACAGCACCTTAACCTCGGCGCCGTCGGTGGCGAAGCTCAGGATGGTGCGGCCCAGGAAATCCAGGACATCAACCTTGAGACTGGCGGGCAGTTGACCCGTGAGCCAGGCCGTGCCGGAATAATTCTGCTGCGGGGACAGGAAAGTGATGCGGCCTTTGGCCTGGAAAGATTGAACCCGTTCTTGCCGGGCCTGCAGACGGGCGAGCAGTTCTTCCTGGGAAACAACCGCCACCGGCGGCGGGGCCGGCGGCAGGGCCCGGCAGCCTGCCGACCAGAGGAGCGCCACCAGCGCCAGCCATGAAAAAGTTCTGAGTTTCAATGGGCTGGCCCTTTCAAGATGATTTCCACCTGATTGATTTTCTTCCGCAGGGCCGAGGCGTTGGCATTATCCATAACCAGGGCCCGGCGGTAGATGCGCAGGGCGTCCCGGTAGCGCTTCATCTGGAAATAGGCGTCTCCCAAATGCTCGGCCACGGTGCCGTCCTGGGGCATGATGCGGTGCGCCCGCTCCAACTCCGCCGCCGCCTTGTCGTACTGGCCTTTTTTATAATAGACCCACCCGAGGCTATCAATGATGTGGCCGCTGTCGGGTTTGGCCCGCAGGGCCTCCCGGACCAGCTTTTCAGCCTCATCCAGGTTTACCCCGGCTTCGGCGTAGGAGTAGCCGAGGAAATTTAGGGCATCGGCATTATTCGGGTCCAGTTCCAGGACTTTCTTGATCTGCTGGATACTTTCGGGGCGATTATTCTGTTTTTCATACAGTACTGCCAGGCGGAAATAGATTTCCCGGGGCCGCTCCACCTTTCCCAGCCCGGCGGTGAGGGCCTGGATGGCCAGGTCCCACTGGTTGTCTTCTTCGTAAAAATAGGAGTTGGTGAGATAGACCTCTTCCTGTTTGGGGGCCTGGGTCAGGAGGTCGTTAAGGATCTGCCGGGCCCGCTCTTTGTTGCCCGTTTGAAAGGTGAGATAGGCCATCCTGAGGCGCGCCTGGATGAAATGTTCGGATTCCCGGTCCACCAGTTGATACTCCAGGGCGGCCGCCTTCAGGTCGCCCTTTTCCTCCAGGGCCATGGCGATATAGTAGCGGGCCCGTTCTTGGTAGCGGGGCAGGCCCAAAAGGGGGCGGAAGAGGCGGATGGCGTCGTCCGGCAGCTTTTGCTCCAGGCAGATCAGGGCGATATTGAAGTCAGCGGCGGGATCATTCCGCTCCAACTCCTTGACCTGGCGGAAGGCCTTCTGGGCATCGCTGTACCGGTTCATAATCAGGTAGAGGCGGGCGATGCTGACCCAGACCTTGCTGTTCCGGGGGTGGGCGCGCAGGATGCGGCGATACATGGACAAAGCCCGGGTGTACTGGCGTTCCCGTTCCAGGGTGGCCCCCAGATCGAACATGGCCGGGACGAATTTGGGGTCCATGGTGAGGACCCGCAGGAATTCTTTTTTCGCATCCGCCAGGCGGCCGGTTTCCAGGTAAATGCGCCCCAGGTAGTAGTACCCCACGATCAGTTGAGGGTCCAGGCGCAAGAGTTCCTGGACGGTGCGAATGGCTTTGGGATACCGCCGCTGTTGGGCGTAAAGGGTGGCCAGGAAGAGGCGGGCTTCCCGGTTTTCCGGGTCTAACGTGAGGATGTGTTCGTATTCCCGAGTAGCCTCATCCAACTGGTTCAGGCCCACGTGCAGGCTGGCCAGGAGAAAATATGCCTCTTGCTGCTTGGGATCCAACCGGAGGGATTTTTCGGCGTGAGCCAGGGCTTGCTTCACATCGCCCTGGCGTTGGTAGAGGGCGGCCAGTTCCATCTCCAAAAACGGCGAGTCGGGATCATTTTTTATGGCCGTCTCATATTCCCGGATGGCCCCCGCCGTGTCATCGGCCACCAGCCGTTGTTGGGCCTTGAGGAAGTGGTAATACGACAGACTTTTGGGGGTTTCCGGCGTGGTTTCGAACCCGGTTCCGGTGGGGGCCATCCGACCCAGGGAGGCGCACCCCATGACTGCCAGGCACAAGGAAACCCCCAGGATCCCGCCGAGAACGATGCGGGACCAGGAGGCGCGGATGCACAACATACCGTTGATGCTCATTAAGATTTTGCAGTTAAGCAAAGTTGTTCCTCGGAAGGCGGCCCCGGGGCCAGCTAATCCCCCATCTGGGTCTGATAATCTTCCCAGTCGGCGATTTCATTTTTGAGATATTGACGCAATCGTTTAATGAGGCGGTCCTCAATCTGACGCACCCGCTCCCGGGAGATTTGATGGCGGACCCCGATATCCTGCAGGGTCATGGGCTTTTCCGCTAACAGGCGTAAGTCTAAAATATCCAGTTCCTTGTCGTTGAGTTCGGTGCGGAACTCCGAAAGCTTCCGGCGGAACAGGTTTTTCAGTTCCGCATCGGCCAACATTTCTTCCACCTGGGGCTCGCTGGCGGGCAGGAAATTCTTGTGATATTCATCGGAGCCTTCCTTCAAGGGGGCGTCCAGGGATAGCTCCCAGGCCCCCAGGCGCTGGTCCATCTCGATGACTTCCTCCTCCCGCACGTTCAAGACCTCGGCCAGGAGTTTGGGTCCCGGCTCAAACCCCTGGGACCGGAGTTTCTCCTTCTCCCGTTTCAGGTTGTAAAAGAGTTTGCGTTGAGACTGCGTAGTGCCGATCTTCACCAGCTTCCAGTTGTCCATGATGAACTTGAGAATGTAAGCCTTGATCCAGAAGGAAGCATAGTAGGAGAGCTTGATGCCCCGGTAGGGGTCGAATTTCCTGATGGCATGCATCAGGCCGATGTTGCCTTCCTGGATAAGGTCCAGGAGGTTTTTCATCCAGTATTTCTGGAAATCCAGGGCAATCTTGATCACCAACCTCAGGTTGCTGGTGATCAAGCGGGAGCCGGTTTCCCGGTCGCCGGTCTCATGATAGTGGGCCGTGAGGGCTTTTTCCTCCTCCGGGGTGAGCAGGGCAAAGCGGTTCGCCTCTCGGATATAGCGCTGCACCAGGTCGAGATCGCTGAGAACCGGAAGAGTGACCTCGGGGTCTTCGACGTCCGCCTCGATCTCGGGTTCCAGAATTTCCGGCAGCTCTTCCGGAAAATCGGCCACCTTCATGTCGAACTGATCGTTCAAGGGCATCCTTCCTGGAGGGTGGCACAGGTTTCCAACCCGTGTCGGGTTCATGTTTTTACCAGACCAGGCGAACCGGAATGCCGCGCTGGGCCAGATAGTCTTTAATGCCTTTAATGGTATAGGCGCCGAAATGGACCATGGAAGCAATGAGCGCGGCATCCGCCCGACCCTGGGCAAGAACCTGGTGGAGGTGCTCGGGGGCGCCGGCGCCGCCCGAGGCAATCACCGGGATGGGCACGGCTTCGGAAATCATCCGGGTAAGGGTCAGTTCATAACCCGCCTGGGTGCCGTCGGCATCGATGGAGTTGAGGCAGATTTCCCCGGCTCCCAGCCGCACCGCCTCCTGGGCCCACCAGAGGGCGTCGATCCCCATGGGGGTGCGGCCCCCGTGAATCACCATTTCATAACCCGAGGGGGTCGTCAGGGAGGGGGGGACCCCTTTCACGTCCATGCCCAAGACGATGCACTGGCTGCCGAAGGCCTGGGCCCCCGCGGTGATCAGCGCGGGATCCAGGATGGCGGCGCTGTTGACGCTCACCTTCTCGGCGCCGGCCAAGAGGACGTCCCGCATGTCGTTGAGGTTCCGGATGCCGCCGCCCACCGAAAAAGGGATGAGGATCTCCGCCGCCACCCGGCGGACCACGTCGATCATGATGTTCCGGCGGTCACTGGAGGCGGTGATATCGTAAAAGACCAGTTCGTCGGCCCCGGCTTCATAATAGAGCCGGGCCATGGCCACCGGGTCCCCGATATCCACATTGTTCCTGAATTTGATGCCCTTGGTGGTCCGGCCGTCCCGGACATCCAGACAGGGAATAATCCGTTTACTCAGCATCGGAGCCGTCCCAGACCAGGAAATTCTCCAGGATCTGCAGTCCGAAACGGCCGCTTTTCTCCGGGTGAAACTGGGTGGCCACCAGGTTGCGCCAGCCAATGGCGCTGGGAAACTCAATGCCGTGGTCCGTCACCCCCAGCACCATGGCCGTTTGGGCTGGGGCGGGATAGTAGCTGTGGACAAAATAGTATTCGGCGCCCTCCGGCAATCCCTTAAATACCCGGTGCTCGCTGAGAAATCGCACCCGGTTCCAGCCCATGTGGGGGATCTTCAAGCCCTCGGTGCGAGGGAGCGTCAGGGTGCGGCCGGGCAACAGGCCCAGGCAGGCGGTATCATTTTCCTCACTGCGCGCCAGGATAACTTGCGCCCCCAGGCAGATGCCCAGGATGGGGATGCCGCGCGCCAAACTCCGGCGCAGGGCCTGATCCAGACCCAGCTCCCGGAGCGTCGCCATGGCCTTGCCGGCCGCTCCCACCCCGGGGAAAATGACGCGGGTAGCCTGGGCCACCACCGCCGGGTCCTGGGTCACCGTACCCTCCACCCCCAGGGCTTTGAGAGACCGGACCACGCTGGTGAGGTTGCCGGCTTGATAATCGATGATGACGATCACGGATTCCTTGAAATGGAGAGATGGTTCTTATACTGTAAAATTTATCAATCCGGCGACTATGAGTCAACAGGATTATCCTGCGCCTGGACGTCCTGGTTGCGGTCCCGGGGAACTTTTTGGGGCAACTGCCGTTCCCGGTGGCCCCGCCTCGGTTTTCCCTTGACTTTAAGCAATCTTAAACACTAGAATAACTCCATTATAACGGTCTCAAGGGGGCGGCGACAATGCACGGAGGGCGCAGGAATCACAGAAAATGGGGGCCGGGGTTTGTCATCATACTGTTAACGATAGGTTTCCTGATGCCGGCGCCGACGCCGGTTATGGCGCTGAACACCAATCTGGCCATCGGCTGCACCATCCTGGGCTTGCTGGCCACGCCGATGATCGCCTATGGGGTCTATGAGAATCTCCCTTCGCGCCGGGGGAAGGAGCGCCTGCTTAACGGTGAATTTTATGCCGGGGGCTTTTTGGGGGTGGCCTTTACTCCCAGCCAGGATCTTCTCTATAACGGCGTTGTCCTCAATGGTGGGGCCAGTGTCAGTTCAGGGGCGGTCACCCTGCGTAACAATCAATTTGCCAACTCCCTGGCCGGGGGCGTGAAGTTCGGCTACTTTACCCGAACCATCCCCTACCTGGGTCTGGAAGTGGAGTCGGGCGTCAACAATAGCTATGTGAACCGGCGCACTTTGTCTTTGAGCCGACCCATTCAGGGGGCGACCGTGGGTACCGTCCCCAACGACTTCTGGATAAATTGGACTACGGCGCTACACCTCGTCGGCCGCTACGGCTTTTTACCGGATAAGGAGGTGCCTTTTGGCCGGTTGCAGCCCTACGTGGGCATTGGCCCCTGTTTTTCGGTCGTGTATGAAGAGGTGGACTCGGCCAAAAATTTCGGGATTGATGTGATGGCGGGGTTGCGCTACATGATCACCAAACATATCTCCACTTTCGTGGAGTACAAATACAACTACCAATGGGCTATAGAAATTGAAGCTCATCCCTTTTACCTGCCCAACGGCACGGAGTGCCGTGGCCTGACGACGCTGGATTTTGCCACCCATAGAGTAGTGGCGGGCCTGGCCTACCACTGGTAAGGAAACCACCCTGTCGTTTAAACGATCAGGCGGCCCCCGGGCCGCCTTTTCTGTGACAATAGCTATCATACCGTGCTCCCTTTGAAATGAAACAAACCATCCAGATAACCTATTGATATCTCTCGTAGGGGCGGGTTTCAAACCCGCCCCTACAAAACGAACACGGTATCAGCCATCAGCTTTCAGCCAAGAGAAAAAACCATTTCAAAACCTCATTCCGTAGTTAATGGTCATTCTGAGCCAAGCGAATAATGATGAACCCGTAAAAAGTCCAAAATCATCTCCCCCCTTGGGGGGAGATGATTGAGGTGAGGGGGGATGAAGCAGGCTGGAGGAATCGTTTTCACCATCCCTGGTCTTGGCTAACTGCTAATTGCTCACTGCTAACCGCTAATTGCTAATACCCCGGAGGGTGTGTTATCTTAAACCGTAAATTTCAGACCCAGGTTGAGATATGAAACTCGTAACGGCATCAATGATGCGGGAGTTGGACCGCCGGGCTATCCAAGACCTCGGCATCCCTTCCCTGGTCCTCATGGAGAATGCCGGGCGGACGACCTACCAGATTCTCCGGCGGGAATTTCCCGGCCTTCAGGGCGAAGTGGCGGTGGTAGCCGGACGGGGCAACAACGGCGGAGACGGTTTTGTGGTGGCCCGCTACCTGGCCAACGCCGGCATTCCGGTGGCCGTTTTCCTCCTGGGGCCGCGGGACCGGGTGAGTGGGGATGCCCGGGTCAACCTGGAGATCCTGGCCCACCTGGGGATCGCGGTGACGGAGGTCCTCACCGAAGCGGACCTGAACCACACCCTCCACCGGTTGGCCAAAGCCGGTCTCATCGTGGACGCCCTGTTGGGCACCGGCCTCAATTCCCCGGTGACAGGGTTGCTGGCCGCCTTGATCGAGCGGCTCAACCATCTGCGGGCGCCCGTGCTGGCGGTGGATATGCCCACGGGCCTCTCCGCCGATACCGGGGAAGTGCTGGGGGTGGCCCTGAAGGCCCAGGTCACCGTGACCTACGGCTGGCCCAAGCTCGGCCAGGTGCTGCCGCCGGGCCGGGATTACGTGGGCCGCCTCTGGCAGGTGGATATCAGCATCCCCGCGCACCTCGCCCGGGAGGCGCGGGTTTCGCTTTCCGAAGCCGGGGAAATGCGGGCCTTGCTGCCGCCCCGGCCTTCCGGCAGCCACAAGGGGTCCTTCGGCCACCTTTTGGTCCTGGCCGGCGCCATCGGCAAAACCGGGGCCGCGGTTTTGACTGCCGAAGCCGCGCTCCGGGCCGGGGCCGGGCTGGTGACCCTGGGGATCCCAGCCAGCCTCAACGACATTCTGGAAGTGAAGCTCACCGAGGCCATGACTCTGCCCCTGCCCGAGGCGGCGGCGGCCCGGGCCCTGGGTAAAGCGGCGTGGGACCCCATCGTAGAGTTCATTAACGAAAAAAACGGAAAAAACGGAAAATTCACCGTGGCCCTGGGGCCGGGTATCGGGACCCACCCGGAGACTCGGGAACTGGTTGAGCGGCTGGCGCCCGACCTTTCCTGTCCGATGGTCATCGATGCCGACGGCATCAACAACCTGGCGGGGGATTACCCCGGCCTCAAAGACGCGGCGGGACCCCGGATCCTGACCCCCCACCCGGGCGAAATGGCCCGGTTGGTGGGGCTCACCACCCCGGCAGTGCAGGCCCGGCGTCTGGACCTGGCCCGGGAAACCGCGGCCCGTCTCGGGGTCACCCTGGTGCTGAAAGGGGCCCAGACCGTGGTGGCCGCCCCCGACGGCCGCGCCTCGCTCAACTCCACCGGGAACCCGGCCCTGGCCAGCGGCGGCACCGGGGACGTGCTCACCGGCCTCATCGGCGGTTTTCTGGCCCAGGGTCTGACTCCCTGGGACGCCGCCCGCCTGGGCGTCTATCTCCACGGCCTGGCCGCGGATTTTTTTGTCAGCCGCCGCGGCCCCCGGGGGATGATCGCCGGTGACTTGTTGGCTGTCTGGCCCCAAATGCTCACAGAATTCAGCCAGGGGACGATACCCCCGGCAGAGGGAGATATATGCTTTACGCGCGTGATATCATGACCACGGAGGTCCTCACGGTCAGCCCGGAAACCTCTATCGCGGATTTGTCCAAGACCCTGGAGAACCGCAAGATCGGCGGCGTGCCGGTGGTGGATCAAGGCGGCCGCCTGGTGGGGGTCATCACCCAGAGCGACCTGGTGGAGCGGGCCCGGGACCTGGAACTGCCCCCGGCCATCAATATCCTGGACCTCCATATCTACCTCCAAATTCCTTCGCATTTAATTAAGCGGGTGGAAAAGATGCTGGGCGCCACGGTGGGCGATTGTATGAGCCCCAACCCCGTCACGGTGGCCCCGGACACCCCGGTTTCCCAGATCGCCGCGCTCATGGCCAAACAGAAGGTCCACACCATCCCGGTGCTTAAGGGGGGCAAAATCGTGGGCGTCATCGGGAAGATGGACCTGGTCAGGGCTATGGCCCGGGAACCCGGGGAGTGATAAGGGGCGCCGTCATTGCCAGCCCCGGGACCCACCCTTTTGCCAAAGAGCGGTGTTTTGAAAGTCCCCCTTTAGAAAAGGGGGGGAGAAAAGCCCGATTTGAATACCATATTAATGATGCAGCGTCACCCTAACCCGGTATGAAACCGCTTGTGCGGGTCAGCCGCAGCCCCGAGGCGACCCGGGCCCTGGCGGCTCGTTTGGGGCAATGGCTTGCCCCGGGGGATGTGGTGGCCTTAAACGGTGAGTTGGGCAGCGGCAAGACCGAGTTCGTCCACGGCCTGGCCCAGGGGCTTCACGTGCCGCCCCACCTGGTCGCCAGCCCCAGCTTCACCCTGGTGCACGAATATCCCGGGCGCGTCCTGCTGGTCCACCTGGACCTCTACCGCCTGGAAGACCTGCCCCTTTCGATGCTCCCGGACCTGGAAGAATATCTCTCCGGGCCCCAGGTGGTGGCGGCGGAATGGGCCCGGCGGCTGGCCCCCCTGCTCCCCGGCGATTACCTGGAAGTTGATATGGAGATCGTCGGGGAAGACCAACGGCAGCTCACCTTCACCGGCCACGGGGAGCGCAGCTGGCAGTTGGTGCGGCAGCTGGCGGCGGCCCAGTCGAGTTAAAAATGGCCGCCTGACTTTTTGCCAGGGCATCAAACCTCGACTATGGCAACTTAAGAGGGTATAAAGGTAAAATCGAAGTTTTTTGGAGACATACATGGCCAAGCTAAGTTCCCGGCGCCGGTCGGCGCTGGACAATCCCGAGGAAGTGTTAAACCTGGCGCAGCGCCTGCTGGAGCGGGTGAGGCCCTATGCCAAATGGCTGGTGCTGGCCGTGGTCTTAATCGCGGTGGGCCTGGGAGCCTGGGGGGTGAACGCCAAGATGCAGGCAAGCCGGGAGGAGAAGGCCGCGGCCGCCTTGACCCAGGTGACCCCCAAGATCGACCTTAATATCCCGGCCCTGGCCGCGGCCAATGACCTGGATAAGTTTATTAAGGAATATCCCAACACCCGGGCGGCCCGGGAAGCCCAACTCATGCGGGCCAACCTTCTCTACCGGCTTGCGCAGTACAGCGAGGCCGCCAAGGCTTACGAATCCCTCCAGGACGGCCGCGACCCGGGCTGGGACACCCTGGTGCAGGAAAGTCTCAGTTATTGCTACGAAGGCATGGGCAACTTCAAAAAGGCGGCCGAGGTGCTCAAGCCCGTGGTGGAACAGATCTCCGAACCCCTGAAGAGCGAGGTCATGCGCCGGCTGGCCATGCTCTACGAACAGGCTAAGGAACCCAAAGAAGCCGCGGTCTACTGGCGCAAACTGCTGGACCAGCCGCCGGACGCCGCCATGGCGCCGTATTTCCAGGAAAAGCTGACCGCCGCAGAGAGCGGGAGCAAAAAATAGCGCCTCGGGTGACGTTTCATGACTAATACGGGATTTAAATATGGGGGGCTCCCCCCTTTTCTAACCCGACAATTTATGAATCGCGACACTACTTTTTCTCACCCGCCAGTTTGGCCTTGACCAGGCTGAGGTTCAACTGCACCAGGGCCGCCAGGTCCTGGTCCCCGTAAACCGCCTCCAGGGGCCGGAAGGCCAGGCAGAGGCCCTGCATATCGCACACCCGGTTCACCTTCAGTTTATAGCCCTGGGCCCGGGGCAGGGCCTGGGCAAGGAGGGCGAGGGCTTCCGGAAACCGGTTCTCTTTGACCTTGATGGCCCCCAGATTATTCAAGGCCAGGGGGTTGCCGGGGTCCTGCTTGAGGATCTGCTCGAAGATTTTCTGAGCCTCGGCCAGTTTGCCCGCCTCCAGTAAATCGTAGCTTTCCACCAGCATCTTGGTGAGGCCGGCGTCAGCCTGGGCCCGGACCGGCCCGGCGAGGGCCAGCCCCAGGGCCGCCGCCATGAGGACCATTTGCCAGAAGTGCCGTTTCATGCCTTACCCCCGGTTGATACGAAATGCTTGCACCATAGCGGCGGTTAGCCAAGATGTCAATGGCGGGTTGGATTAAAGCCCACCGCCTGGAGGGTAATACCAGGTTGCTCTCAGAAAAGTATTTTCAGGTCCGGAGAATGGTTTTTCAAGGCACTAAAATCTGTAGCGCGTCTCACGCGCCATTCTTGGTGCGTAAGACGCACCCTACAAAGGGAAATTACCTTTTTGAGCGCAGATCGGCATAACTCCCCCAACGACCGCAAAAAAAGGCCCCCGGAGGGGGGCCTAGGAGCTCCTAGTGGGCGGCAGTTACGCGTTAATTATCTCAAGCCTTTCCCTGGCACGGGGCCCGCAGTCATATAGCCTTTGACCATTTCGATGTTCATCTTGATCAAGGGCTCCAAGTCCTGATTACCGGTGCCCGAGGCCACGGGTTTGAAGGCCAGACAGATGTTGCCCACGGAGCACACCCGGTTCACCTGCACCATGTAGCCTTTGGCTTTGCCCAGGGCCTGGTTCAGGTAGGTGTCGGCCTTGTCAAATTTCTTTTGTGACACCATGATGGAGGCCTTGTTGTTCAAGGCCAGGGGATTGCCGGGATCCTTGGCCAGGATCTTGTCGATGATCGCGTCGGCTTTCTTGTACTGTTGCTTTTCGATCAAATCATAAGAATCCAACAGCGCTTTGCCGACATCAAACTCTTTTTCGGGCTTTTTGGCCGTTTGCGCAAACGCCGCCCCCGCCCCGCACAGAGCCAGGGCCACTACGATGGCAATTACTTTGACCCACGTCCGTTTCATATTCTCCCTCCCTTAGTTATGATGATGCCTTAATGATCCAGTGATGCCGCCCTGCTCACATAGGATAAGAGATTCCCGGCGGATTGTCAAAATATTTTGCGGGGAAACCCGGCAGATTTCATTAATTACCACATTTTTTACGGCCTCAATGAAGTTTCGTAGAAATTGTCGGCGGTATGCCGGTGAATCAGCCCCCCGTCTCCCTTATGGCGCGACCCCAACTGAGGAAGCCTCCGCCATCCAATGCCTGGATGGCATGAAGCGCGGTTGCTTGCCCGGGGCGCAGGGTTATTCCTTCAACCGGGGGTCGATGGCCTCCCGGATGCCTTCCCCCAAGAGGTTGTAGCTCATCACCGTGACCAGAATGGCCAGCCCGGGAAACACGGAAAGCCACCAGGCGATCTCAATGTTGTCCTTGCCGGCGGTGAGGATGTTGCCCCAGCTGGGGGTGGGGGGCTGAACCCCGAGCCCCAGGAAACTCAGGGCGCTCTCGGTGAGGATGGCCCCGGCCACCCCCAGGGTGGCGGAGACCATCACCGGCGCCAGGGCGTTGGGCAGCATGTGGCGGAGGATCAGGCGGGTGTCGCCGGCCCCCAAGGCCCGGGCCGCGATGACGAATTCCCGTTCCCGCAAGGAGAGAAACTCCGCCCGGACCAGACGGGCCACGCCCATCCAGCCGGTGAGGCCGATGACCGCCATGATGTTCCAGATGCTGGGCTCCAGCACCGCAATCACGGCCAGGATCAGGAAGAAGGCGGGAAAACAGAGCATCAGGTCCACCAGGCGCATGAGGCCCTGGTCCACCCAACCGCCATAATACCCCGCCAGGGCCCCCACGAGAAGACCGATGAGGGTGGCTATTCCCACCGCCACAAACCCCACCAACAGGGATATCCGGGTGCCGAAGATGATGCGGGACAGAACGTCCCGGCCCAAAGTGTCCGTTCCCAGAAAGTGATCCGAACTGGGGGGCATGAGAACCTGCTTGAGATTGATGCTGTTGGGGTCGTAAGGCGACAGCCAGGGGGCGAAGACGGACACCACAAACAGCCCCAAGACCAGGGCCAGGCCGGTCATGGCCATGCGGTTCCGCTTGAGGCGCCCCCAGAATTCACGTTGTCTCATAGGAGAGGGTTTTTAGTTTTTGGTTTTTAGTTTTTGGTTTTTGGTAAAAGCAATATAAGGATTGCCGCGATTACCGCCTCTGACCCGAAAGGTTCAAGGTTGAAAGATCAAAGTTCAAAGTTGATCAGGGTGCGCACTGCGCACCAGGCGTGCTAAAAACCAAAAACCTTCTCCTCATCCCGCCCGGATGCGCGGGTCCACCAGGGCATAGCCCAGGTCCGCCAGCATGTTACCCAACAGCGTCAGCACCGCGCCGATGACCAGCTCTCCCATCACCAGGGGATAGTCCCGGGCCATCACCGCGCCGTAGAACAACTGGCCCATGCCGGGGATGGCGAAGATGGACTCGAAGATGACGCTGCCGCCGATGAGGCCCGGCACGCTCAGCCCCAGGATGGTGATCACCGGCAGCAGGGCGTTTCGAAGCGCGTGCTTGAAAATCACCACCCGCTCCGGCAGCCCCTTGGCCCGGGCCGTGGTGATATAATCCTGGCGGATGACTTCCAGCATGTTGCCCCGCATGTACCGGGACATGCCGGCCAGCCCGCCGAAGGCGGCCACCAGCACCGGCAGGGTCACGTGGGCCCCTAAATCCTGCACCTTCTGCCAGAAGGTAAATTGCCTATAGTTGAGGGAGGTGAGGCCGGAGATGGGCAGCCAATCCAGGTAAACCCCGAAAAACATGATGAGGAGCAGGGCCAGCCAGAAGGTGGGCATGGCGAACCCGAAAAAGACGAAGAGGGTGGTGGCCTGGTCAAACCAGGAATGGGCCCGATAGGCGGCGATCACCCCGATGGGAATGGACACGCCTAAGATGATGATCAGGCTCATGAGGTTGAGGCCCAGGGTGATGCCGATGCGCTCCTTGATTTTGTCCCACACCGGCCGACGGTCCGGGGAAAAGGAGCGGCCGAAGTCCAGGTGGGCAAGCCTCGTGATCCAGTCCCCGTATTGCACAATCAGGGGCTTATCCAGCCCGTAGAGCTCCCGCAGGCGCTTCTGGGCCTCCAGGGAGGCCTTGGGGTTGAGGGTGGTCTGCATGTCGGTGGGGGTGCCCGGGGCCAGGTGAATGACCGTGAACGAAATCAGGGTGATCCCCAGGAGCATGGGGATCATCAGACCCAGACGTTTCAGGATATAGAGCCACATGGGTTTTAAGGTGAAGGACCTCGCGGTCCCGCTTCTGCTAAATTAGCCTAATTGGGCCGGCGATGCAAGGGGGGCCGCACCGGGGAAGGGAGGTGGGCGAACGCCAGTCTGGCGGCGAGGACCTGATTGAGGCAACCCCCCGGGTTTTTCGGCGCCGGGTGTGGCCCCCCAGGGGCAGCAGGTCCCCGTTTCTGACCAGCCCGCGGCGGTGGCCAGGTCAGTCCAGACAGGTGGCCTCGCGGTCTCCCGGTATGGGGTGGACCCCCAGGTGAGCCAGCAGGTTCAAAAGGATGCGGGCGGTGGCGCCCCAGACCACTTCCTGGCCATTCTGCCAGTAGCACACCCGGGTGGTGCGCCCCTGGAAAACGTAGGGGCCGGAGCGCCAGCGCGCCGGAGCGTAAAACTCCGCCACCGGCAGGGCCAGCAGACGCTTGACCTCCCGGGGGCTGGGGTGGAAGTCGTAGGGATGTGGAATCAGCCCCACGAAGGGGGTGATGTGGTAGCCGGTGATGGTGGCTACGGAGGGGAGCGTTCCCAGCACCTCCACCGCGTCCGGGGCCAGGCCGATCTCCTCTTCGGTTTCACGGAGGGCCGTGGCCAGGAGGTGGGCGTCCTCCGGGTCCCGGACCCCGCCCGGAAAGGCGATCTGGCCCCGATGGTCCTTAACGATCAGGGTGCGCTGGGTGAACAGCACCTGGAGCGCCTCTTCCTGAACAAACAGGGGCACCAGCACCCCGGCGGCTACCAGGTCCGGGGCCGGGGCCGGCGGGGCCGGCGGGGCCGGCTCCAGGGGCAAATGGTCCTTGAGGCGGGCCAGGATTGAGGTTATGGATGACCGCAACTGGGATAAGTATATTTGCCGGTGGTTCGGGTCCGGGCGGCCTCGTAGGTGTCATTGATGATCCGGGCCGAGACCTGCTCCATGGCCCGGCTCATCCCCTGGGCCAATCCCTGGGGGGTTTTCTCCGGCAGGGGCTCAAGGACCCGGTAGTTTTTCTGGAAGACCACCCGCTGGGGAAGCTCCTCCTGATTGATCTCCAGGAGGGTGACCGTCAGGGCCAGGGCCGCCTTCCAGCCGTCGGCGGCATCCAGTTCCTGAAATTCCGCCACGCCGCCCTCGAGCTTGAACCGGTGCTTGCCGCTGCTGTCGGACCCAAACACGGCCTTGAAGAGGCCCGATTCCCGCAAATCCCGGATGAGATAGTCGGTGACCAGGTAGCCGGGATTGACGCGCCAGCGGCTGTAATTATAGGACTGGCTCTGGAAAGGTTGGGGCTGATAAACCATAGCGTTGGTGTTGAAGGCCTGGGCCACGGAAAACTGCTCCACTTTGAGGTCCGCCGGGATCCTCGCCTTGCCGCCCACCATCGGCGCCGGGTATTCCAGGATGTACTGGTTTACCAGCACCGGGGGCTTGCCGCAGCCGCCCAGGCACGCAACCAGCAGGGCCGCCAGCAGAGACCGGCGCCAGGGCCGGATCGTCAACCGACCCGGGCGGGGTCGCTCAGAAGGAAGGGGCTTGCACCTCGGGTCAGTCATGGCCTTCATTCATTCCACCTTTTCTTGGGGGGCTTGCCGAACAAGAGGTCCGAGGGGCGGTCATAGACCCTCTGGAGAAACATCTCCAGGGTCTCGGAACTTTGCCGCAGGTTTTGGCTGGTGGCTTGCAGTTCGCGAGTGAGTTCCCGGGTTTTTCCCAGGGTGGCCGGGAGCTGCATGCCCAGGAGCTGGTCGTTGACGGTGGCCAGCATGGCCTGCGCCCCTTTGATGGCCTCCCGGGCCTCAGCCATGGTCTTATCCAGGCCGGCCTCGCCCAGGATCTTGTCCGCCCGGGCGGTGAGCCGGTCCAGGTTGCCGGCCGCGGCATCCACCCGGGCCAGAATGCTGGTTATCTGCTTGCTCTTGATCAACTCTTCCAGGGCCTTGGTGGTGTTGATCAGCTGGTCAGAGATGCCCTTGGCGTCAATCTGATTAAACTTTTGCACGATTTCGTTGGCGCCGGCCACGAGCCTCTGCATCTCGGAGGGGCTGGACGCAATGATGGGATACTCCGACGGGAAGTCGATCTTGGGGGATAAATCCGGGTCCCCGGGTTTGCGGAGGTCCAGTTCCACGAACATGATGCCGGTGATCCCCGCGGATTTGAGCTGTGCGACGTAATTTTTTTGCAGTTTCTCCCGCATGTTGACCTTCATCACCACGCCAATGTTGCGGTTGTCGGGGGCCACCCGGATACTTTCCACCAGTCCCACATCAACGCCGCGGAACTTGACCGCGGAATTTAGCTGGAGGCCCTGCACCGACTCGTCGAAATAGCTGACGTAGGTCGTCCCCTTCTGAAAGTAGCTGGTGGCGCCCACCCAGATGATGGCGGCGACGCCCATGACCACGCCCAGGATCACAAAGAGCCCGATGATCAGATTGGTTTTTTGCCTGGCCATGTTACGCTCCTCGGGGCGCGGGTCCGGCCGGTGGCCGGCGATTGAAAAAGTTAACCACCCGGGGGTCGGTGGAGTGGTCCTTCAACTCCCGGGGATCGCCTTCGGCAATGATGCCCCGGGCTTCCTTGTCCAGCATGATCACCCGGTGGGCTATGTTGAAAATGGACTCCAGTTCGTGGGTGACAATTACCATGGTGGTCCCCATCCCGGCATTGATGCTCTTGATCAGGTTGTCCAGCTCCACCGAGGTGATGGGATCCAGCCCGGCGGAAGGCTCATCGAAAAACAGGACCGTGGGGTCCAGGGCCATGGCCCGGGCCAGCCCCGCCCGCTTCTGCATGCCCCCGGAGATTTCCGACGGCAGGTGGTTTTCATACCCCGCCAGGTTAACCAGGCCCAGCTTCATCCTGACGATGAGTTCGATGGTGGCCGAATCCAGGTCGGTGTATTCCTGGATGGGCAGGGACACATTTTCCGCCAGGGTCATGGAACCGAAGAGAGCCCCGGACTGAAAGAGCACCCCGAGGTCCATGCGCACCCGGCGCAAAATGCGCTCATCATCGGTATTGATGTTGACGCCGTTGATCAGGACCTGGCCGGTGGCGGGTTTATAGAGGCCGATCAGGTGTTTCAGCATGGTGGACTTGCCGCAGCCGCTGCCTCCCAGGATCACCAGGATTTCGCCGCGATTGACCTGAAAGCTCACCCGGTCGAAGATGGTGTTGGCCCCGAAGCGGGCTGTCAGCTGGTCCACGACGATGACCGGGGCATTTTCAGGGTTGTTCACAGGCGCCCCATCCAATTCTGGGAACGTTGGTTTCCCGGTCAGTTAGCTTTCCCATCCCCGTTCTCACCTCAGATATGAAGATACTGGAAGACCAGGGCAAAGGCCGAATCCGTTACAATGATGAGAAAAATCGCCGCCACCACCGCGGAAGTGGTGGCTGAGCCGACCGCTTCGGCCCCGCCCCTGACCTCAAAGCCCCGCTGGCAGCCGATCCCGGCGATGATCACGGCAAAGACCCCGGCTTTGATCAGGCTGGTGATGAGATCCATCAGGGTCAGGCTGGTCTGGGTCTCCTTCAAGTAGGTGTAGGCCGTCAGGTCCAACCCCACGACGCCCACGATCAGGCCGCCCAGGATGCCGAAGAAGTCGGCATAGAGGGTGAGCAGGGGCACCACGATCATGGTCGCCAGGACCTTGGGGACGGCCAGAAAGCGGACGGGGCTGAAGCCCATGGTGGTGAGGGCGTCCACTTCCTCGTTGACCATCATGGTGCCGATTTCCGCGGCAAAGGCCGATCCCGACCGCCCGGCCACCAGGATGGCGGTCATGATGGGCCCCAGTTCCTTGACAATGGAAATGGCCAGCAGGGAGGCCACATAAATATTGGCTCCGAACTGCTTGAGTTGGAGAGACGACATGAAGGCGAGGATGAGGCCGAGGAGGAGGCTGATGAGGCCCACGATGGGCAGACCGTCTACGCCGGCCCGCTTCATGTAAAAGGCCACGTCCTGCCAGCGCACCTCCCGGGGATGGAAGAGCGCATGAGTCAAGGCCCCCAGGAGTTCCCCCAGGAAGATCAACATCCGCTTGTAGTCGTCGATGACCTTGAGGGTTGTCTCACCCACCCGTTCCACGAAATTGCCGGTCTGGCGATCGGTGATGAGCGGCGGGGTGACCAGAGCTTGCGGGTTGATGAGCCCCATGATGCCCCGGGCCTTGTCGGTGAGGTTGGCGAACTCAAAGGTCACTGACCGGCCCCGGGCGTTGCTTTCCAGTTCAATCAGGGCCAGGGCCCCGGCGCTGTCCAGATACTCAACGCCGGCCAGGTCCACCGTGAGGCTGGCGGGGGTCATCTCCCGGAGGCGGGCCTGGGTCTCGGAGATGAAGAATTCCAGATTATCCAGGGCGATCCGGCCGGACACGGTGAAGATGACCTGTTGCCCTGGATCGCCGCTTACCTGAATGGTGTGGCCGTGCCCTGGCACTTTAACGCTTTCCTTGGCTCTCGGGGGAGGGTCAATCCCTGTCACCCTAAAAGGGTCCCATCTTGTGGCTCTCAAGCCTCCGGTGGGCGGCGCTCAGGTATTAAAATCCATGGACAGGAACTCTTTTTCCGTGACGCCCCACTTCTTTGCCGCGTCCTCGGAGTTGATGGCGATGGCTACCAGGCAGATCAACGCATTCTCGCGGATGAGGGGGGCGCAGACGAGATAGAGTTTGGCGCCGTCCTGCAAAAATAATTGCTGCTGCTGAATCTTTTTGCTGCTGATGGCTTTTTTCACTAGGTCATAGCTGGAAAAATCTTTCGCCTTACCGTCCCCTTTGACGGGATATGCCGCCAGCGTCTCGCCGGACGGGTTCAACACCCCGATTTCAAAAGGACACAAACGGCACAACTTAGCCGCCGGGGACTCGACTTTCTCCAGAGCGTCCCTGATTCCCGCCAGATCATTCTTGACAACCGGCTCCATCAGGGTGACGCCGAGATTGTCAAAGCAACTTTTCAATTCTTGCTTGAAAGCGGCGGCCCCGGGGCTCAACGGCGCCTCTCGGGCCTGACACCCGAAAAACAGTATGACCGCACCTGCTAGGAGAACCGTCCAAAAACGGCGCTTATCTCCGAAAAAACCGCTCCGTAAGATGTGTATCATGGCTCATTTACCAACTTAAAGGGAATCGTATTTGCTTATATCCTATTTTTCACGTATCTGGCAAGCAAATCGGTGGGAAACCGATGAAAATACCGGGAGGCCCGGCGCGTTGGGCGATTGCAGTGTCGAATTTCCACACTTATGCGATAAACTATGTAATAATAAAACATTGATCTCCCGTTGACAAATAGGGCCGTCAACTATTAATATATCCCTGCACAAAAGTGCGCTCATGGCAGGTAAGGGGACCGGGCCGGGTCGCGGCCCGATGATCGTCAATCAGTCCATACTCCGGGAGGATGTGGATATGCCAGGTTTCAACGGGCTGGGACCGTGGGGGCGTGGGCCCCGCCGCGGCAGAAGTTGGAGGGATTGCCACTTAGGGGGCGAGTATGAGTTCCCCGGCTACGGTCCGGCTATGTGGTGGGATATCCCGGCTGCCAGGTCGTATGCTACCCAGAAAGAGGAACTGGCCGATCTGAGGTGTCGGGCCCAAATGCTGACCCAGGAACTGGAGACGGTTCAGAAACGGATCACCGAATTGGCCGAGGAAGTGGACCTGGCCCTGGACGGTTAGCCGGAGCCTGATCCTAAAACGCCGGTCCGCGCCCAGCGGTCCGGCCGGGGCGTCAACCCCGGCATCCTACCCGGAGGATGAGATGAGAGCATTTTGAGGGGAGGGCCGGGGGCGCTTTATGAAAAGCCCCTGTCCCTCCCCTCCAATTTCCTTAAATTAGGGAATCCCCAGAAATTCCGCCTCCGCCAGGGCCAGTTTGGCCTTCAGCAGTTTCCGGTACTTCTGGGCGGCCTTGTTGAGGTCTTTGGCCGCCATGGCTTTGAGCAGGTCGCCCTCCAGTTCGGCCACGTCCAGGCGCTGATAATAGTCCATGGTTTCCTTAAGGTGGGCCAGGACGATCTTGCCGGTCAGGATGGGGTGATTGTTGGTGACGTTGGCATCCTGGAAGCGGGTGCCGTGTTCCAGTTCAACTTCCAGGCCGATGACGAAATCCACCAGGGGGATAGGCATGCCCTCGGTGTTGACCTCCTGAAGAATCACCCGGGCCTCCTCGGGCATTACCTTGGCATCGGTCAGTTGGGTCCAGTCCTGGATGTTCAGTGCCTTGCAGACTCGCTGCACTTCCTCCACGGTGACGTATACGGGAAGTTCCATAACCTGCTCCTTTTTTTCGTGGTAAATTCATCTTGGTTCAAGCGGTCAGCCGGGTGGGGACTTGGCCGGCAATTTTGCCGGATATTATCCCAGGCGTTTAAAGTAAGGATTGTTCGTGCTTACGTCAACGTCTCCCGGGCGCAAAGATTCATGGCGGCGCGCCGTTTTTCCCTTGGAATTTTGGGCAAGGGTGCCATACAATGAGGCGCAGTGCGCAGTGTCTACGAAAACTGTGCCCACCGCCAACCAGGTCAAGTGGTGCGTAAGACGCACCTTGAAAACTTTTCGGAACCGAATTTATGAGGGGTGAAAGCCGCAGAAGCCGGGTACCCCGGCTGGGTTGCCTGGTCGCCGGCCTGGCCATGCTGGTCCTGGGCTGCGCCATGGTGGGGCCGGACTACGTGCGCCCGCCGGTCCAGGTGGAGCAGACCTGGCTGGACACGGCTGACCAGCGGGTTAAAACCGCGTCGGCGGAATATAAAGACTGGTGGCAGGCATTCAAAGATCCGGCCCTCAACCGGCTCATCGACACCGCCTACCTGGAGAACCTGCCCCTCCGGATTGCGGGGGTGCGCGTCCTGGCGGCCCGGGCCCAACTGGGCGTGGCCATCGGGGGCATCTATCCCCAAACCCAACAGGGCGCCGGCTCGTTCGATAGAACCCGCCTCAGTGAACGCGCCGCCGATGCGGCTTCTTCCAGCCAGTTCACCTTCAACCAGGCCCAGGTGGGGCTGAACGCCAGTTGGGAACTGGACTTCTGGGGCAAATTCCGCCGGGGCATCCAGTCCGCGGATGCCAGCCTGGAGGCGACCATCGCGGATTATGACAATGTCCTGGTCAGCCTCACCGCGGATGTGGCGAACAGCTACATTGCCATCCGCACCCTGGAAAAGCGACTGGCCATCGCCAGAGAAAATGTTCGCATCCAGACCGAGAGCTTGCAGATCGCCGAGGCGCGGTTTTTGGGCGGCACCACCTCAGAACGGGACGTGCAACAGGCCAAGACTATTCTAGCTAATACCCAGGCGACCATCCCCACCCTGGAGACCCAGGTGCGCCAGGCCCAAAACGCCCTGTGCGTGCTCCTGGGCCTGCCGCCGACCAACCTGGCGGACCGGTTGAAGGGTAAGGCGGAAATTCCCGCGCCCCCGCCCCAGGTGGCGGTGGGCATTCCCGCCGATCTGTTGCGTCGGCGGCCGGACATCCGCAGCGCCGAATTGCGGGCGGTGGCCCAATGCAGCCGCATCGGGGTGGCCAAGGCCGACCTCTACCCGGCCTTCTCCCTGACCGGCACGGTAGGCTTCCAGGCCAGTGATGTGGCCAATTTCTATATGGGCGACCTGTTCCAGTGGCGGAGTCGCTCCGCCGGCTTTGGCCCCTCCTTCCAGTGGAACCTCTTTAACTACGGCCGCATCACCAACGAGGTGAGGGTGCAGGACGCCCGCTTCCAGGAGGCGCTCATCGCCTATCAGAACACGGTCCTCAAAGCCCAGCAGGAGGTGGAGGACAACCTGGTGGCGTTCTTGAAAGCCCAGGAACGGTCCCGATTTCTGTCCGACAGCACCACTGCGGCGATGCGGTCGCTGGAGTTGGCCGTCCTCCAGTACCGGGAGGGGATCACCGACTTCACCACCGTCCTGACCGCCCAGCAGGCCCTGTTGAGCGAGCAGGACAGCCTGGCCGTCACCCTGGGAGACATCTCCCGGAACCTGGTGGGGGTTTACCGGGCCCTGGGGGGCGGCTGGGAGATTCGGGAAGGTCAGGATTTCGTGCCGGCGGAGATCAGGCAGACCATGGCCCAGCGCACCAATTGGGGCCGTCTGCTGGCCCCGGCCGCAGTGGCGCCGGCCCCGGAGGCTCAAGGCCGCCTGATTCGCGCCCCGGAATGGTAAGCGGGAGAAAATCGCGGGACGGGATCAAACGATGGTCCTGGTTCCCAAGTTGAACTTGGGAACCCACGTGTAACCCAAGCTCAGATTGGAACCCAGCCAATACCAAGCAAAGCTTGGCGGGCAATGGCGTTCCCAAGCCAAGCTTGGGAACGAGAAGATTTATGAAAAATATGAAAAATGAAAATTTGGTAATGGCTGGTAGCACAGGCTTTCCAGCCGGTGCGGGACACCCGAGGGCGGGGGTCCTACACCAGCTTCAAAGAACTTTTCTTAACCGTGTAGGGCGGGCACTGCCCGCCAAGGGTGCGCAGTGCGCACTCTACGAAAATCTTTTCAGGACAGTGGCGCCGAAATGAGGTGGTGGTCCATGATAAGCGAAGGAAAGGCCGGGACCGGAGCGGGGCAAATCAGACCGGCGGCGCGTTTGCGCCCCCGCGCCCTGGGTGCGCTGATAATCCCGGCGATCCTGATGGTGAGCGCCGCGTGCGGCGAAAAAAACACTTACATGCCGCCGCCGCCGCCCAAGGTTACGGTCAACCAGCCGGTGAAACAGCCGGTGACCAATTACCTTGAATTCACCGGCAACACCCAGGCCATCAACACGGTGCAACTCAAGGCCCGGGTCGAGGGCTATTTAGAGCAGGTCTACTTCAAAGACGGCGACCGGGTGAAAAAAGGGCAACTGCTGTTTCTGATCCAGCCGAACACCTACGAAGCCAAACTCAAGCAGGCGGAGGCGGAGATTCTCTCCCAGAAGGCCAAACTCTTCCATGCCCAGACCGAATATGCCCGGTTCACCAAACTGGTGACCCAGAAGGCCGCGGCCCAGACGGATGTGGACAACTGGCTCTACCAGCGGGATGCGGCCCAGGCCGCGGTCATGTCCGCGGAGGCGCAGAGAGACCTGGCCCGGCTCAACCTGAGCTACACCAAGGTGACCTCGCCCTTCGACGGCCGCATCGGCCGCCGGTTGAAAGACCCCGGCAATTTGGTGGGCGCCGGCGAAGCCACCCTCCTGGCCGATGTCGATCAGATCGCCCCTCTGCATGTCTACTTCACCATAAATGAGCGCGACCTCCTGGACATCACCAGGGAGACCAAGGAATCGGTGGACGCGGTGATTCGCAAGGACATCCCCCTGTATCTCAATCTGGCCAATGAGGAGGGCTATCCCCACCAAGGCTCCCTGGACTTCGCCAGCATCAGCCTCAACGCCACCACCGGCACCTTGACCCTGCGGGGGGTCTTCCCCAATCCCCAGGGCATGATGTTGCCGGGGCTGTTCGCCAGGCTGCGCGTGCCGGTGACGCACGACAAGTCCGCCCTGCTGGTTCCCACCGTAGCCATCGGCTTCGACCAGTTGGGCCCCTACCTGTTGCTGGTGGACGACAAAAACGTCGTCCAGCGCCGGGGCGTCAAACTCGGTGCCGAGGTCAAGGACCTGACGGTCATCACCGAAGGCCTGAAGGAGCAGGAGTGGGCCATCACCAACGGGCTTCTCTTGGCCATCCCGGGTAAACAGGTGACTCCCGTCAAGACCTCGGCTTCGAACTCGGAACAGCCACCGGCCCCGGCGCCCGGCGGGCAACTCAAGAAAGCCGCCCCATGATCTCCGAGTTTTTTATTGATCGGCCGATTTTCGCCAACGTCATCGCCATCGTCACCGTCATTCTGGGGTTGGTGTGTCTGTTCACGTTGCCGGTGGCGCAGTATCCCGAAATCGTGCCGCCCACCATCCAGGTGACCACGATGTACCCCGGAGCCAGCGCCGAGGTCATCGCCAACACGGTGGGGGTTCCCATCGAACAGGCGGTCAACGGCGTGGAAGGCTCCATTTACATGTCGTCCACCAGTTCTAGTTCCGGGAATTACACCCTCACCGTGACCTTTGCGGTGGGCACCAATCTCAATACATCATTGACCCTGGTGCAGAACATGGTGAACGGCGCCACCGCCCAGCTTCCCGAGACGGTGCAGGCGCAAGGCGTCACCGTGCGCAAGGTCTCCACCAACATCTTGCAAGTGATCAGCATCTACTCCGACGATGACCGCTATGATGCGACCTATCTCTCCAACTACGCCATCATCAACCTGCAATACCCCCTGGGCCGTCTGGCCGGGGTGGGGCAGATCCAGGTCTTCGGGGCCGGGCCCTACAGCATGCGGGTCTGGCTGGACCCCAACAAGCTCAAGTACTACAATCTCACCACCCTGGATGTGGTGCACGCCATTCAACAGCAAAACGTCCAGGTGGTGGCGGGTCGGCTGGGGGCCCCGCCGGTGCCGCCGGATCAGGCCTTCCAGTTCACGGTCAACGCCTTGGGAAGGCTGTCCGACGTCAAGCAGTTCTCAGATATCATCGTCAAAAGCGTGCGCCGCGACCAAGGCGAAACCGCGCAATTGGTGCGGGTGAAAGATATCGCCCGGGTTGATTTGGACCAGCAGTATTACAGCAACTTTGGCGGCCTGAGCGGCAAGCAATCCGGCCAAATCCTGGTTTACGCCCTGCCCGGGGCCAACGCCATGGACGTCGGCGCCAAGGTCAAGGCGGCCATGGTCGAGATGAGCCAGACCTTCCCGGAAGGCCTGAAATACGCCATCCATTACGACACCACTGAGTTCATCGGCCAGGCCATTCACGCGGTCTATGAAACCCTGTTTGAAGCCGGCATCCTGGTGCTCATCGTCATCATGGTGTTCCTGCAAAATTGGCGGGCCATGCTGGTCCCGGCCACCACCGTGCCGGTGACCATCATCGGCGCGTTTGCGGCCATGGCCCTGCTGGGCTTCACCGTCAATTTAATGACCCTGTTCGCCCTCATCCTGGCTATCGGCATCGTGGTGGACGACGCCATCGTCATTGTCGAGAACGCCTCGGTTTACATCGAGAAAGGCTTCCATCCGCGCGAGGCGGCCATCAAGGCCATGAAAGAGTTGACCGGGCCGGTGATCGGCATCACCCTGGTGCTCACCGCGGTATTTCTGCCCGCCGCGTTTATGCCGGGCATCACCGGGCAACTCTTCCGGCAATTCGCCCTGGTCATTGCCGCCACCGCCATCATCAGCGCCCTGAACGCCCTGACCTTGAAGCCCGCCCAGTGCGCCCTCTGGCTGCGCCCCCACGTTAAGAAGGAACCCAACCTGTTTTACCGGGGGTTCAACCGGGGCTACGCGGTGGTGGAGCACGCCTACGTCGTCCTCATTCAGTGGATGGTCGCGCGCACTACCCTCATGGTGCTGGTGTTTATTGCCGTCATTGCCCTGGCCGGCTGGCGGTTTACCCTGCAGCCCACCGGGTTTCTCCCCACGGAAGACCAGGGCTACTGCATGGTGTTGGCCAGGCTGCCCGAAGGCACGGCCCAACCCCGGGTCAAACAGACCTCGGAGGCCATTGATGCCATCCTCAAGCAGGCGCAGGGCGTCGAGGCCTGGGTGACCGTGGGGGGATTTTCCATCCTGGACGGCACCAACGTCTCCAACATTATGACCACTTTCGTGATTTACCAGGATTGGGGCAAGCGGGGGTCCAAGTTGAGCCAGGACCATATCGTCGGCGCCTTGCAGCGGCAGTTTTTTACCATCCAGGACGCTCAGGTCGCGGTGCTGGTGCCGCCGCCCATTGCCGGCCTGGGCCAGTCCGGGGGCTTCCAGATGATGGTGGAGGACCGGGGCAGCCTGGGGTTGGCCGAACTGCAGAAGGCGGCCATGGAAGTCATGCGGGCCGCCTCCGGGCAGTCGGGGTTGGGTTTCATGGCCACCACCTTCAGCGCCCGCAGTCCCCAACTCTATCTCGACATCGACCGGACCAAGGCCGAGTCCCTGAATATTCCCCTGAACAACGTCTTCGACACCCTCCAGGCCTACCTGGGGTCGACGTATGTCAATCTGTTCAACAAGTTCAACCAGGTGTTCCAGGTTTACGTCCAGGCCGACGCGGCGTACCGCCTGCAACCCGAGGACATCAAGAGCCTTTACGTCCGCAATCTCAAAGGGGAAATGGCCCCCCTGGGCACCCTGCTGAAGGTCAACCGGACCCTGGGTTCGGAATTAGTCACCCGCTACAACCTCTATCCCGCGGCCTCCATCTTCGGGGGGGCGGCCCCGGGCTTCAGTTCCGGTGAAGCCCTCAAACTGATGGGACAGGTGGCCCAAAACACCCTGCCCCGGGGCATGTCCTACGACTGGACCGCCACCTCCTTCCAGGAGCAGCAGGTGGGCAGCCAGGCCTATTTCATCTACGCCCTGTCCATCACCCTGGTGTTCCTGGTGCTGGCGGCCCAATACGAAAACTGGTTTAACCCGGCCGCGGTCATTCTGGTGGTGCCCATCGCCATGGTGGGGGTCCTCTTGGGCTTGATGGTCCGGAACTTCGACAACAACATCTATACCCAGGTGGGCCTGGTGTTGATGATCGCCCTGGCCAGCAAAAACGCCATCCTGGTGGTGGAGTTCGCCCGGGAACTGCGGGAAGACGGCATGTCCATCACCGAGGCCGCGGTGGAGGCCACCCGCCGCCGCTTCCGCCCCATTGTCATGACCTCCTTCGCCTTCATCCTCGGGGTGGTGCCCCTCATGGTCGCCGGCGGCGCCGGCGCGGCCAGCCAGCAGGCCATCGGCACCGTGGTCTTCGGCGGCATGCTGGCCTCAACCATCCTGGCCATCCCGTTTGTGCCGGTGTTTTATGTGATCACCGAGAGACTCAGCGAGCGCTGGAAGAAACCTGCCCCCCCGGCGGCGCCCCCGGCCGAGAAGGTGGAGGGGAGTTGAGGCTGAGTTAGGACCTCTGAAACGGAAGTTGTCTCATCTGTAATGACCAAGATTTGAGTTGACAATCATTAAACCGAGATCAGATTAGACCTGACACTTGCGACTAAAACTTTAAATGCCCCCAGGGTCTTAGATAGAGATTAAGATATCCATATCAACCCACTCTAACGGTTTTTATGAGGGTGGATAGAGGGCAGTGATCAAGCCTCGCCTGCCCCATCCTTCGCCCGCCACACCTCTGGCGCCAGCGATACATGTACTGCTCCGACACCCCAGGCGTCCGGCAAATCTCGCCGATGATTTGCTCACCCCGATCCGCTTGCTGCAAAATCCCCATGACCTGCTCTTTCGTAAACCGCTTTTTCTTCATTTCGAATCTCCTTGGGCTCAGGAGATTCTAAAATTTCTGCTGGTCTAGTTTTCGGGGAGCAAGCCATCCCCCTACCTGGCCAGTTTGTTTATGAAACCGGACGATTTCCCCTGACACTGTTAGCGCTCCATCATATGGGAGATTACCCCCTGGTGTCGGTGGCCCAGGAGATTTCCCGGGGCAATTTCTCCAGAGGCCAATATTACCAATCGGGTGCGGAAATTATTTAATGAAACTATTAAAGGGGCCGATAGGATAATCAGGCCGCATCAGCTGGGAGCTATCCGAAAAAACTTCTATCTGGGCCATGTCTTAACCTCCATTTTTTCACCCCAGCGGTAATTTGGCGAAGTGTAATGCTTCCTAACCGCCTGGCCGGTAGTCTATGACCGACGAGCGACTAAGGTTTAGGCGATTTGAGGCTTTCAAGGAAAGTTCCTCTGGTTTTTCCCCCATCCGCCAGGGATGGCTGGCAACCCACCGCCGCCCTCGGCCGGGTATGAGACCGCGTCGAAGGCGGCGAGAATGATAGGGGTTTATGTCTGCTGACCAACGCCACACCCATAACCCGATTCCCGGGGAGGGTCTCGCGGGTGGTCATCCCCGGAGGTTGATCTATCTCCCCATCGTCCATACCCAGGCGGATATGGGGGCCCTCCAGGAATCGGTGGCCCGGGCCACCCTGGAGAAGGTGGGGCGGGCCGGGTTGTCCCGCAAGACCGCGGCCATAGACCGGATCTGGACGGAAATCGAGGCGGCCCTCGACGCTTTGGTCCTGTCTTTTGACCGGGTGCGCCTCTACCAGGACGGCCTGCCCGTGTGCGGGCGGGAGGCGGAGATCGTCACCGAACTGGCCCGGGCGGGCAGCCGGAACCATCAGCTCCTGCTGCGCCTGGTGGCCCAAGGGGCCGTGCTCATGGGAACCGAATCCGGCGATCTGTTGGTGCAGGAGTACCAGTTGGCCAGGCAATCCCTGACCGCCAAACCACCCCGGGCCGCGGGGGTGGCGGCGACGCGACGCGCCTTGAGCGAGGCCCTGCTCCAGCGCCGGGATCAATTTATGGCCCAGCGGATTAATGAAACTCTCAAAAGCGGCGAGACCGGCATCCTCTTCCTGGGGATGCTGCATTCATTGGAGCGGTTCCTCCACCCGAACGTAAAGGTGATCTATCCGCTCCGCCGTGATCGTTGAACCAGGAGGAAATATGGACCCAAGCGCCACCCGGGTGCTCATCGTGGACGATGATCGGGATATCAGCGCCTTGCTCTCAGTCCTCATGAACAAAGAGGGGCTGACCAACTTGGTGGCCCACGACGGGGAGACGGCCTTACAGAAGGTCCCGTTGGCCAGGCCCGACATGCTGCTGCTGGACGCCAAGATGCCCGGCATCGACGGCATGGAAGTATTAAAGCGGGTCAAGGAAACCGACCCCCACCTGCCGGTGGTCCTCATCACCGCGTATGCCGAGCTCTCCGCCTCGGTGGCGGCCATGCGGGCCGGGGCCTTCGATTATCTGGCCAAACCCTTTGACCACCAAGAGGTGGTCCGGGTGGTGCGGGCCGCCCTGGCCGAACGGGACCGCCGGCGCCGGTCCCAGTCCGAAGAAATCTCGGCGGACAATTGTCTCCGGGTCATGATGGGTCCCAGCGATGCCGTCACCCGGATCATCCGGGAAGTGAACCGGGTGGCCCAATCGGATTTCAGCGTCATCGTCCAGGGGGAAACCGGCTCCGGCAAGGAGCTGGTGGCCCGGGCCATCTACCAGTTGAGCGCCCGCGCCGACGCCCCCTTTATTCCCCTGGATTGCGGGGCCATTCCCGAAACCTTGATCGAGAGTGAACTTTTCGGCTACCAAAAAGGGGCTTTTACCGGAGCCGGCGCCCCCAAAGCGGGGAAATTCGAAGCGGCTCACGGAGGCACCCTCTTCCTGGACGAAATTGCCAACCTGCCCCTGGGGGCCCAGGCGAAACTGCTGCGGGTCCTCCAGGAGAAGGCGGTCCTGCGCCTGGGCGCGGTCAAGCCGGTTAAGATTGACGTCCGCCTGCTCACGGCCAGCAACCAGGAACTCCAGAGACTGGTGACCTCGGGCCAGATGCGGGAGGACCTGTTTTTTCGCCTCAATGAATTTACCATCACCATTCCGCCCCTCCGGGACCGCAAAGACGACATCCCCTACCTGGCCAAACGGTTCATGGATCTCACCAATAAGGAATTGAAAAAAAGCGTCCAGCGGATTTCCGAATATTGCCTCGAGGCCCTGCTGTCTTACAACTGGCCGGGGAACGTGCGCCAGCTCAGATCCGTCATCCGCCGGGCGGTGCTGCTGGCCGACGACATCATTACCGAGAAACATGTGGATATCAAGCGCGCCCCGGTGCCCGGTCTGGCCTTCACTCCCAAGATTCAGGGAACGCCCTGGGACGAGTTCTCTCTCCGGGAGATCGTCCACCGCAGCGTGGTCACCGTAGAACGGGAAATCCTGCTCCAGGTCCTGAAGCATACCCGGGGGAATAAAGCCAAGGCGGCACGGCTATTGCAGATAGATTATAAGACTATACATACCAAGTTGAAACAGTTCGGGATTAACCAATCTGGAGTGGCTCATGACTAAAAGAAAAGGCGGCGGTGAGGAATCGGGCTTCGGAGGAGTCTTCAAAGGGCTGGCGAACCTCATCGAGAAACTGGGCGATCTGGCGGACAAGGGAGAGGCGCTCAAGAAGGGCGAGGGGGAGTTGCACCACCGGGACGTGAAAGGCGTCTACGGCTTCTCCGTGAAAGTCGGCCTGGGCGACAAGGGGGACAAAGAAGTCAAGGTAGAACCTTTCGGCAACGTCCGCCGGGACGAGAAGTCCGGGGAAACCGTGGTCCAGGAAATCCGGGAGCCCGTGGTGGACGTGTTCGAGGAGAAGGACCACACCCTGGTGGTGGCGGAGATGCCCGGCGTCAGCACCAAGGACGTGAAGCTTACGGTCAAGGACGACCTGCTCACCATTTATGCTGAGAAACGGGATAAGAAGTACCGCAAGGAGATCCTGCTGCCCCGGAGCTATCCCCAGGAGAAGATGAAGATGACCTGCAACAACGGCATTTTGGAGATCAAGTGCGTGGGCTAAGCCCCTGAACCAGAGACAAAAAATATGAAAAAAACTGAAGAGTCGGCCCTCAAGCTGAAAGTGACGGAGGCCCTGAGCAAAGACGTGGGCAGGGCTTATGCCCGCATGGGGCCCGAAGACCTGGAAAGACTCCAGGTGGCCATCGGCGACATCGTGGAGGTCGTGGGGAAGCGGACCACGGTCTGCAAAGCCATGCCCGCCTACAAGGAGTTGCGGGGCCGGTCCCGGATGCAGTTGGACGGCATCAGCCGGGAAAACGCCGGCGCCGGGATAGATGATTTTGTCCAGGTGAAGAAGATCGCCTGCCGCCCCGGGGAACGGGTGGTTCTCACCCCCATCACCATTACCCCGGCCGAGAGGGACCTCCAATACATCGGCAGCCTCCTGGACGGCCTGCCGGTGCTGGAGGGAGACCGCGTCCGGGCCACCCTGTTCGGCAGCCGCACTGCGGATTTCAAGGTGGAAGCCCTGACCCCCCGGGGGCCGGTGCTGATCAACCCCACCACCACCCTGGTGATCGGCAAGGCCGGGGCCCCGGAAACCCGGCGGGCGGCGGTGTCTTACGAGGACGTCGGCGGCCTCAAGCCCCAACTCCAGCGCATCCGGGAGATGATCGAGCTGCCGTTGCGCTACCCCGAGCTGTTTGAGCGCTTAGGGATTGACGCGCCCAAAGGGGTGTTGCTCCACGGCCCCCCCGGCTGCGGCAAGACCCTCATCGCCCGCACCATCGCCCACGAGACCGAGGCCAACTTTTTCTCGGTGAGCGGCCCGGAGGTGGTGCACAAGTTCTATGGCGAGTCCGAGGCCCACCTGCGCAAGATCTTTGAGGAGGCCGGACGTAAGGGACCCAGCATCATCTTCATCGACGAGATCGATTCCATCGCCCCCAAGCGGGAAAATGTCGTCGGGGACGTGGAGAAACGCGTCGTGGCCACACTCCTGGCCTTGATGGACGGCCTCAACAAGCGCCAGAACGTCATTGTCATTGCCGCCACCAACATCCCTAATGCCCTGGACCCGGCGCTGAGGCGACCGGGGCGGTTCGACCGGGAGATCGCCATCCCCATCCCCGATCGCTACGGGCGCCTGGATATCCTGGAGATCCACAGCCGGGGCATGCCCCTGGGCGAGGACGTGGACATGAGCCACCTGGCAGAGATCACCCACGGTTTCGTGGGGGCCGACCTGGAGGCCCTGTGCCGGGAAGCGGCCATGATCTGCCTGCGCCGCCTCATGCCCGACATTGACTACGGCCTGGCCACCATCCCTTATGAGCAACTGGCCCAACTGGAAGTACACATGGACGACTTCCTGGCCGCGCTCCGGGAGGTGGAGCCGTCGGCCATCCGGGAGGTGTTTGTGGAGGTCCCGGATGTCCGCTGGGAGGACGTGGGCGGCCTCACGGCCGTAAAAGAGCGCCTCAAGGAAGCGGTGGAGTGGCCCTTAAAATATGCTCACATCTTCAAAAAAGCCGGCATCAAGCCCCCCAAGGGCATCCTCCTGTCCGGGCCGCCGGGGTGCGGCAAGACCCTGTTGGCCAAGGCCATCGCCACGGAAAGCCGGGTGAATTTCCTGTCGGTGAAGGGGCCGGCCCTGATGTCCAAGTATGTGGGCGAATCCGAGCGGGGCGTGCGGGAGATCTTCAAGACCGCCCGCCAGGCCGCGCCCTGCATCATCTTCCTGGATGAGACCGAGGCCCTGCTTCCGGCCCGGGGGGTGGGCGGCGCCGATTCCCATGTTTCCGAACGCGTTCTCAGCCAGTTCCTGGCAGAGTTGGACGGCATCGAGGAATTGAAGGGGGTGCTGGTGCTGGGAGCCACCAACCGCCTGGACATCATGGACCCCGCGGTGCTGCGGCCGGGCCGCTTCGACGCCATTGTCGAGATCCCCCTGGCCGATGAGTCCGACCGCCGGGAAATCTTTGCGGTCCACCTCAAGGGCAAACCCCTGGCCAAGGGGGTCAGCGCCAAACAGCTGGCGGCCAAGAGCGAGGGCTTAAGCGGCGCCGAGATCGCCGGGGTGTGCAACCAGGCGGCCCTGGCCGCGGTGCGCCGGGCGGTGGCGGCGGAACTGGCCCAGGAGGGCGCCGGGGAAGCCAAGGTGCTCATCCAGCCGGCCGACCTGGAAGAAGCCCTTGAGGAGATGCTGGGTGAACCGGGGGATTAAGGCGGTCAGCTCTCAGCCATTCTCTGGTTCCCAAGCTCCCCGGGCTGTTGCCCAAACGCATTTTTATAAACTGCCTTTGACCGCTCCCGGATGGTGGGGCTACTATCTGGGGACGACGATGTAGCAGCAGCCAGCCCAGGGGAAAGGGCCTTT
>VGSJ01000005.1 GCA_016875015.1 Deltaproteobacteria bacterium | reverse complement strand
GAGTTTCAGACCTCACATCAGACCTTCTGGCAACGCAATGAACTCCGCCCCGACCTCCTGAAAATCCTCAAAACCCTGGAGATTCCTTCGCCCAAACTTGTTTTAGAAGTGTCTCCGACCCCTGCCAAGCCGTAGGCACACGCCACACTTGTTCACAATCTCTAACTATCCTTGATTATAACCATTTTACCTCACCGCGTGCCTACAGACCCGAAACCCAGGGAAGAGTGGCGGAGAGATCAAGCTGACATTTTGCAAAAAATTGATGGATTCGTAAAAAGTCAGAAAAGGCTCTATTTATGGAATTCGCTTTCAATAAAATCAATGAGTTACAACCCGGTTTTTTGAAAATTCTTACTTTTTACGGAACCATCAAAATTGAGAAACACGAAAATGCCAACCATATTTACCTGGAAGAGGGCGGGCGCATTCTCGAACTGGCACAACATGCTGTTATTCTTTATGAAAAACAGGATATGCTCGAAAAGCGCCGTTTGCTCAATTTTGTGTTCTCAAACTCCTCCTGGAAGGACGGCAGGCTCTCTCCTGTTTACCGAAAACCCTTTGATTTACTTGCAGTTACCAACCTGGCCTACCAAAGAGAAAAGGCCCTCTCTTCTGCGCAAGAAGACCTTTTTGATATTTGGTGCCTGGGGCCGGACTCGAACCGGCACGGGGCGAACCCCGAGGGATTTTAAGTCCTTAAATCGGGATTTTTTGGGGCAATTCGGGACGCCAAGAGATATTGTAAATACAACCAGTTAACCTGTCAATCGCTATTTTGGGCCAAGGCGGGAAAATGCAGGAAAATGGGGGTTATTTTCTGCATAGTGTTGACCAAATGTTGACCAAGTTGACCAACGAAAAAAGCCGCTGGGCCTGCTTTTTTTGCCTCTCCGCAATTTACAGCCGTTGACCGATTTTCCCCTTTTACGAATTGCTGCACACGCGCCTTTGTGGCATAAAAGGACCGATCAGTCCCCTTATTTTGCAGTTCTCCCATTGGACCCAGGAATGGGGAAGTGGCTCATGAAAAATTGAGGAAACCTCAAATAATTTAATGACAAATCCTCAAAAATGCCGATATTGGATTTAGACACTGCCAAGAGTGCCATCCGGGATATCCTGCAAAGCCCCCGCTTTCCCACCCGGCACTGCAAGGAGCGCATGGAACAGCGCAACGTCCAGATGGACGACATCCTCCATCTCTTGTTTTGGGGGACCGTAGAGCTTGGCCAAGAATCCGGAGACGCCGAACGCAATGTCTTCCGGGTCAGCGGCGCCGACATCGAGGGGGAACCCCTGGTTGCTGTAATAGAAGTCATTCTGGAAGAAAACCGGCTAAACTGCATTTCGGTTTTTTGAGGTAATTATGAGTGAAATCGCCTGCCCCTCCTGCGGTCAGGAGCGGGAAACCGTCCAGGGCGACTATCAATACCGGGAGTCCGGCCTGGATAACGTCTGGATTTGTGGCATAGAGATTTTCCATTGCCCCTGTGGGGAGAGCTCCGCCCTCATTCCCAACATCCTGGAGCTGCACCAGACCATCGCCAAGTGTCTGCTTCAGCAGAAGCGGCGCCTGACCGGCAAGGAAATCCGCTTCCTGCGCAAGCGCATGGCCATGAAGGGGAAGGACTTCGCCAAACTCGCCGGCGTGGACAACGCCACGGTATCCCGGTGGGAAAATGAGAAGGAGGCCCCCTCCGACCCCGCCGACCGGTTTATCCGCCTGTTCTATGCCATCCGCATGGAGCTGCACCGGGAGGCGGAGGAATTGATTAAAAACATCTTTCCCGAGATCAAGCCGGGGCAGCCCACAATCCCCATCCACGTCATGGCCGACCGGATGGGACACCTGTCCTGTAGCTCGGAGTGCCGGTAGTCTGACCTTGGGCGCTGTGACCTGGTTCCCACCGGACAGTGCGCTCATAATCCCTTCTTCGAACCCCACTTCATGGTCTTCAGAAAAAAAATCTTGACATCATAAGTCGCCCATTATATTCTCGACTTAGAAATGGAGGGTAACGACTATGCGGCCAATTACCAATCGAGTACTGGAGAGAGCGTTTGAGATTCCTCTGCCCTCCATTAAGAGATATGCCTTGCTGCTTCTGGGGAGAAACCCTGAGGCTGACCAGGCGGGTGGGGTCCAGAGGTATTATCGTCGGAATGAGGCATTCATGGTTTATTTGATGGCTGTCATGGTCAAAGACTTCAGGATGAAATTAGACGTGGCCAAACAGCATATCATCAAGACTTGGCGTGAACTTGAAGAGGCAGGGATACTTCCCAGCCAGATTTGGGAGAAGGATGCAGCCGAAGTTCCTGATATCGACCTCTGGATTTTCAACCCAGGCTTGTACGAACTCCGAAAATATATTGAGCGGACAGAAGCTGAGCCCGAATGGATTACCGTCCCCAGGGCACCGGGTGAGGTAGAAACAGGTCGCCGAACAGAGGAATATGATTATCGGCAGTTTCCATTAAATCCGCCACAACTTACCGGCGAGGTCTATATTCTGCAGTTGAAGTATTATATCTTGCGATTTCGCCAAGGCCTCAAGACTCTTCTGTAGTGGGAGAGGAATTTTTTTTTCACTTAGTCGATTATAAAAATATCGACATGGCTCAAAACAACATCGTCCTTGGGGAGAATACGATGAACCTTAGGTTGAAGGTCGAGATTCTCAAACAGTATCCGACGCAGTGCGATCTTGCCCGGGACCTCAAGGTCTCGGAGTCACTGCTCTCGAAGATCGTCCGCGGGCGCCACGAACCTTCCCCGGAATTGCGTCGGGCCTTGGCACAAAAGCTTCGGGTTTCAGAAGGGGAGCTCTTCCACGATGCGGAATAGGCAGCACCATGAACCGACTCTTTCTTCCATCTTAGAGGAGGTTCGCCAGCTTCGGGAGGATCTGAAGGCCCGGGACCGCGCCCTCCTTACTATACGACAGGCCGCGGCTTTCCTGGGCATGGCCGAGAAGACCCTGCGCAATCGGTTGTCGGACGGTAGCTTCCCCCTCCGTCCGGTGCGGCTGTCCGGCAGGCCGTTATTTAAAAGGCGTGACCTGGAGAACCTGGTGGATAGCCTTGGTACCAACAACTAAGAGATTTGGCCGAGATTACTATGGATTTAAAGGCTGAAATCCTCGCCCACCTCGACATCCGAGCCCTCTACCACAAGGAGCTGGGTGAGTTGAAGAATGGAAGGGGCGACCAGGCCCTGGGGCTGTGTCCCTTCCATAAAGACACCAAGGCCTCGCTATCACTCAACCTGAAGACCGGCCTGTGGAATTGCAAGGCTTGCAGCGCCAAGGGGGATGTCTTCACCTTCATCAGGAAAAAATACGACACAGATTTTAAAGGGGCACTCGACATCCTGGCCCAGGAGGCGGGCATAGAGAATGCCAGGGGGAACGGTCGGCGGCGGGGAAAGAAGGAAGGTAAGGCGGCACCCCAAATTGTTAAGACCTACGATTACTGCGATGAAGATGGCGTCCTGGTATTTCAGGTTTGCCGGACTCATCCCAAGGGCTTCTTCCAACGCCGGCCAGACGCTAAGGGTGGATGGGTCAACAACCTGGACGGTGTGGTCCTGGTACCCTACCGGTTGTTGGAGGTGCTCAAGGCCGAGATGGTCCTTATCCCTGAGGGAGAGAAAGATTGCGACACCTTGGTTGAGTTTGGCCTAACGAGCACCTGCAACCCTCAGGGCGCCGGAAAGTGGCGGGCCGATTACAATAAACACTTCAAGGATAAACAGGTCGTCATCATCCCCGACAACGACGAGCCGGGTCGTAAACACGCCCAGGACGTGGCCCGGCACCTTCACGGCATCGCGGCGACCGTGAAGGTGGTGGAACTCCCGGACCTCCCCGAGAAAGGCGATATCTCCGAATGGCTCAAGCGCGGTGGAACCAAAGAGCAGCTACTGGCTCTCATAGAGTCGACATCTGAGTGTAATTCACCGGCAGACCAGGAGCAGCCTGTCACCGGAGATGCCAAGCCCACCCAGTCCGAGCTCCTTATCGGCTTGGCCGCAGACGCAGAGTTTTTTCACACCCCCGACAAGACCGCTTATGTAACGGTGCCGGTCGATGATCACCGGGAGACTTGGCCGGTGCGGTCGAAGGGATTTCGCCTTTGGTTGAGGGGGCGATTCTACAAGACCTTTAAAAACAAGGCTCCCAACGCCCAGGCCCTGCAGGATGCCCTGGGAGTCCTGGAATCCCGTGCCCTGTTCGATGGCCCCGAATTGTCGGTTCACGTCCGAGTGGCTCACACCCCGGAGGCTGTCTTTGTTGACCTGGGCACCCCCACCTGGGAAGCGGTAAAAATCACCGCGCAAGGATGGCACGTAGTTGCCAACCCACCGGTGAAATTCCGCCGCTCCAAGGGGATGGCAGCGTTGCCTCTCCCCCAGCGGGGTGGCAGCCTAAAAGAACTGCGGCGGTTTTTAAATGTCAAGTCGGAGAGGTGTTGGCGCCTGTTCGTGGCCATCCTGATCGCCGCTTTCTCCCCGGGCCCCTTTCCCATACTGGCGCTTCAGGGTGAGCAGGGAGCAGCGAAGACTACGGCCGCCAGGTTGTTGAAATTACTTCTTGATCCCAGCACGGCGCCTCTGCGGAGCGTCCCCAAAGAGGTTCGGGATTTAATGATCGCCGCCAATAACTCATGGTGCCTCACTTTTGATAACTTGAGCACCCTGCCGGACTGGGTGACGGATGCCTTCTGCCGGTTATCCACCGGCGGGGGATTCGGAACGAGAGAGCTCTACACCGACGTCGAGGAATGTCTCTTCGAGTCCATGCGCCCTATAGTTCTTAACGGCATCACTTCGCTGGTTACCAAGCAAGACTTGGCCGACCGGGCCGTAATTATCGACCTCCCTCAAATAGAGGATGAAGACAGGCTCCCAGAGAAGACCTTCTGGCGAGAATTTGAGAAAGCCAGACCCCGCATTTTGGGAGCCCTTTTTGACGCGGTAGTTGGATGCCTAGCGAAGCATGATCAGGTGCGCCTTGACGCCCTGCCACGCATGGCCGACTTTGCCATCTGGGTCACAGCCGCCGAGCCTGTTCTGGGGTGGCCGTCAGGAAGTTTTCTGGAGGCCTATACCGGCAACCGCAGTGCAGTGGTGGAGCAGAGCCTGGAAGCTGACCAGGTGGCGGTGGCTGTTCGGCTACTCATGGCTGAAAGGGATTCCTGGGTAGGAAATGCCTCAGTATTGCTGGAGGCTCTGGAGGCACTCATCCCGGAATCCACTAAGCGAAGCAAGGTTTGGCCCAAAGCGGCCCACATCCTCTCCAACCGGTTGAAGCGGGCTTCCACCTTTCTCCGGAAGGTGGGGCTGGAGGTAGAATTTTCCAAATCAGGCGACCGGAAGATAACAATTAGAAAGGGCAGTGAAAAAAGCGTCCGGAGCGCCCACAGCGCCCAAGGGCAGGAGGAATCTGTAAATCCGCCGGACGCTTCCGTGGACGCTTCCCCCAACTTGGACGCTTCCGCCACCCACCCGGACGCTTCGCAAAAAGAAGCGCCCAGGGATAAAGATAGGAAAATCGGGGAGATGGACGCTAAGGACGCTTCGGACGCTAAATTCCCTACATATTCTATATCGGCGGAGGACGACCTCCTGGAGGGCGAGATATGAAACCCGGGGAAGCGGCGATGAAACTGACGGCTCTGGGCTATCGCTTTGAAGCTGCGGGGGAGCGGCTGCGCTGGCGTTTTGAAGGCCAGGGCCAACCCGATCCCGGCCAAGTGCGGCCTCTCCTGCAATTGGTGAAAGAGTGCAGGGACGAGGTGTTGTTCTTCCTGCGGTGTTATTGCCAAAAATGCGGAGGGGCGATGTTCATCCCTGACCCAGAGGGGAGGGATTTGTGCGCGAGTTGCGACTGGCACCTGCTAACCGAGCTTTATCCCGGTTTGAAAGAGAGGCCGAGGGGTGATCAGTGAACAGCAGTTCTCGGCAGATAAACAGCAAGGAGAAAAACATGAATTGGTCGGAAGCTCTTTTACCGTCCCGGGCGGCGAACAATTTTCATGGAGCCGCCCTCTTGGCCCAGAGTCAGAACCTCATGCGGCTGGCGGCGGCCTGGCCCATGGTCAAGCGGACCCTGCCCCATCCCCCTCGACCTGGGGAAGAGGTGGACCTCGAAAAGCTCTGGAAGGCTACGAAAATTGATTTTCCGGGCTGGGCTGAGCTGACCCAGCTTCACCCCGTGGCGGTGATGGAAGGGTTCAAGGTCTTGAAAGGGACCCAGGTCATTTTGCCCGATGGCAGCTTGAACCACGTGGCCGAGACTTTGCTGCAAAAGCAGGCCGCCGGCAAGTTCATGGCCGAGATGAACATCAAGCCCGGGGACCTCAGACGATGAGGTCCTCGGTGCTCCGGTTACACTTGGCAACCACTGAAAGAATTTTTTCAGGAAAAGGGGGGAGGCATGTCCAAGCGGGATGAGATGGAAGAGCGCTGTCTGGAGGTCAAGGAGCTCCAGGTGTTGGGCATGAAGGTGCCCCAGATCGCCCAGATGTATGGCGTCACCGAGCGCAGCATCTGGAATTACCTGCGGCGGGCCCGGGAGCTCTTCAGCCGCACCGCCCGGAACCTGAACCACGATGAAATTCTCGGCGAAACCGTGAAAATCTTGGAACGCATCCGCACCAAGGCCATGCGGCATTTTCACCTGTGCGAAGAAAACACCGCCGTCAAGGTGGGGTATCTGAATACCGCGCTCAAGGCCACCGAAAAGCTCGTTCAGCTTTACCAGGAGGTGGGGGTGCTGGTCAAAGTGCCGGAGCGCCTGGCGGTGGAGGAAGGGCTGCCCTTCGAGGACCCGGAAATCCGGAAAGAATACCTGGCCCTGCTCAAGAAGGCCCGGGCCAAGGGAGAAAAAAATCTGGGACTGTGATTTTAAAACGGCGATGTCGCCTTCTTCTCACGGCAGGATGGATGGCCGGGAAAACCTGAGGTTGGTGGAGCATTACCGGTCCCATGGTTTTAAGGACCCGGAGGAACTCCTGGACTTCATTGAGGCCTTCTGGGGGCTCAGGATTCCCCGGGCCAAGGTCTGCCCCCACCATACCCCACCCGCCGAGTACCTGGCCGCCGCCTTCCTGGAAGAAGTCCAGGACTGCGTCTGCTGGGCCAACCGCTCCGGGGGGAAGACCTTAAACGGCGCCCTGCTGACCTGGTTGGACTCGGTGTTCAAGGCGGGCTGCGAGACCAAAATCCTGGGGGGCTCCGGCGAGCAGAGCCTCCGCATGTATGAGCACATCAAAGGCTTCCTCACTCCGCCCTTCCAGCACCTGGTGGAAGGGGAGGCCCTGCGCACCCGCACTCACCTGGTGAACGGCTCCAATATCCAGATTCTTACCGCCTCCAGCAAAAGCGTGCGGGGACCGCACCCCCAGAAGCTCAAGCTGGACGAAGTGGATGAAATGGCCCCCGAGCTATATGAGGCCGCCCTCCTGATACCCAAGTCGGCCAGGGGGATCAGGGCCTCAGTGCAAATTTACTCCACCATGCACAAGGCTTACGGCCTGATGAACCGGGTGATCACCGAAGCGGCGGAGAGCGGCTACCGGGTCTATAAATGGTGCGTTTTTTGCGTCATGGAAAAATGCAAAGACCGGGACTGCAAGACCTGCGAGCTGTGGGAGGACTGTGAAGGAAGAGCCAAGGAAGCCGACGGCTTTTATCCCGTCGAGGACGCCACCAGCGCCAAACGCAAGGTCTCCCGGGAAACCTGGGAGTCGGAGATGCTCTGCCGCATGCCCAGCCAGGAGGGGCTGATCTACAAGGAATTCGATTTATCGATCCACGTTATTTAGGTTTGGTCCGGGGATTATGGAGCGCTGTTGAACCTTCTTGCAGAGAAGAGAGCGGTCTGCAAACCGGTGTCAGTCAAGTACTCAAGCTCAAAGCATAAACTTCCTCAGCCAGGGAACAAATAAGATCATGGTTGGCGAGTTTTATTCTCCATCTTACCGGGATACCTTCCTCCCCGAGTAAAGCCCCCGCCAACTGACCATAGACTGCTCCGGTGGTGTCGGCGTCATCACCTAGATTGACCGCCATGAGGCAGCCCTCTCGAAAGGATGTCCCGTGGTATAAAGCCCAAAGCGCCGCCTCCAGAGAACGGACCACATAACCGCTTCCATGGATTTCCGGCGGCTGGCGGCGCTTGAAGGACCCCAGGGCAATCTCGTCAATGGGGGGAGACAGCGGATATCTCTCCCAGTAGCCGGAGACGGGGCTGAAGCGCTCCTTCAAGAGTTCTTCTTTGTCGGCCCCGTTGACCGCACCCACCAGCAACGCTCCCAAATACCTGCAAGCATCAACGCAAACCGGCAGGCCATGCGTGGTGCGGGAACTTTCCCCGGATAGGTGGATGGCTTGCTCGGGATGTCGGGCGAAAAACAGAGGCACAGGCGCGAGACGCATGGTGCTGCCGTTGCCCGCGGACCTGGGGTTGGTGGACCCGGCATAGGGTTGACCCGTCCGTTCATAGGAAAGCAGGGCGGATCTCACTGTATTGCCAATGTCGAAACATTCGCCAGTGCTGCTCAGATAACCCTGGCGATACCACTGAAGGTACCGGGCCATCTGGTCGGCAGGGTCAAAGCCCCGCCGATCGATTAAACTCTCTGCCAGGCAGAGGGCCATGGAGGTGTCATCGGTCCATTCACCAGGCTTTAGCCGAAACGGGCCCCCGCCGATCATGTCTTCGATGGGTGCGAACGTGCCGGGCACTCGAAATTCCAACGCGGTACCCAGGGCATCACCTACGGCCAACCCCAGGAGGCTCCCCCGATAACGGGCAACTGTTTCCATCACTATATTCCCGAAAGGTGCTCTCTCTGCCCCCAGAAGCTTTGGGCCGCCTTCAGCAGTTCATAAATCCTGCCGTCATCTTGTTCCGCAGTCCGCCCCGCCAGATTCTTAAGCCAGGGCTCAGGAATTTTCTGCCGGCCATGCAAGGCACCCACCGCAGCCCCCACGATGGCGGCGATGGTATCATTGTCCTTGGTGTCATTCACTGCCCGAATGATGGCCTCCTCGGGGTCATGGGCATGACGCATAAGGATAAACAGGACCGAGGGCACCGTTTCCAACAAGAAGGCGCCGGAGTACCAGATTTCACCGGCTTCCAGGACCGAGAGGCCGCGGTCATAGCCGGCCTCTACAGTCTCTTCCACAAATTGCCAAATATGGCCGCAGAAGTTGGGGTATGCTCCACCTCTGGGCCTATAAGTGCTCTGCTCCAAATCCCGGGCCACCTCCATATAAGTTCTGGGCCACCATTCAGGATCTGGTGGCTGCTCCATGCGGAGCACATGCCACAGGATGTTGATGAACGACAGGCAGGCGGCAATCGACCCGGAATCGTTATGGGTGATCATGGCAGAAAGAGCCGTGTCAATCCAAAGGTCAGGTGTGGTCGGCCTGAGGTGTGGGATTAACATGGGAGCGATCCGCATCAAGGCGCCGTTCCCTGCGGATTGAGGCCCGCATTGGTACCAGCGAAGACCGTTTTTGTAATTGCGGATAAACTCCCTGACCGTTCCGCCGATACCAAAAATTCGGCCCCGGCAGAACCTGGACGCCACCCGCTCCGGCACAAAGCCGCGGTCCTCCTGCATCTGCTCCAACGTCCAAAAGGCTAATTGGGTGTCATCGGAGGGCAGGCCCTTTTTCTCGCCCGTCTCACGATTGGGGAGGTAGTCACGGATTTCACCGAAGCGGGCCCGGCGTTCTCTGGGGAACCATGATTCAGTGGTGTTCCCCAAGGCATCCCCTATAGCCAGCCCCAACATCATCCCCTCGATGCGGCCGAAGTCAAAGTCCGTTCCCAGAGGCTCTGGGGCGACGGCAAAGATGTGGCCATGCTCGAGGCGAATCTGCCTGGTAGCCATCAGGTGCGTGAAGCTCTCACGATTATTTGTCATGCCTGGTTGGTTCCCAGTCGGCTTCTAATTCATATTACCGGGATATTGGATTTTGCCGAAAAATGATCGCGATCCTTAGCCGAATAAATCTCCGACCAAGAGCGTTTCATACCACTCTCTGTAGAGTGCGACCCATCTAGCTGTGATAGCCTGAATCAAAGCCCCTCGACATGAAGGATACTCCTCGGTTTTAGCGAGGTAGTTTGCATGGAACCAGTCTTGGGCGGGTGTAGATTCTTTCCATTGAGGCCATTCACTACCAATGAAACTTGCTTTATGAACCTGTTCGCTTGTTGTAAGGCCGTAATGCTCTTTTATCTCTGCTGGTTGCGATAGCTTTTTACAAGGGGGCTCTTCGCCATCAGCACGATTTGCCTCCAGGGGCCAGGCGCGTAAGTTTCCAATCGAACCATGCCAGTCCTTGATGATAAGCGGTATATTCCATCTGCCATATATATATTTTTGGGGATGTATGTGGTCCATGTCCCATGGCCGATCTGTGTCTTCTAATTGATCTGGACTTGCTGGATCATGCTTTGGAAACCAGTCCACCAGATATTTGCGCTGGGCATAAAGGACCAGTTCTCGCTTTCCCCATAGAACATCAGCCAATTTCGTCCAGGCATCGAGAATGATTTCTTGACCTTCTTCTTCGCGCTTCCAGGATGCCAGATTTTCTAAGTACCAGCTTTTCATACTCTCTTTATACTTAAAAGTCCCAGAGAAGCGCTCCCACCACCTCCATTCTCGCCAGAAATTGCTGTTGGGAGTCCGATAGCCTCTGGCTTCTGTTATCGATTCCTCCACAGCACTTTGGAGAATATCCGGGGGAGCCAAAGGCAAGAGCTGTATTTCTCGGCGATCAGTCAATCTTATGCAGGACTTAAGCACGCCCTTAGAAAAAAATTTAGGAAGATTATGCGGTTCCAATCTATTTAAGCGTCTCCATAATGTGTTGAGGCAATCGGTCGCCTTATTCGCAAACCAGCTAAGGGCGGTTAAGGCTCCTATCATCCTTTTATGTGCGCTTATACTAATTCTCAGAGGATCGAGGCTTGCCTGTTGCATTCGATCAAGCCATGACAGAAGAAAAAAGAAAGCTTCCGGGGGTGTCCTGTGGGCCATATCTGCTGCCAATACAGGTGGAAGCAGATATTGGATATCCGCCTTGGTCCCAACCAGCAAGTTCCGTGCGACGTTGAATAGCGTCTCCGCTTCCCCCCTTGCTAAGGATTCTTTTAGGCGCTGGCGAAAATCAGGACATTGGGAATCACGCCCGTGGATCAGCCGCCGGAACCGGCCCACATCCGGAGGAGCAGGAACCCTCTCACGTCCAGTATCCGTTCGGGCGAGGATAAGTCTCGAGAGGAGCATAACCAGCCGGGAGGGCGTCATGAAACGGGTACTTAATGACTCCACAAAACCTTGGGCGTCAGGCCATATGGACTTTAAGATAGAGTAGATCAGCTCTTCACCGACCAGTGGTGTGCCAGCTGAGTTTACCCGAATAAATAAGGTCTCGATGGGATCATGTTGCAGGGAGACGTCTGGGTTATCTTCTATGGCCTCTTGGTCTGTTTCCCTTGGAACAGCGATTGGTTCTATGACTACTTCTTCAGGAAGGATTAGTGCAGGAATAAGAACTGAAGGGATCTCCTCGCCAGTTCCCTCAATTCTCCTTATCCCTTCAACAATACGATCCATATGATGACTTGGGTTCTTTAGAAGGTTTTCAACCCGAGTCTTCCAATTTCCATTGAGGCATGGGAGGTCTTCTGCACCAGACCAATAAGGCAACAAGTTTCCAAGCTTGGATTGCAATAGTTCCCAAACTTTGTCGTTCCCAGAAATGACTGCTTCGATGAGCAAAGGGAACGGCACAGGAGCCTTGGCGTCCCATGGCCAGACCAGCGAAAGATTCACCTGACCGATGCAGAGATAGTCTTGGCTTCCCAAATTCGCACTGTTGTTTGCATCCCGGTAGGCAGACAAAGCAGCTCGACGATGTTTCGCTTCCAAGCGCTGGGTAGGGTCGTTGCGTCGGTAACCCCAGGGATGAGACCTTGTCACGACACGGAAAATAAAGCCACGCTCATCCTGGGGGTCAGGAGGTATCAAATCTACCCAAAGGGCTGCTGGCACATTGTACTCCAGTGCTATCCATGAATTAAGGAATCCAAGCGTGATTCCATTGCATCGTTGTTGGCCGTCAAGGAGATGAAAGTCAGAGATATTATTAATGAGTGGTGAATCCATAGATTCCTGGTAGCGAAACCTTTGTTTCCCGCGTTCTTCATAGTATGGGGCGAGCAGGAAGGCACCTATTGGGAAACCTCGTAATAGTGAATCCCACAGTGCCTCGACTTGGGCAGGCTTCCATACCGCTCCCCTTTGAAGAGCAGGCAAAGTAGCGGTACATGGCAACGTATTATTATCAGCAAGCTTTGGCAGTTGCCATGAGGCCACATGCCTGGCCTTTAGCAAAAGAGTCATTTGATCCTTATTGCTCTGATTAATCACGAAATAAATCCCTTATACGATTAAGGCCGATTTTCTCCACAATGTCACCTGGCTTTTCTCTTTGAATAATCAACCTGAGGAATTTTGTCATTGGGATTAATATGAGCCTCACATCACCAGCTTTCTCTGCTCCAGCCTGCCAAACAACTCGTTTGAATCTTTCGGCAATAACCGCCTGATCGCCCCGCTCATCTTCTTCGGGCAGGGGGGCGGCGATGACAGCGACGGGCGGGGTTGGTAAATTGAACTTTCTTTGTAGGCGTTGTTGATAGAAGAAGAGCTGGTAGATGTCTTCGTTTGCTATTTTTCGCATAGGGGCAAAGCTGTTTGTGGCCGTCGGCCAGTATCGCTTATATTTGGCGTCGATGACTCCGCATACTGTCCGGGATTGAGAAATTATCAGGTCTGGGCGGACCGAAACATAGGGGTAACCTTCGGCATCGAGCAAGGCCTTCCGGTCTGGCGCCTGGGATTCGATGTTAAATCCGGCCGGTTTCAAGGTCTCTGCCATAAGCTGTTCGATGAATTTCTCGAAAAGCCAGGCCATGTCCAAAACGATCCCAAATATTTGGTGTTTTCCACTTTCATAAAGTGATTCCGGACGAAGGCTGTAGATCAGCATTCTGCACAGACCATGGGCGGCGCGATAATGCTCGGTTAAGCGGTTGTATCTTTGTTCGGCCTGATCGAATTGCCCGGGCTCCGGAGTGGTCTCTGAAGCAAGATCGCCAATAGTCTTTACAAACTGGAATACTTTCCTTTTGACGGCCTCAGAAGTGGCGAGATGACCGGCAGACCTCAGGCCAACGAGAAGCAAGCGGTTATCTATATTGTCATAGGTGAGCCGGTGATAGCGGCAAGTCAACTCCCTGGTCTTGCCTCCGCGCCAGGGAAAGTTCTTCTCCCAGAGTGGCCTTCCCCTCAGAAAAGTTAGAGGCTCACGTCTTTCCTCATAGCGGCAGGAAAGCCCTATCCTGAGGATCTCCCTGGACTCTTCACACAGCATCATGCAGAGCACATCTTCAAATCCGGTTCCCCAATCAACGTCCGCAAAAGACCTAAGATGTTGAAGTGGAACCTTGCCGGACAGGGCGTAACGAATGAGAACCACCATCTCTTTGACCGAAAGGGCTGGACGGACTTGAACCCGCAGGCCGTGTGTTTGGATCACCCCCACATTCGATCCGGCTTTTATAGAGAGATGGCCCCCTCCCCAGCCAAAGGATATGTTCACCAGGGAACTAAGAGTTTCACAAACCGTCTGAAATTTTTGTTCCGAAAGAAAGGATAGATCAGCCGCAGGGATGGTAATTTCACCATACTCGGCGAGGTCAATCGTTTTTCGAACCTGGTTCTTTGGGTTGATCATTCAATATCACTCAAGACCTGGAGGACCGATAGAAATCTTTCGTTGTCTTCGAGGACGTCCGCATTTACCGCACCATTGACTTCCACCAGATCGCCCAAAACCCTGGCCATAAGGGAGCGATCGGCATAACAGTACTCTTCTACCAGTGGCACAATTTCGTATCGGAAGCGATTCTTTAAGGTAAGGAGCGGGTCCGCGGTTTTTCGGGAAATCATGAAGAAGGAATGCCCCAAAACCCGATCGCGGTCCACTCCCACATCCATCAGCCTTTGATTCAAACCGATGAGCAGGCGGGACAGCCTGATATTCTCAACTTCATCCAAGAAGTCTCTCCCTTCGTCCAGCACGTCAGGGTCGGGGGGAAAATAATGAAAGAGAAAGCGTCTCCTGATGGCCAGGTCCATGAGGCTGATGCTCTTGTCGGCTGTATTCATGGTTCCCAGAACATATAAATTTTCAGGAACGAAGAAAGCCTCTCCCGACTGTTGGAGCATTGCCTGGTGAAGCTCGCCGCGTTTGTCCCCTTCCAGGAGAGTTATGAGTTCCCCCAAGATGCGGGCCACATCACCTCGGTTTATCTCATCAATAATGATCAGAAATTTCTTGTCCGGAGCAGCGGCGGCCTTCTGGCAAAGCTTTTTAAAAATGCCGCTTCTCAATTCAAACCCGGAGCCATCTTCGGTGGGGCGGAATCCTTCGATAAAATCTTCGTAGGAGTAAGAGGGATGAAAGGTTATCTGACTGACAGTTTCAGGCCCGTACGTATTTTTCCACCATCTACCTAAAAGGAGGGCATCCCGGGTCTTGCCGGTGCCGGGGGGACCGTAAAACACCAGATTATGCCTTTCAAAGAGCAGGTCGAAAAAGGGATTATAAGTTTGTGGAGGAATAGGTGGTTCTGGACCAACCGGTGGTTTGCCAACTTTGTCCCAACCGGAAATTCCGTCCTTATCCTTTTCTTGGCAACAAAATAACATTGAATGAACATCCAGAAGGTTGCCATCAACAAGACCGTGTTCTCTTTCAAGAAAATCGAGAACTGCCGAATAGACCTCTTGGCAGTGAAGGATTCTCTCTACAGAATCTCGCCGGACTGCGTCTTTGCCAAGGAGTTCCGTCACTGCCCTGTCGTAAGCGACTGGCTTGCAAAAGGGATATTGCCGGGGGTTCGACATTGCTAAAAGGTAACTTGCTACGGTGGCGCTCATGCCCTTCTTTATCTTCTTATCAGGTACCGGTTCAAGCTTGGCCCATTTAAGAAACTTCCTTAATCTGGCTCCCAGGTCTTCGGGACCGTACAGAAGGTCCAGGACCCGGTCCCGTAATTCATCGCCGTAAACCTGGTCGATAAAGGTCTTGGCAAACATGAATTCAAACTGGGAGAGTAAGTTAAAGTGGGTTTTCAAGGCACTCATTACGCTATCTTTGGGGTCTTTCCGCAAGGAATCCTCTGTAAGATAGGGAGCGGCCTTCTTTAGCACTCTTTCCTGAACGTGAATTTCCCCCCCACCTTTACGCCAAGGCCATTTTGACTCAACTTCTCCTGCCCACCAGGGCTCGGCGTAGACTTCGATAACCTTCTTGAGCTTGTCATAATTGATGTTCATCTTTATCCCCCCAAAATCATTGACGACACCCTGATAAGCTTTGACTAACGCATCCTACCATGCGGGTATTGGCAGATTCAATCTTTTACCGCCTGCCCCTTCGAAGACGCCATCTCTATCAGGCGCATAATTTCCAGGAACCTACGAAGATCAACAGGCTATGAATGAGCTCAACCCAACAGGGGCTTATATGCAAATAGTTTGATGTGGTGCCATTCTCGTTGTTCAAGTCCTAAGACATTATTGGTTAATTATATTCTATAACTTGGTGCAATTACTTGTATTTTGCGTTGTAATGGTCAAGCAAATTGTACTGCGTAACTTCAACTACGTATTACGCAAAAGGTTATTAAAAAGCAACAACGATATGGCAAGTATAAAATACTGCATTACCAGCACGTTGCGTTGTGTAAGGTCAGTATAAATATAATGAAACGTGTGTAACTCATTAACCGTATTATGTTTTGCTTGTGTTAAATTATATGTAATATCGAGTAGATAGGCATATTGCGTGCAACTTTCATAGTAAAAAACATTCCTTACTATGGAGGGTGCAACAATGAAAACGGAAATCCGGATGGTAGGCTGGCCCAAACGTGAATGCGAAGTAATTCCGGTGGCCGGGATGACTCGCAAGGACATTATGCGGCTCACCAATTGCCCTTACATGACCGCCGTTACCGCCGAAAAGCGCGGCTACTACATCATTGATTACCTGAAAAAGGGCCTCCCTCCGAAGCGGGGATTTGTTGACGGCCCAGTGGACCTGGGCAGGGAGCGGGAGACCATCCCTATTCCCGAGTACATCAACACCATCGAAGGCGTGATGGTCCACTTTAACTGCAATCAGAAAGTAGCCAAATCGAGCTTGGCCCGGGGCTATTTCATCGTGGATTTCAATAAACGGATGGTCTGTCCCTCATTGAGCGAATTTGATGCCGAGGCGGCGTACCGGATGGTGCGCTTCATCTATCACCGCAAATTCAAGGATCGGATGCCCTGGTACATTGAGGCCGAGGACCTGATCCAGCAGGGCGTTATGCGGCTGTTGGAGCTTTCCGGCCATCCCCAGTACCAGGAGCGTAAGTTCATGTTCTTCAAAGCCTACGGTTTCATGGCTACCTACATCCAGAGCCAGAGCAGTCTGCGCGGTTTCACCGTTTCCCATGTTAACGGCGAAGGCCCCGGCTATGAGGACACCTGGCGGCACAATGCAGGCAATGATTGGCAGGGCGCCCTAGCGGCGGCATGAATCGGGCAGGGCCACCTGGAACCGAAAACCATGGGTGACCCAGACTAAGACCTCCAGAGGGAGATACTGACCGTGTATCAGCATGATATAGACCTCATCGAAAGGTTTGCCAGGGAAAACCCGGACGTCATCACCAGAGCCCGGGAGAAACTGATGGTTTGCACCATCATGTACCGCTGCGAGAATTATCATATCTACTTCCCCGGCAAGTGGCTGGGCGAGACCATCACCTGCCCGGTGTGCGGGGGCATGATGCGGCCGGAGGCGTGAATGAAAAGCATCCCGGTTTATCGTTTTCGGTGCCCGCAATGCCGGCGGCGCCTCTCTTGGCCGAAGGAGAGCTACACGGGCCTGGCCTTCGCATCGGGGCAGACCCCATATTGCAGGGACTGCTACCCCCACAGGGGCGGCAACTACCGCTTGGTCCTGATCAACAAGACCTCTTGTTAGACAAGGGTAAACCTCAGACGGAAGGGGGCCTGCGGGCCCCCTTTTTTGCCTTGCTTCCCTCAAAAAACTTACGAGATTATTTGTCCTTTTGGTTTGACGGCAAATCAGATTAGACAATGTGTCCATAACCATGGCATAATGCCAAATGGAGAAATATTAGGACATGAAGGATGACCTGGTTCTGACACATTAGTGATAGCAGGCGATCGGCGTGCTTGCCCCGCATAAGTGCCGGGTTTACATTCTGCGCTGTAATTAAAGTGAGAAGTTAGTTTTCATTGAAAATCCTGGTACTTCGGTTCCTCGCAGAGTCCGACTCCAAGGGCGTCAGCCTGGCATTGGTCGTTGGAGAAAAATTATGAACGTTTTCGATCTCCGGGATCGTCTTGTTGGCGACTACGCAAATTACACGCGTAGCTTCATCAAAATCGCCGACCCCCGTATTTCGGACATGGTGAACCTAAATCTGGATGCAGGAGCGTTTTGGCCAGAGCCTCTCCTTCAACTCAATCCTACCTTCCTGCCTGGAGGCACGATCGATGAAATGGTGGCCGAAGGTACGCTTCATACCGAGTGCGCCAGGATTTTTAGGATCGACAAATCCGATACCGACCACACCGGAAAGCAGCTCCTGCTCCACACCCATCAGCGGGAGGCGATCCTCAAGGCAAAAGTAGGCAAGTCCTATGTGCTTACCAGCGGCACGGGGTCGGGGAAGAGCCTGACCTATATCGTTCCTATCGTTGACCACGTTCTACGGAATGGGTCGGGTCAGGGCATCCAGGCTATCGTTGTTTATCCGATGAACGCCCTGGCCAACAGCCAGGATGAAGAACTCAAAAAGTTTCTTGAGAAGGGGTACCCGGAAGGAAAGCCCCCCGTCAGCTTTGCCCGTTATACCGGGCAAGAAAAGGGTGCCGAGCGGGAGGCGATCCGCAGTAATCCACCTGACATCCTACTCACCAACTATATGATGCTAGAGTTGCTGCTCACCCGCAGAGAGGATCGGGAGTTGGTCCGGTCTGCCCAGGGATTGCGTTTCCTTGTTTTTGATGAACTCCACACCTACCGGGGACGCCAGGGAGCGGATGTCGCTCTTCTGATCCGGCGCTGTCGTCTAGCCTTCGGCGGCCACAACATCATTTGCATCGGCACATCAGCCACGATGGTCAGCGGAGGATCCTCCGAAGAACAAAAAGCCGAGGTGGCGAAGGTCGCCCAGACACTATTTGGCATCCCATTCGATACCTCTCAAGTTGTCGAAGAAACTCTCGAGCGTGCTACACCAGAAATGGATTTTGGTGACAAACTGGTTATCCAAAAACTTTTCGACACCGTCGACACAGGTGCACCTCCACCGGATAGCTATGATGTTTTCCGTACCCATCCGTTGGCTTCCTGGATTGAATCCACCTTCGGCGTACGGGCTGAAGCGGATACCGGAGGACTGGTCCGTCAGGAACCCCGGCGCTTACAGGGTGAGGGTAGTGCCGCGGAGGAACTTGAGCAGATTACTTCAACTGACCAAGCACGTTGCGCCGCGGTGCTGCGCCGTTTTCTGCTCAAGGGGTGTGAACTGCGTCGAAGCGAGTCCAGCCGTTTCCCCATCTTTGCGTTTCGCCTCCATCAATTCTTTACCCGCGGCGACACGGTGTGGGCAACCATTGAGCCCGAGGCTGAACGTCACCTCGAGATGTCTAAGAAGGTCGCCAAACCCGGTGAGCCCCACAAGCCCCTATTCCCCCTAGTTTTTTGCCGGCAATGCGGTACTGCCTACTACCGCGTGAGGGCGGTCACCGATGAGCACGGCACAGCCCTGTTACCCAGAGAGGACCGCCGTGAGGAAGGTGATGACGGCAGCGGCGATGCATACCTCTATGTGTCCGAATCCGCACCATGGCCACTGCTTGATGGTCCAGAAGTGCTGGAGCGCTTGCCTGCGTTTATGAAGGAGACCACACCGCAAGGCGAGGAACGTATACGACCTGATGCCCGCCGTGATCTCCCCGAGCCTGTTTTTATCGACACCCGGGGCCATTTAATGTCCCAAGAGCATGGCATCCCAGCAGCGCTGATCCGCCGGAACTTTCTGTTTTGTCTCCATCCCTCATGCGGGGTCGCTTACACCAAGACCCAGCGCTCCGAGCGCCCGAAATTGGCAACCCTTGGTGTCGACAACCGCAGCACCGCCACTACGATCATGGCAGTCCGGTCGCTCATCGAGCTGCAAGGCGACCGTGACCTCACCCCTGAGGCTCGCAAGCTCCTAAGTTTTACTGACAACCGGCAGGACGCTTCATTGCAGGCCGGCCACTTCAACGATTTTGCTCAAGTGTCCCTTTTGCGTTCGGCACTTTATAAAGCAGCCCGGAATAAAGGTCCGCGGGGATTGGTCCATGGCGATCTATCGCGCAGTGTCTTCGAAGCCATGGAGCTTCGGTTCGACGAATACGCTGCCGATCCCGAGGTGCGCGGCCCGGCGAAGCACGCCACTAATGATGCCCTTCGCCGCGTCATCGATTACTACCTCTATCGCGACTTGCAGCGTGGTTGGCGCGTGACCGCGCCGAATCTTGAAGATTGCGGTCTGCTTGTCTTCGACTATGATGGTTTGAGAGGAGAGGATGGGCTACTTGCCGAGACCGAGCTTTGGGAAGCCGGATTCTCAGTTCGATTCAACCGAGAAACCGAAGAGTTCGTTGAGGTACCCGCAACGTTGCGATCCTGTCCTACGGAAGTACGTGAGGAACTACTCCGGACCCTTCTAGATGTTCTACGCCGATCTCTGGCTGTTAAGGTCGATGTCCTTGACCCTCAGCGGCAGCTCGACTTGGTCGAGCAAACTAAACCGCGACTCCTTGAAGATACCGTGTGGTATCTTGAGGATGCGCGTGAGCTTGTAAAGTCCGTTGTCGCTTATCCCAGGCCCCGGAGACAAGAAGATCGTATCGGGCTCTTTATTTCATCCTACGGCGGATATGGGCGCTATCTAAAACGATCACTGGCCCCCCACGTACCCCTGGGGCAGAGCTTGGGCCGCGATGATGTTGATCGAGCCATCCGTTTTCTATTTCTCGCTCTTAAACGCTATGGGGTTGTCGAACAGGTACGCAGTGGTGAAGTGCCCGGTTACCAGATCAATCCTGACGCCCTGCGCTGGTTGCCTGGAGAGGGTGCTGCCCGCCCGTTAGACCGGACCCGGCTCCTGGATGCGGGAGAGATTCCACAAGAGGTCAACCACTATTTCGTGGAATGTTACCGCAGTTTCGTTGATTTGAAATGCGTCCTCGAAGCCCGTGAACATACTGCCCAGGTGGCATCTGAAGACCGGGAAGAGCGCGAAGAACGCTTTCGCAATGGCGATTTGCCCCTCCTTTTCTGCTCACCGACGATGGAATTGGGAGTGGATATCGCCCAATTAAACCTCGTCAATCTGCGCAACGTCCCCCCGACGCCGGCCAATTATGCCCAGAGGAGCGGGCGGGCCGGACGTGGTGGCCAGCCGGCCCTGGTCTACACCTATTGCGCTGGCCGCAGCCCTCACGATCAGTATTATTTTCGCCAGCCGAACCATATGGTTGCGGGTTCGGTGGCCCCGCCGCGTATCGATATCCGCAACCGGGATCTGGTGCGCTCCCATGTCCACGCCGTCTGGATGGAAGTAGCCAAGCCGGACCTGGGTAAAACACTTGCCACGGTGCTTGACCTCACCCATTCCAATGGAAGGCTTCCGCTCCCCGTCAAAGACACAATTGCCCGGGAACTAAGGAATCCGACTCACCGCGCTGGGGCGCTTTCCAAAGCCAACCAACTTGTCAGCAGTATCCTCAACGAACTGTCATCAGCAGCTTGGTTTCACGAAAACTGGACCCAAGAAATCCTCGACCAGATTGAGCGTTCTTTTGATGATTCTTGCGAACGCTGGCGTAGCCTCTATCGTGCTGCCCTCCGCCAGCGAGAGTTGCATCACAGGATCATCGGCGACCATGCACGACCAGAGGGCGAGCGCAATCAGTCCAGGCGCTTGCGCGCCCAGGCGGAGAGCCAGATCCGCTTGCTTACCGAAGCCGAGGGTATGTATGAAGGCGACTTCTATTCCTACCGCTATTTCGCGGCTGAGGGGTTTCTGCCAGGTTATAATTTTCCGCGCCTGCCCCTTTCAGCTTATGTACCTGGTCGCCGCCAACGTAAGAGCCGCGATGAGTTCGTCTCCCGCCCCCGTTTCCTGGCGATCTCCGAGTTTGGCCCCCGCGCCTTGATCTACCACGAAGGAGCCCGTTACCGGGTTTACAAAGTCAATCTCGACTTCGGGACTGACGACATCGAAGCGACCCACGATTTGGTGACCGCCACGATGAAGCGTTGCCTAAAATGTGGTTATGCCCATTTAGAGCAGGGAACCAACCTCACCGAGATTTGCGACCGCTGCGGCGATGCCCTGGACGGATCTGCTACAATCGATAATCTGGTTCATTTGCAGAATGTCAGCCTCAAACTTGCCCAGCGTATTACCTGCGATGAAGAGGAAAGGCAGCGGTTCGGCTACAAACTCGTCACTTCCTATCGATTCCCGGAAATCGGTGGTATGCTGGACCGCAAAGACGCGGAAGTGTACTGCGGCGATGACCTTGCTTTGCGCCTCAGCTACGGCGACGCCACTGACCTCTACCGCATCAACCTTGGTTGGGCCAATCAGAGGGGCAATCAGCCTCCCGGGTTCAATCTTGATCTGGAAAGGGGCTATTGGTCGCGCAACCAGGCAGACGAAGAGGACTCTGACGATGCCACCGCCCAAGGGCGGATCCAGCGCGTGGTGCCTTATGTAAGGGACACCAAGAACGCTCTGGTGATGCAATTCGAACCACCCCGTTCGGGTCCGGAGATGGCGAGCCTGCAGGCCGCGTTCAAGGAGGCCATCCAAAAGCATTTCCAGCTTGAGCCTCGGGAACTCTCGTGCGAACCGATGCCTTCACCCCAAGACCGTCGGGAAATTCTCTTTTATGAGGCATCCGAAGGCGGCGCCGGCGTACTGCGCCAAATTGCTGAAGACCCCACCGTGTTGCCGCTGCTGGCCCGGGCTGCTTTGGATATCTGTCACTTTGACCCCCATACGCTGGAAGACAAAGCCATACAGACCTGCGGCAAGGGGTGTTATGAGTGCCTTCTCGATTACGGCAACCAGCCGGATCATAAAGACCTCGACCGCCATCTCATTCGCAACTTGTTAGTCGACCTGGCTTCCTCTGTATGCCGCCCTGCGGGCGGTGCTGGCTCCCGTACCGAAAGAATGGCCGCGCTACGCAAGCGGTGCGACAGTCAGTTAGAGAAGCGCTGGCTTGACCTCTTGGACGACCTCGTGCTCCGACCTCCGAGTGAGGCTCAGTATCTGATCGAATCCTGCGCCACCCGTCCCGACTTCTTCTATCGTGAACATGCTGCCGCCATCTATATCGACGGACCGCCGCATGATGAGCCGGCCCAACTCCGCGAGGACGAGACCATTACACAGAGGTTGATGGAGATGGGGTACATCGTTATCCGCTTCCACCACATGGCAAACTGGATCGAGATCTTCCTCCGCCATCCTGACATCTTCGGGAGGCCAGTTAAATGAGCACTGCCCCCCTTTCTAAACCCGGCACCCTCATACATGCGCGTGGCCGCGAATGGTTAGTGCTACCCGACTCTTCGGATGACCTCCTCATTGTGCGACCCTTAGGGGGACTCGACGAAGAGACCACTGGCATCCTACCTGCTGTTGAGCCTGTCGCGTCAGCGACTTTCAAAATGCCCACTCAGGCTGACCTCGGGGACTTTACCTCAGGCCAGCTCTTGCGCGAGGCAGCGCGTTTATCTACTCGTGCAGCCGCTGGTCCTTTCCGGAGCTTCGGCCGCATAGCTGCTGAGCCCCGGCCCTATCAGCTCGTGCCGCTCATGATGGGGCTTAAACTCGACCCCGTGCGCCTTTTGATCGCCGACGATGTAGGCATAGGCAAAACCATTGAGGCCGCAATGTTGGCCCGCGAGCTCCTTGACCGTGGCGAAATCAAGCGGATGACAGTACTTTGCCCACCTCATTTGGCCGAGCAATGGCAACGTGAGCTGACCGAGAAGTTCCATGTCGAGGCCGAGTTGGTTCTGAGCAGTACCATCCAACGACTGGAGCGCGACCTGCCGATCGGCGTTTCGGTCTTTGACCGCCACCGCTTTACCATCGTCTCCACCGACTTTATCAAGACCCCACGCCGGGCTGAGGACTTCATCCTGAAATGTCCCGAGTTTGTTATTGTGGATGAGGCCCATGGCTGTACCTTGGCCGGTGGTGTTGGACGAGGACGCCAGCAGCGTTTTGATTTGCTGCGGCGTGTCGCCAAGAACAAATCACGGCATCTGGTCCTGGTCACCGCCACGCCCCACAGCGGCAACGAAGAGGCATTTCGTTCTCTTCTCAGCTTACTTGATGAAGAGTTTGCAAGCCTGCCCATGGACCTTGACCGGGCCGGAAGGGAAGAAATTCGCCGCAAGCTGGCAAAACATTTAGTGCAGCGTCGTCGTGGTGACATTAAACACTACCTTCAGACGGATACGTCTTTCCCCAAGCGGTACGACAAGATCCCTGAGCCAACTTACAGCTTTAGCAACGAATATCGCTCCCTCTTCGATGACATTCTCGCCTTCGCTCGGGAGTTCGTTTCGGAAAGCGATACCAGCCAACGTCGGCGCCGGGTGCGTTACTGGTCGGCGTTGGCATTGATGCGCTGTGTTTCCTCCAGCCCGGCAGCGGCCGCTGCAACACTTCGGAGCCGGGCTGCCGTGGATGAGGCCCCTGACAATGAAGTGGACGAAGTGGGTAGGCGCACGGTGCTTGACCAGGACGACACCGATGATGTGGTTGCCCTTGATTTCAGCCCTGGCTCGGACTCAGAAGCCGGAGCTGATGGCACGCGTCGGAAAATGTTGGAGTTTGCCCGGAGAGCCGAAGCCCTCTCTCCCGAAGCGGATCACAAGCTGCAGGGAGCCATTCATGAGATCAAGGGGCTGCTGAAGGATGGCTTTTCACCCATCGTTTTTTGCCGGTTCGTGGATACCGCCGATTATGTAGCCCGGCACTTCCGCGAGGCCTTGCCTGCCAAAGTCAGAGTCGAATCGGTGACTGGGTTGCTGCCTCATGCTGAGCGCGAAGCAAGAATCGAGGCCCTGGTTGCCGATCCGGGTCAATATGTGCTCGTCTGTACCGACTGTCTGGCGGAGGGGGTAAACCTCCAGACGCACTTCAATGCCGTGCTGCATTATGATTTGGCCTGGAACCCCACACGCCACGAGCAGCGGGAAGGCCGGATTGATCGCTTTGGGCAGGAAAAGCCCGAGGTCCGCGTCATCACATACTATGGCATAGATAATCCCATCGACGGTGTGATCCTCGATGTCCTTATCCGCAAGCACAAAACTATCAAGAGCGACCTTGGTGTAACCGTGGCGGTACCGGGGTCCAGCGAGCAGATCGCCGAGGCGTTGTTCGAGGGGGCACTCTTTCGGGAAAAGACCGGCAAGCGCTTCCAACAGCTTTCCTTCCTCGACGACCTCTTCGAGACCAAGAAACAGACCCTTCACGCCGAGTGGGATAATGCCCGCGACCGTGAAAAAGCCAGTCGCTCCCGGTTCGCCCAGCACACCTTGAGTCCCGAAGCCGTAGCCGCAGAACTCCAAAGCGTTCGCGCCGCCATCGGCCGCAATGAAGACGTGGCCAGGTTCTTCCACACCGTAATTCAAGCGGCCAACATCCCGGTGCAAGCCAAGGGGAAAGCCATCGCCGTTCACCTCAGTAACGAAGTGCCCCGCTCCTTACGACAGGCCATTGGCCTCGATGACTCCTTCACGGGCCGTTTTGATTTGCCGCTGGGAAAGGGTGAGATCTATCTTGGCCGCACCGGCCCAGTGGTCGAGGGCCTTGCCAGTTGGACCCTCGACCAAGCCCTTGATCCGGTGGCCCGGGACACTCTGGCTGTGGCTGCTCGCTGTGGGGTCATTTCCACCTCCGCCGTGAGCACCCGTACCATGCTGTTGGTGGTACGCTTACGCTACCATCTGCAGACCGCCGGCGAACCCATCCTTTGCGAGGAGATCATTCCCCTCGCCTGCTCCGGTCCTGCTGACGCACCACAATGGCTCACGCCGGAAGAAGGTGAGCGTCTTCTTCAGGCCAGGCCCGAGCGCAACCTCGTTCGAACCGCCGTCGACCAGCAACTCAGCCTCTTGCTCCCAGCCCTGCCGAAAATGCAACAGGCTCTCGAAGTCGTCGCCACCGAACGTTCCACCGTTCAGCTCGCAGCCCATGAGCGCGTCCGCGAGTCAGCTCGCCTCAAGGGCCGTGTCACCATCCAGCCCGTGCTCCCCGTAGACATCTTGGGGGCTTACGTTCTGTTGCCGAGGTTGACGTAACCATGGCCCGTCGAAGCAATGAGTTCCAGACCATCCGCTCCGAAGGGGGACTCCTGCCGCCCGATCTGCTCCGGCATGTGCTTGACCCCAAAGAAAAGCTACCCGGCACGGGGCCCGAAGATTACGGCTTGCCGCCAGGTGAGCGCCTGAACGAGGTCATCACCCAGTCATGGAATCGTCTTCGTAAACACTGGGCAGAGTTCCAGGCCACATCTGCCAGCCTTTCCGAGGGTGAAGTGGGGACCGGCCTCACCAATGACAAGTGGAATCTCCCCCTGCTGCGCGAGTTGGCCTTCGGTATGCTCCCCACCACTGCCGGCCCCGAAATCGGCGGTCGCACCTATGCCATCAGCCGCTTCTTTGGTCCCGTACCGGTGCACCTACTCGGCTGTGGTCTGAGCCTCGACCGCAAGGCCGCAGGAGTGCGCGGGGCCGCCGCGGTCAATCCCCACGGTCTGGTTCAGGAGTTTTTGAACCGCAGCCCCAGACATCTCTGGGCCATCGTCTCCAATGGCCTGACCTTTCGCATCCTGCGCGATAATCAGGCTCTTTCCCGTCAGTCCTTCCTGGAGTTCGACCTGGCCGCCATGTTCAGTGGGGAGGTCTATTCCGATTTCGTTTTGTTCTGGCTCATGGCCCACGCCACGCGCTTTGCTCCACGGGAGGGCGACCGCCCGGAGACCTGCTGGCTGGAGCAGTGGACCAAGCTCGCCGAGGAACAAGGTACTCGCGCCCTGGGCGATCTGCGCCAAGGGGTGGAACAGGCTTTGCGCATTTTGGGGGAAGGCTTCACCAGCCACTCGAAAAACCTGGCCTTGCGCGAGAGGTTGCGAAGCGGGGAAACCTCGCTCACGGATTTTCATGGCCAGCTCTTGCGTGTCGTCTACCGCTTGATCTTCCTATTTGTGGCCGAGGATCGCACCATCGAGGGGCTGGCTTTGCTTCACCCGCGGGATGGGTCGGAGGCTGCCCGACTCGCTCGGGAACGCTATGCCGCCCATTACAGCACCGGGCGCCTCCGTGACCTGGCCTCCCACATCAAGGGGAGCCGCCACAGCGACCTCTGGCGGCAGTTCCAGCTCCTGGTGGGGGCGCTGTCTGGCGATGCCAACTTCGCTGCTGTCAGAGAGCATCTGGCCTTGCCGATTCTGGGCAGCTTTCTCTGGGACCCGAACTCTACTGCCGTTCTCAACGATGCCGAGCTCACCAACTTCGATTTTCTGGAAGCTCTCCGCCACCTGGCCTTCACCCGACAAGGAAAAGTGCTGCGCCCGGTGGACTACAAGAACCTTGGCGCTGAGGAGTTGGGGGGTGTCTATGAGAGTCTGCTGGCCCTCACCCCCCAAATCAGTGCCGACGGGGCCCGGTTCACCTTCGCAGAGTTCGCTGGCAGCGAGCGCAAAACCTCCGGCTCCTATTACACCCCCGACTCCCTGGTGCAGTGTCTGCTGGACTCTGCCCTGGACCCCGTGGTGGAGGAAGCCATCAAGGGCAAGACCGGACCTGAAGCCGAGAAGGCTATCCGTTCCCTCAAGGTCTGCGACCCCGCCGTCGGCTCCGGCCACTTCCTCGTGGGCTCGGCGCACCGGTTAGCCCGGCATCTGGCCAGGGTGCGTGCCCTGGCCCAGGGCGAGAGCGAGCCCTCGCCGCTCCTCTACCAGCAGGCCCTGCGGGACGTCATCGGCCGATGCCTCTATGGCGTGGATCTGAACCCCATGTCCGCCGAGCTCTGCCGGGTGAACTTATGGCTCGAAGCCTTGGAACCCGGCAAGCCCCTTTCCTTTCTGGACCATCACATCCGCGTCGGCAATAGCCTGCTGGGCGCCACTCCCGACATCATCGCCGCCGGCCTCCCCGATGATGCCTTCAAGCCCATCGAGGGCGACGACAAGAAGGCCTGTGCGGTGCTGAAGAAGCGCAATAAGGCCGAACGCAAGGGGTGGGGACCGCTCTTTGCCCGGCAGGACGCCGAAACCCAAGACCGTTTAATAAATGCTGCAGCCGCCCTGGAGGAAATGCCCGATGATCGGCCCGAGAACATCCGCGCCAGGGAGCTGGCCTTTCGGCGCCATGAACAGACTGAGGAGTACCGCCACAAGAAGCAACTCTACGACACCTGGTGCGCCGCCTTTGTCATTAAAAAGCATTTCAGTGAGCCGGGCCGGGAGAGCAGCACCAGCGGTATCACTCAGGGCTATCTGAACGACTTGGCTGCCGGACGGCCGCTGCCAGCCGAACTCACTTCCGAAGTCGAGCGCCTCATTCACCAGTATCAGTTCTTCCATTGGCATCTGGCCTTTCCTGAGGTGTTCGCCAAAGGCGGCTTTGACTGTGTGATGGGTAATCCACCGTGGGAGCGCGTAAAACTCCAGGAGAAGGAGTGGTTTGCCGAGCGAGAACCGGAGATCGCTACGGCCAAGACCGCGGCCGAACGGAAACGGATGATTCGCGAACTAAAAAGCCGAGATACACATCTCATCCGTGAATTTGTCTTAGCCCAAAGACAGGCCGAGGGGGAGAGTCATTTCCTGAGAAATAGCGGTGACTTCCCTTTATGTGCTCGTGGTGATATCAATCTTTTTGCGGTTTTTGCTGAGCAGATGCGGAAGCGCATTTCTTTGTCAGGGCGGCTTGGTTGCTTAATGCCCAGCGGGATAGCAACTGATGATACGACGAAAGCGTTTTTCCAGTCCTTAGTTAGAGAAACGATGATTCGCCGAGTTCTCGATTTTGAGAACACAAAGGGATTATTCCCAACAGTAGACCGAAATACGAAGTTTTGTCTTCTGACGATTGGTCGACCGTGCGGATCCGAATCCTCGAGTACGACGGTTGCGTGTGGATTGCAGGACGTTGCCGAAGTTTCAGTTGTGGGACGCACATTTGAACTTCGCACAAAAGACATATTACTCTTGAACCCAAACACAAGAACATGTCCACTTTTTAGGAGCTTCAAAGATGCAGAACTCGTGATCGGCATATACCGGCGTCTGCCCATTCTTCTGTCAGACGTAGACGACATTTCATCGGGATGGAATCCGACATTTATGACCATGTTTCATATGGCCAATGATTCTGACCTGTTCATCGACAACGCTGCATTGCGGGCCAGCGAACTCGAAACTGGCCAACATTATTTAACAGCCCTTGTTCCGCTCTATGAGGGCAAAATGATCTATCACTTCGATCATAGATTTGCGTCTTCTACTGAGGCAAGAGGTGGACAAAAGCTAAGAGGAGGCTCCGAGGAAACCACGGCTTCCCAACATGCCGATGCAGGTTACGTGCCTGAGAGTCGATATAGCGTACTCCGTACGAATATTCCACAACTTGTGACAGCATGCAGAGGTGTTTTGGCATATCGCCGAGTCGGAGGTACGGTTGCCAATATCCGAACCATGATGGCATCTATTGTTCCACAAGTGGGAATTGGTGATAGCCTCTTTATGATTTCTTTACCCCTCGCAGAAAGATCCCTTGGCTTGTGCGGTGTACTAAACTCATTCGCATTTGACTATGTGCTCCGTAGTAAGATGTCAGGCATTAATCTCAATTTCTATATCATCAAACAGATCCCGGTTCCTGCGTTTCCGTTACTCAAAAGCAAGATTCCCTGGAATGGATCCGGAATCTCACTGATAGAATGGCTCACGCTTAGAACAATTGAACTGACTTACACTGCGTGGGACCTGGAGCCCTTCGCGCAGGACTGCGGCTGGTCGGGCCCGCCGTTCCGCTGGGAAGAGGAACGCCGCTTTCTGCTGCGCTGCGAGCTGGATGCCGCCTTTTTCCACCTCTACCTGCCGGCCACCGCCGACGGCCAATGGAAACTCGCCCGAGTGGCCGAAGGCGCGGTGCGGGACGAAACCCCGGAGGAAATGGCCGAACTCACCGGCCACTTCCCCACCCCCCGGGACGCAGTGGCCTATATCATGGACACCTTCCCCATCGTCCGCCGCAAGGACGAGGAGAAGTACGACGGCGACTACCGCACCAAGCGCATCATCCTCGAAATCTACGACGCCATGGCCGCAGCCATCCGCACCGGCCAGCCTTACCAAACCCGCCTCGACCCGCCCCCCGGCCCACCGGAAGGCGGTCTTCCCGAATGGCAACCCGGTCAGCCCCAACCGCCGGATTGGCCGCCCCACATCCACCCACCAAAGGGGGTAAGCGATGCCGATTGAAATTGATTACCGGTCTGAAGGGTTCGATCCGCCTCCGGCCAGTCCAGTATCCAATGGCAATGCTGTGCTCTCAACAAGCTGGGACGAGTTGCTCTGGGCCGCCGTGACTGTTGGACGCCCTAACCGCCAGTATGTTTTCAGGCATGGTACGGCTTCAATGTACGAAGCATTATTCCGCTGGTCCCTGGTGCGGATGGCCCTGGAGCAACGTGGTCAAACTGCTCGCCGGCTGCGCCGGACCGATGCGGCAAAAACCCTCGATCCATCTGAGAAAGGTGCCGTAAACTACTTCCTCGGCATGGTACTCTGCAAACTGTTTTCCTGGAAATGTCTCGATGCCCCGTGGGCAATGCACCTGGACGTATTTCGCCCTCAGCTTAACCCGGTCCTCACAGGCCGTTCTCGTCCTGATCTAATTGCAGAAACCAGCTCTCAGGAATGGGTGGCGCTTGAAGCCAAAGGACGCATAAGCATCCCGGGTAACGACCCAAAAGCCAAAGCGAAGCAGCAGGCACAACGGGTTGTCAGTGTCAATGGAGTGGCGCCCCGCTTTTATATTGGCTGCATCACCTATTTTCGCAATGACGTCCTGCAATTTTTCTGGAGAGACCCAGACCCGCCGAAAGATAAACCAAAACACCCCATCGAAGTGACTCTCGATGAAGGCATGTGGCGCCACTACTATCAGCCGGTGCTCGAGCTCCTCCGTTCCCAATCACCATATTTTGAGAAGATGGTCCATGAAGCGGTTCTGCTGCCGATCAAGGAGCTTGACCTTGAAGTTGGCATTCATCCTCTCATTCTCGAGCCCCTAACTCATGAACAGTGGGGCGATGCCAGGAAGTTGTGCCTCAAAGAGGCGGACGCTTTCCATAAAGCTGGCTACCAATCGGATGGAATCAGAATAGCCGCAGGTCCCACGTGGTTATTACCGTTTGCTGAGTTCGATGTGCCATCGAAGAACCAGAAAATTTAAAGCGGGGAGAGATTCGAATTGCATAGAGTGGGACCCGGAACCTTCGCTCAGAAATGCGGCTGGTCCGGTGGTCGTTATACTTGTTTTCAGGGCATCGCTTATCCCCACCTCTATTTCCCCGGCCGACCCGCGCTGCTGTCATCCGGTCAGGAGGTCTCATGAATGACAAAAATGGCGCTGAGTCAGGGAATGATTCCGAATTCTCGAATACTTATTACCTCTCTGCTAGCGACCGGGACATAGTGGATGCGGCCATTCAACTACTGGGTAAGATTACGCATGCGCCATTCACCCGCCCGGCCCAATTAGTCTCTGTGGCCAAAGCCCTTTATGTCTTGAGCAAGATCCCGCAGGTGACTCAGGCGGAGGTCACGGTTCATATCAGCCTCAACGGCCCGAGGCGTTGGTTCGGTGAGCATGAGATCTGGCACTGGTGGACCGTCGAGATCGACAAGCAATTCATCCAAATCGGGGGCAAGGGTCATTTCTATCGGAAGTCCACGGGCGGGGACTCATTCACAAGCCTTATTTGGAGCGCCTGGCCTGGGAAGCAAGCCACCTGTTTGGACTACCTCGACAAATTGTGGATGGTGGACGACGCTCAACCGTTTCCGGAAGAAATTGCCAGCCTGGACCTTAGCAAGCCCGGTTTTTCTTTGGAGGTGGTAGATGAAGACAATCTCTTGCTTGATGAGGTGGAGGTCGATGAAGATGTGTGAATGGCCACGCAATAGGAACCACTTGTGGCCAAGTAAAAAGGACCCACCTGATTAAAAAAAATTCACCCCTGGTCCCCTCGGTGCTTGAAGACCGAGGGCGACAGCTGCCGACCAGGTAGCCGACGGCCGGCGCCAGCGAGCGCCGCCCCCTGGCACCAACTTTATACCTGGGGCTGGCGCTCGCCCTGGATAGAAGCGCAGAACTCCCACCAGCCAAGGCTGGCCCCCGTCATCGGCCATTGGCTCAGAGGATGAGGGAAATATCCGGGAAAGGAAAGAGTGCAAAAAGTTAGGCGAAATGCGACAGAAGACGCTGACGTGCCTCGGCATCCAGAGCGTTGAGTTTCTTTAGCAGCTCACTCTCCGCTTTGTTGCTCTTGAAGGCAGGGATATCCACCGGTAGGCCGACTCTCATGAAATAACGCGCAAAGGCCTGAGCCAGATGCTCCCGATATGGGGGCCGCAGGCGGGGCCGCGGTCCATACGCGGCCGCCATACGGCGGACAAAATCCAAAGGTAAGCTCCAAACCTCACGGAAACTGACGATGGAAATTTCTCGGTTCCAATCACCATGCTCGCAGCCGGCAATCATATGGTAGCCGGTCATATGCCCCCGGCGACATTCTTCCTTGCCATAGCTTGAAGCTAAGATCTGGTTTTCCCGGGAGGCTTCGGATAATTTCCAGATAGGACAGAGGATCACCAGCCACATACCGGATTTCTGGTCAGGCAGGAGATCGCAAGATTGGGTCATGACCATGACATCTTGAGTGCCCAAGGCAAATTCAAACTCTTCACTTTCCTCCTGAATGGGCCATTTCAGATCAGACGGCGGTCTGAAGACCGGACAGCCTTCAAAGATATCCCCCTGCATTAACTGGTCGCTAGACACCAGTTCATACCATTCGGACAAGATTAATGGAGATTCACCCGGGCTCATGAAAGCATCAGTCTCGTTCAGGGTTGAATGAAATACGCGGGGTTTCCTTGCCGATGAACCGGAACTTGACCTTGATACGCCGTTGTGGCATAGGCGGCGGGATTAACCTTACCTCGATATCCCAAATATCTTCTTCCACATCCAGGTGACTTCCCTGCATGAATTGCTGCAAACTGAGAGCGAAGGCATCTTCGGTAGTGAGTTCCGCAGTGGTCTCCCCATTTGCCGACATATTTTCCGGGGTCTCCGGAACGTATGGTTGACCGCAAGCTTCATCATATAAAGAGTCAGTATGGGTGATGGAAATGTGCCACTGCCTCTCTCCACTTGCAGAGGAGGACCTGATATACCTTGAACTCCTGTAGGCCGGGTTCTTCCTGACGTCCTGGCCCTTGGCCCTGGCAAGGGGTTCGAGATAGTTGCCGTGGGTTCCGGTGTCTACCGCAAGATTAGAGCTGTTCATGGTTTTCCCGAAATTCCAAGAAATCTCTCGTTCACCATTTCTCTGAATAAGTTAAGGTCTTTTTCCCACTCATCGAGTATCTTGGACAGATTTTTTAATTTCTCTTCCTTGGATTCCCCAGCCAAGTCATGGTGAAAATTCGCGGCAAATAACGCCACCGGTAAAAGACTGTCTTGAACCTGGAGTTTTCCTTCCTCGATGGTGAGAGAAAGCTGGCAATCTTTGAGCGCATAAATAAACTTAATGGCCGCCTTTACGGATATCTCATCAAATTGCCGCCAAGGGCCGGGAGCTAGCAGATTATCAACAATATATCTTTGTACCTCGGCCTCATCTGTAAAAACCACATGTCCTTTGGGATTTATACCGACGGCACGGTAATCTACATGAGGGAGCGTCTCGACATATTTTTGGGCGATCCCCGGAATGGCAACGTCTCCAGGTTTCTTATCTCGTAAAACCTCAGAGAAAATAACTTTATCAAATTGGGAGACTATGTTGACCCCGTTGCTGAAGGTTACTTGGGCCACCGGGTCAGCACAGATAGGCTTACCAGCCAGTTCCCAATCTGTGGGAACAATTTTATTATATTTGAGGAAATCAGGGTTTAGAATGGTGGGGTTGTGATTGCGAGCTACCACAACTATCGATAATTCCTCAGTTATTATCTCTTTCGCCATGTACTTGCCCAAAGGTAGACTGATTCAGTAAGCCTGCTTACAGAGAGTGTTTATTATATTCATTTGAGTATATGTTGTCAAAAATTAGTGAAAAAGAGAGCCTGTCAAGAATTCAGTTAAAAGGGGGTGGCGGTTAACGGTTGGTAAAGATTAGGAGGTCGCGCTCCGGGCCATTAGCCGCTCCAGCCCCTGCGCCCTCAGGGATGCTGATCATTGAAGGCGCCACCAATCAGTTGATTTACCGGCTCCAGGGATTAGCCAACTTACGACAATCTTGCGACACAACTTGCGACAGGCTTACTATATGGATAGCGATACCTGGTTTGCGGTGAAAGGGCAGCAACTTCTGCAGGTTAAAAAGGAATTTAAACCTCTTGTGGCGACCTAACTTTTTTGGCTCTTTTCGCCCCCTTTTGGGTAAAATGTTAATGGGAGGTACGGCATGGCGATTTTAGCAGAATGCCCCTGGTGTCATAAAAAGCAATCGACTAAAAACCGGAGATGCGCCTGCGGCAGTGATCTGACGGCAGCCAAGAGGGCCAAGAAGGTCAGGTATTGGGTGACCTATCGCCTGCCTGGGGGAAAGCAGCGCCGGGAGTACGTGGGGAATGACCCGGATGGCCAGCCGCTCGGGATTGAAGAGGCCAAGGCCGCGGAAGGCAAGCGCAAAGCCCAAAAGTATGAGAATCCTGGAATCTTGGAAAAAATACCAGCGGAACGCATGACCTTCTCAGAACTCATCGACTGGTATCTCAACCTGAAATCGGTACAGAAATTAGCCTCCTTCAAACGGGTAAAATGTGCTTTGGGGAGCTTCAACAAGTTCTTCGGCAATCGTATTGTCAGCAGCCTTAAACCCCTGGACCTGGAAACTTACCAAGACAAGCGAGAAGAGGAAGGGCTGGCTCCGGCTTCCATCGACATGGAAATCAGCCTCGCCAAGACCATGGTTACCAAGGCCTTCGACAATGATCTGGTGGATGGTCGGACAGTCAAGGCTTTCAGAACGTTAAAGAGGAAACTGAGGAGGGCAGCCAATGCCAGGCGGCGGACGTTGAGCATAGCAGAGTATGTGAGTCTCTTAAACATATCCCCGCCGCACCTTCGGGCTTTCCTGACCTTGGCCGTCAATACTGGCATGAGACTGGGAGAGTTGCGCTCCCTCAAGTGGAGTCATATTGACCGGGAAAAATGGTGCATCCGTTTATCGGCCGATTTCACCAAGGAGAACAGACCCAAGGTGATTCCCATTAACCACCATGTGCGGCGGGTGTTGGCTGAACTTCCCCAAGCTCTGCACCATGATTTTGTGCTGACCTATCGGGGCAAGCCCATCATCAATGTGGGAGGAGTTAAGGATTCCTTCAAGAAGGCCTGTCAGCGGGCTGGGATCGACCATGGACGGGATGTGCCCGGTGGGCTGATCTTTCATGACCTGCGCCGTACCGTGAAGACCAACATGGTCAACGCCGGTGTTGACCAGGTTCACCGGGACATCATCTTAGGCCATAGCCTGCACGGGATGGATGTCCATTACATGGCGCCTTCAGAAGACGATCTCCATCGCGCCATGGCCCGCTATACCGAGTGGCTTGATAACCAGCTAAATCTGCAAAGTGTTGACCAAAACGTTGACCAAACCCCGGAATAATCATCATCCCATAATTATAACTACTTGATATTATTGGTGCCTGGGGCCGGACTCGAACCGGCACGGGGTCACACCCCGAGGGATTTTAAGTCCCTTGCGTCTACCCGTTCCGCCACCCAGGCTTTTGTAGGTATTTCAATGTGTTTCCGATATATGTTGGAATATTTTCTCTGACGGCTGTGATTTGGCTACGATCTGGTTCTCCTGAGTGTATATATCTAAAAACCAATTGTCGTTCAAGAGGATTCTATGGCATGGTCTCTGCTAAGGAGTTCTGGGGTTTCGTAGATATTACCGATTATCTCCAATTCATTCCATTTATGATTATACCAAGTTTCTATTTCATAACGCTACCCATTGTCCTTGCCTATCTTCGTGATGCTCATTGATGGAATAGAACATCTTCTTATGATCTTTGTTCCACATTCTAAGTTTGAATTCTCTCATAAATTAGGTTGATAAAAAACTCTGTTTAAGGTAGTGTAATCTTGGCAGAAAACACTACAAATAGAGCTATGTTGTGTCAAGGTTAGCAATAAGCGTTTGAAATAACTATAATTAGCTTAGCATATTGAAATAATTAGTCAATGTTGATAAGTTAAGTAAAGATTCGGTTAACCCGTTATCATTTTAAAGTCTCAGGGGCAATGGTTTTGAGTCTTGATCCATAAGGTCAGGAATGAAAAACCCCGCTTTACCCTGAGCACTGGCTGAAAAATATGCTACCCGGGGAATGCCTTTGAGGACAACCAGGTAGCCGTCTCAAGTCCGGCAGATCCCCTCAGCGCGGCCTCGCGGTTCAGGGGGGTGGAGCCGGACCCGAGAACCCAACTCCACTCCCCGGCCCGCCAGTTTTAACGGCCTCCCCGAACCACTGGCCCGGGCTGACCGTCTTCCTTGACCATCCCGAAGTCCCCATGGGCAACAATGAGTCAGAACGACTGGTGCGCAACCCGGTCGTCGGCCGCAACCTCTTCTATGGCTCCGGCGCCCTCTGGAGCGGACAACTGGCGGCCACCAGGTTCAACATCTTTGAGACCCTGATTTGCGCCGGCCGCCGGAAAGCGGTGAGTCCGGGAAATTCCTTGACGTGTTGCCGGGTTATGACATAAATAAGGAAACGTTTCCTGGATAACGATACGCATGGGCGCCACAGCCGCGACGTTTGTGACCAGCCTGATCCCGCCGCTCCCGTTTCTGCTGGCCGGCTGTCTGCCGCTGTGGGTGGGGGCGCTGTTGGCGGGGGTGTCGGGATTGCCGGTGCGACCGGGGGTCCTTATGGCAGGCACCCTGGCGGTGGCGGCCCTGATCCTGGCGGCCTTTGCCGGCCGGGAAGTCTTTTGCCCCGGAGCGGGCCGGTGCCCGGCCTGGAAGTTGATGTTCGCCCGGCGGCCGGAAATCCCCGCCTATGCAGCCCTGGCGGTGGCGGCGGTTCTGGGGTTTGCCCTGCAGTTCGGCTGGCGCACCGGCGATTTCACCATCCCCCTGGGCGGCCTGGGTATCCTGGGAGGGTATTTCTCCTTTGCCCCGCCTCTGGCGTGGCATCGCCGGGGTCTGGGAGAGGCGGTGGGAGGCTTCTGCTTCGGGCTGCTGCCGGTGGCTACCGGGCTGTACCTGCAATGCGGCCAGCTGCTGACCGAGGTCCTGCTCTACGGCCTGCCCCTGACCTTTGCGGGCTTTAACCTGTTCCTGATCTACGGCTTTCCCGGCCCCGGCGCCGCGCCAGGTTCCCGCACCCTGGCGGCCCGGGTGGAACCGGCGACCGGGGCCCTGATTTTTACCCTCTGTAATATTTTTACCATCATCGGGCTGGCGCTGATTTTGATCTTCCCGGCCGCGAGCCTGCCCTGGCGGTTCGGGCTCTGGCCCCTCTTGCTCCTGGCGGTGATCAACCAGGAACTGGTTAAACGGAAAGCCTACCGGGATGAGAGGCGCCTGATGCTGCTGGCCAGGCTGACGTTAACGCTGCACCTGGGTATGGGCCTGGTGTTTGTGTTAATGCTGTGGCAGAGGCTGTAATCCCGTTTTCGGTTTTCGGTTAAAAAATATGATAGTACAAGTTCAATATTTGCTTTGGAGCATGTGAAGGGAAACCCGGTATTACCGGGGGAGGCCAACTGCCCGCCAACGCGGTCCGGGGAGTTAGCGACAAAAAGCGGCCAGCCAGGATTTCAGCCGGCCCGCACCGGGTTTTCTGAATCGGCGGCGCGCAAGGAACCTTAGTCATGCATGGGCGGCAAGGGGCAAAGGGCTTCGGGTGGCGAGCGCAAGTAATGGCCTGGTGCCTCATCCTGGCGCTGGCGCCGGGCTGCCAGGGCAGTGCGGCCCAGATTTACATCCCCCTGGGCTACGGACTCACCGGCCTGTGCATTGCCTTGCTCATGTCCCCGACGCCGCTGGCCGCAGTGGTGGGGTTCATCGCGGGGGTGCTGCTCGGGGCCGCAGTCTACAATAACTCCCTCAAACACCAGATCTCGGCGCGCCCGGGTAACGGACCTCCCAGTGGCGGCCAGTAAGAGTCCAGACCAGGGATTGGCCGCGGTGTTGCAGGTCCTGCGGGGCGCCGCGGCCGCCATCTCGGGGGAGTACCTGGCGGGCGAACTGGGTCTGAGCCGGGCCGCGGTGTGGAAGCGGGTCCACCGCCTCAAGGCCCAGGGTTATGTCATCGAGGGCTCACCCCGGAAGGGTTATCGCCTCCTGGCCGTCCCGGACAAGCTCCTGCCGGAAGAAGTTTTAGAGGGGCTCAAGACCCGCGTTTTTAGGGGGCCGGTGCACCACTTCGAGACCCTGAACTCCACCAATGATCTGGCCAAGGAACTGGCGGCCCAGGGAGCCCCGGAAGGCGCCGTGGTGGTGGCGGAAGCCCAGACCGGAGGCCGGGGCCGGCTGGGCCGGGAGTGGAATTCACCCCCGGGAGTCGGGCTCTACGTCTCCCTGGTGCTGCGCCCGATGCTGCCGCCCATGGAACTGCCCCAGATCACCCTGACGACGGCCGTGGCCGTGGTGCGGGCGGTCCGCCGGGTGGCGGGGCTGGCGCCGGGGATCAAATGGCCTAACGACCTGCTCTTGAACGGTAAAAAGCTGGGGGGCATCCTCACCGAGATGGAGACGGAGAGCGACCGCATCCGCTACGTCGTGGTGGGTTTGGGATTGAATGTCAACAACTCTGGATTTCCCCCCGAACTGGCCGCAACCGCAACTTCTCTGGCCCTGGCGGCTGGGGGGACGTTTTCCCGGGTGCATCTCCTGAGGGCCTGGCTGGAGGAATTCGAGGAGTTGTACGTCCGGTTTTTAAACCAGGGGTTTCCGGAAATCCTGGAAGAATGGAAGTGCGCCACCGTGACGTTGGGGAGGGCGGTCACGGTGCGTCAGGGACCCCGGGAAATTTCCGGCCAAGCCCTGGACGTAGCTCCAGACGGAGCCCTGCTCCTTCGCACCGCCAGTGGGGAAATGGTCCGGGTGACTTCCGGGGAGATAACCCCCGGCTCCGGTGCGGAACCGGGGGTCTGAAGCCTAGTTGGGCGTAGGGACTATTTTTTCAGTTCTTCGATTTCGGATTTCAGGCGCTCAACTTCCGACTTATATTTTTCCACTTCGGCGTCAGCCATCTTGGGAGGTTCGTAAGCCGGGGTCTCGGGCTTTTTAAAGAATTTATCTTTGGTTTCTTCAAAACCTAAATATACGGCCAGAGCGCCGCCCAGGAGAAGTATTAAGGGAAGGCCCCCGGCCAGCAGGCCCAGGAAATGCTTCCACCACATGCCGAGGCCGATCAATCCCAGCGCCACTGCGACCAGTCCGCCTACCAATGCCGTCATGCCCAAACCTCCTTGCCTCAGATAAGATTTCCAGCTCATCGCTGGGTTAACACTACGATACCTAACTATAGAGATATATTATTACCAGAAAGGAAAAAATTAATCAAGGAGGAATTCAGGGGAGATGGGGCGGTTTATAAGATTTATTCAATGAAATAGGAAGGTTATACGGCAAAGCGCCTTGACAAAAATTAGCCCGGAATTATAATGAAGTCAAAATATCCCCAACGGCAGAGCGAGAACTATCATGGCGGAGAACGATTATTACCAAATCCTGGGAGTGAGCCGGAATGCCACTGCCGACGAGATCAAGAAGGCTTACCGGAAACTGGCCATGAAGCACCATCCCGATAAAGCCAAGGGGGACAAAAAACCGGCTGAAGAGAAATTTAAGCAGATCAGCGAAGCCTACGCCGTCCTGAGTAATCCCGAAAAGAAGAAGGAATACGATGAGTTCGGTTCACAGGTCTTTAGACAAAAATTCTCCCAGGAAGACATCTTCCGGGGTTTCGATTTCAGCGATATCTTTAATGGCGGCGTCTCCGACAATTTCTTCAGCCGAATCTTTGGCGGAGGGGGGGGCGGCCGGGGCCGGACCCGGACCTTCCGTCATGGCGGGCCCGAGGTCCACTACGAACCGGTCCAGCCGCCCAAGGGCCAGGACCTCCAGGTGGAGGTGCCCATAACCCTCCACGAAATCGCCTTCGGCACCGATAAACTGGTGAGCTTCAGCCACCACGGCCAGGTGGAAAAGATCTCGGTAAAAATCCCCCCCGGGTCGCTGCCGGGGAAAAAACTGCGCCTTACCGGCAAGGGCAGCCCCGGTCACATGGGCGGCCCTCCCGGCGATCTTTATGTTAAGCTGAAAGAACTGGAACACCCGGTCTTCAAACGGGAGGGCAATGATCTGTTGGTGGACCGGAAGGTCAAACTGAGCGAAGCTACCCTGGGCACCAAGGTGACGGTCCCCACCCTGGACGGCAAAACCATGAGCCTCAAGGTGCCGCCGGGCACCCAAAGCCACACCAAGATGCGACTCAAAAACTACGGCCTCCCCACGGCCAACGGCAAGAGCCGGGGAGACCAGCTGGTCCGCATCATTGTGGAAACCCCCGCCAATCTTACCAAGAAGCAGAAAGCCCTCCTGGAAGAACTGGCCAAAGAAGGGCTTTAATGCCGTTTTTGGTTTTCGCCAAAAATTAAAGAGATTAAACGCATACCCCCGGAGGTTGATATGCCTTTAGAACTGGCCCCTAAGGTTTACTGGGTGGGCGCCATTGATTGGACTATCCGGGATTTTCACGGATATCTCACCGAAGATGGCTCCACCTATAACGCCTATTTGATTGTCGATGATCACATCACGCTCATTGACACGGTCAAAAAGGAATTCGTGCCCGAGATGTTGGCCCGGGTGGCCGAGATCGTGGACCCGGCCAAGATTGATTACATCGTTTCAAACCACGTGGAAATGGATCATTCCGGGGGCCTGCCCGAGGTCATCAAGCGGGTGAAGCCGGAAAAACTCTTCTGCTCGCCCATGGGCAAAGCCGGGCTGCTCCGCCATTACCAAGAAGATTGGCCATTCATCGAGGTCAAGACCGGCAGCGAGTTGTCCACCGGGAGATACAACCTGGCCTTTCTGGAGACCCCCATGCTCCACTGGCCGGACTCCATGATGACCTACCTCAAAGAGGAACAGATCCTCTTTTCCAGTGACGCGTTCGGGGCCCATCTGGCGTCCAGCGAGCATTTTGACGACGGACTGCCCGCGTTCCCCATGAACTATCCCCGGCAACTGAAAAAGTACTATGCCAACATCCTGATGCCCTTCGGCGCCCTGATCACCCAGCTTTTCGCCAAGATTGCCCAGCTTGGGCTCACCTTCAAGATCATCGCCCCGGACCACGGCCTGATCTATCGTCGGAACATTGACTGGGTGCTGGAGGTGTATCAAAAATGGGCCGCGGGCGCGGTGGAGCCTAAGGGCCTGGTCATTTACGACACCATGTGGCGCAGCACCGAACTGCTGGCCGAGGCGTTTACCCAGGGCCTGACGGACGCGGGGGTGGAGGCCCAGATGCACCACCTGCGCCGCACCCACCCCAGCGACATCGTCACCGAGGTCCTGGAGGCCGGGCTGCTGCTGTTCGGCTCCCCCACCCTCAACAACCAGATGTTTCCCACCATGGGGGAGTTTTTGACCTATCTGAAGGGCCTGGCGCCTAAAAACAAGGCGGCCGCGGCGTTCGGGTCCTTCGGCTGGAGCGGCCAGGCCGTGGGCCTGATCACAAAAGAACTGGAGGCCATGAAACTCAAGGTGGTGCACGAGGGCTTCAAGGTGAAGTATATTCCCGATGCCGGGGAACTGGCCGCCGCCCGGGCGTTAGGGGAAAAGCTGGCCAGGGAACATTTGGGGGGGTAACGATTTTGGGTAAGGGGGCTAAGGGCAATGCTGTTCACTTAGCACCCGAGCTTTCAAAAAATCCGGGAACGCATTTATCAACGACAGGGAGAAAGTGATTAATTCCCCCTCACCCTAACCCTCTCCCCCATTGGGGGAGAGGGAATAAAGAAGGATATCCGGTAATTCTCCCTCTCCCCCCGGCGGGGGGAGAGGGCTGGGGTGAGGGGGGGCATCCTCGCCCCAGCAACCCATCGAAATAGCCAAACCTTAAGTGAACCGCATTGGGGCTAAGGGCTTTTTCGTAAGTGGCCCTTACCCCCTCCCCCAATCCCTTAAGGTGATTATGTAGGGCGCGTCCTACGCGCCATTGTTCTCGTTCCCAAGTTTAACTTGGGAACGAGTTGAAAAGACGTCTTGACGTCTTAGCGTTGAGAGGTTACAATGCCGACATGAAAACCTCACCGAAAAGAGCCACGATTTACTTCGATCCGGACCTGCACCGGGCTTTGCGGCTCAAGGCCGCGGAGACGGACCAGTCGGTTTCCGATCTGGTCAATTGGGCGGTAAAGCTCAGTCTATCCGAGGATGTGGAGGATCTGGCTGCGTTCGAAGCGCGGACCCACGAACCCAACCTGCCTTTTGAGGAAGTCCTGCAAGACCTGAGGCAGCGTGGCAAGATATAGGCTGCTGATCAAGCCTTCGGCGGTCAAAGACATCGAAGCCATCCCGTTGAAGAGGGACCGCCAGCGGGTGGTCGAGCGCATCAGCAAACTGGCTGAGGACCCTCGTCCATCGGGAAGCGAAAAAATATCAGGGCAGGATAAGTACCGGGTGAGGCAGGGACGTTACCGAATCCTTTATACCATCGAAGATCAGGACCTGCTCGTGCAGGTCGTCAAGGTTGGCCATCGGAAGGATGTTTACCGGTAAGTATTTCAGGGATGACCGTTGGCCAGGCCAATCAGTGGTTCTCATAAGACCGTTTTCTTCCGGTTTTCAAGCTCCTGAAAAGTTCTTTAAATTGGTGGCACATCGCGGCCTATGGCCGCAACCAAACTGAAAAAATGACCTAATTACTTTGTAAAATCATCATGATACAGGCTAAATCTTGTTGAAAAAACCAGAAACTCAAGTTCAGTAGCACAGGCTTCCAGCCTGTATCAAGGAAGCAGGTTAGTCGTGCACAGTCTGGAAAGGCTGTGCCACCAGCCAATACCAGCTTTTCATGTTTTGCGGGTGGGCCAAAGGCCCATGAGTGACTTCTTAGGACCAGAAAAACGAAGCCGCGCATGACTGAATCGTGGCCCAACCTCCCGGAAGCCGCCGCGGACTTCCGCTTTCTCCTGGCCCGGGGCTATCCCCGGAAGGCGGCCCTGGGCCTGGTGGGGAACCGCTATGGCCTGGATGAAACCGCCCGTCGGCTCCTGCACCGGGGGGTCTTCGCCCCGGAGGTCGCGGCAGCCCGCCGGGCCAAACTGCGGCGGCTTCGGGAATTGCCGGGGCAACCCCTGGCCCTGGACGGCCACAACGTCCTCATCACCCTTTCGTGCGCCGCCCGCCACCTCCCCCTGGTGGCGGCGGACGACGGCTTTATCCGGGACGTGGGCGAGGTTTCCCGGGCCTTCCGGGTATCCGCGGCCACCGACCGGGTCCTGGCGCTCATGGCCGACTATCTGGCGGACCAGGCGGCCGGCCCCGTTGAGGTCTTCTACGACGCCCCCCTGAGCCTGAGCGGCGAACTGGCCGGGCGCACCCGGGAGATCTTCGCGTCCCGGGGCCTGGCGGTTCAGGCCGCCGCGGTGCCGGTGCCGGAGCGGCTGCTCTCGGGCTTTCCCGGGGCCATCGCCACCAGCGACACCGCGTTGATCGACGCCCACGCGACCGTGGTGGACCTGGCCGGGGAGATCATCCGGCGGCATCCGGCCTGGCGGCTCATCCCCATTGGGGAACCGGGGCCCGGGTTGGCAGAATAGAGACAGGGACGCCGGCTTTTCCGGGGGCGCTTTCCCCGGCCGGCAAAAAGTTGGTAAAAGGAGGCTCTCAGGGACTTGTCAAAAAAACCTTTTTGGATTATATCATTCCCAGCGAGCAATCACGGGCGGTTAACTCAGCGGTAGAGTGCCATCCTCACACGGTGGAAGCCACTGGTTCAAATCCAGTACCGCCTACCAGCCAATCCAAGGGGTTACGGTTTTTGACCGTGACCCCTTTTTAGTTTGTGGGGGGCAGGTCAGCGGCGCTCTCGGGTTTTTTTCCAAAAATCCAACCTGTCGCAAAAGTCAAAAATGTGCCGATCAACAAAAGCCAGGTCCATCCCAACGGTAATATTTTCTTCTCGGAAAGAATCAAAAGAACCAGCATTCCAAGTGCGGCAAGAGTCATGGCGACGACATTGACTCGGTTGCATCGCCTTTTGGTCAGAAGACCGAGGAGAAAAACTCCCAGTAAAGATCCGTAGGTGACCCCGCCAATTTTAAAAGCGAGCCAGAGGAATTTTTCGAAATGGCTAAAAAAGTAGGCGATGAACGCTAAGATAATGCCAAAAATAACCACACTAACTCTTGAAATGAAAAGATAGTGGCGTTCATTTCCCGACTTAAAAATCACCGGACGATAGATGTCCGTTACAAATGAAGTAGCCAGGGAGCCTAAAGGCGAGTCAATGCTCGCCATCACAATCGCGGCGAGCATAAGCCCTCTCATCAATGGGGGCATCGTCTGCCCGATAAAATGCGGAAAAATATTGTCCAATTTTTCAGGCAACGGCATCCCGGGATGCTGGGCATAAAAGGCATAAAGGCAAGCGCCGATAAAGAGGAAGACGGTCATCACCAGAAAGCTGCCGATGGGGGTCAGCAGTATGGTTTTCTGGCTTTCTTTTCTCGTTTCCACGGTCAGAAGCCTCTGCATGGTCTCCTGATCAGTCCCAAATGCCGCCATAGATCCAAAAAACCCGTTCAAAGTCGCCAGAACCACGATATTGGGATCCGAGAACAGGCTCTTCAGAAATTCTGCCAGTCCGGATTCCGCCAGAGCCGGTCCCCAGTTGAAGATTTTTAGTTTTCCGGCGCTGCCGGCAAGCGCGACCACGGCGCCAGCTCCTCCGTCAATGCGAGTCAGAAGGAAAGCGATCGCGACCACTCCCGCAATCATGAAGGTCAGAGCTTGAACCACATTGGTCCACACTACCGCCTTGATCCCGCCCCAGGCGATGTAGAGGATGCAGATAACCGAAAAAAGCAGGATAGTCGGACTGATAGGCCAGCCGATTAAGAGACTCACCGCCAAACAAGCTACCATAAGCCGGACGCCGGAAGCCAAAAGACGCGTGATAAAAAAAAGGATCGAGCCGGCGATTTGGGTTTCCTGCCCGAACCGATATTTTAAAAATTCATAAATCGAGGTGCAGTTATACCGGTAAAAAGCCGGGATAAAAAGAAAGGCGATGACGATTCGCGCCAGAAAAGAGCCGATAAAAAACTGGGCATATTCCCAGTTTTCCAGATAAGCGACCGCGGGAACCGCGATCAGGGTCACCGCGCTGATTTCAGTGGCAACAAACGAAAGACAGGCCGCCCACCACGGGATTTTTCTCCCCCCCAGGAAAAAGTCAGCCGTCGATTTTTCTTCTCTGCCGAAGTAAATGCCGACAAAAATCAAAAGAGCGAGAAGCGATAACAGGACAGAGTAATCCTGCCAGGTTAGACTGCTGCCGCTGGAAAAAAAGGTTTGGATTTCCATACAGAACCAAACTATCGTATCAAAAAACCATTTACCTGGTTAAAATGATACCATGAAATTAGCAGAATTGGTGGGCGAACGTTTGGTCATCGGTATTCCCGGAACCAAGATCACGCCTAAGATTGTCAGTCATTTTAAGGAGCTGAATGCGGGCGGGCTGATTCTCTACCGGATCAATTTTGACTCTCCGCCGCAGCTTAAGCGACTGATTGCCGATCTGGAAGAAGCGCTCGGCCGAAAACTGCTGGTCACGGCAGACCATGAAGGCGGGCGGGTCATCATGTTCAGGGACGGCATTACCGTTTTTCCGGACAATCTGGCGGTGGGAGGCGCCGGAAAAATCGACTATGCCAGGAAGCAGGGCGAAATAGAGGCCAAGGAACTGAGAAGACTGGGGATAGATGTGAATCTGGCGCCGGTGCTCGATGTTTTGACCGATGCTTACAGCCCGAATATCGGGATACGTTCTTACGGATGCGACTGGAGATTGGTTGCGAAGATGGGCGCGGCGCGGATTGCAGGGATGCAACAGGGCGGACTCTCAGCCTGCGCCAAGCATTTTCCCGGCAAGGGTCATGCACCCGTAGATGCCCATCTTGGACTGCCGGTCATCCAATCAACCTGGCAAGAGATGGAAGAGGTGCATTTGCAGCCTTTCGTGCAAGCGATTCAAACCGGAGTTGATCTGGTGATGTCTTCTCATCCCTACTATCCCAAACTTGATTCTGATCCCCAAAAGATCGCCACATTTTCAAGAAGGATTATTTACGATTACCTCAGATGTGAGCTCAACTTCACTGGGATCATTGCCAGCGACGATCTTGAAATGGGCGCGATTGCCGCGATCTGCCCCATCGGAGAAGCGGGGATTTTAGCGGCGCGGGCGGGACATGATCTTCTTCTGGTTTGTCATGACCTCAAGGCCCAGAAAGAGGTTTACTATAGACTGCTCGATGCCTATAAAAGCAAGCAACTACCCCTGAAAGAACTGGAGGAGAGCGTCGCAAGGATCAACAGATTGAAATTAAAGAGAGAAAAAAGATTTGAGGGGGGAGAACCCTTCGCCGAAAAAGAAGGGGCCATCTTGGCTGAAATAATCTGCCGTGAATCCGTCCAAGTTATCACAGATGAGAGAAAATTAATCCCGATGCAGAGCGGAGAAAAAAGAATTGGCGTTATTTTTCCTCAATTTTCATATTTCGATTCTAAAATCATGGTTGAAAATGAAGTGTTGCATGAAAAGGAGTTCATCCGGAATGAGTTTAAGAAATTCGGCATTAATCCCGATATTCAAATTGTCTCAATCGAGCCGGCGGATGAAGAAATTCAACAGGCGGTGAACCTTTCAAAAAACTCAGACCTGACCATCCTCTTCTGCTTTGACGCGCATCTCTATCCCTCCAACCAAAAACTTCTGGATTCGATCCAAGATTCCGCCAAAGAGCTGGTGGTGGACCTTTTGCGCGACCCTTATGACGCGGCCTCTATTAAGGCAGGCGTTGCCTGCCTGACCGATTTCGGCTGGAGAGCCTGCCAGATCAAGGCTGCCATTGGAAAAATTTGCTCTGCTGCCTCCTAGAGCATATTTCGCCTACGCCGCCTTTAAGATAGAAGGGTGCGTCTTACGCACCACCGGCCGGCGGCCTCCAGATCAATTTGAAGCTTGACCGGCGGGGGGAAATTGGGAGGCCGGTTGACCCCGGGTTCAGGCCATCGCGGTGCGGGCCTTGACCTCGTCAGCCTCGTGGTGGCGGCCGACCTCCTGCAGGAACGCGGCATAATTTTGCATCAGGTTGACGGCATCCTGGTCCTGGGGATACCGCTGGGCTTCGCAGATCTCCAGAGCCCACAGGTAAAATGCCTCAGCCTCAGCATGCCGGCCCTGGGTATGACGCAGGACGCCGAGGTTGTTCAGAGTTTGAGCCAGGTCCAGGTGTTCCGGTCCCAGCAATCTTTCCTGGATTTTTAACACCTGCTCAAGCAACTGTCCGGTTTCATGGAATTCCTCAAAGGCGTAAGAAAGTTCCGCCGCGGCCTTCAAATACGTGAGGTTGGAGGGCTGCAAGTCAGCGGCCAGTTGATAATATTGCGTCGCCGTGAAGTAGTCGAAATCAATTTCTGCCAACTGTCCGAGGAAAAAAGCGGCCCCGGCGGTCAGCCTTTTGTTCCTGGCCACGGCCAACTGCGAACCCGAGGCTTCGGCTGCGTGCTGATTGCCCAGAGACTGGGCGCGTTTCAACAGAGCCGCCGCCTTTCCCGTTGACCCCCGCTGCAGGGCCATCCGGGCCAGGGAGAGTTGGTCCGGGCCGCACAAATCTTTAAAGACGTCCAGCGCCACATAAATATTCTGGAGCCGGTCCAAGAGTTCATGGTGCGTGGCGGGGAGATCCGCCAGCCTTTGCTGAATTCTGCCCCGGAAATCCTCCAGCACCCCCAGTATCCCAAAGTCCAGCCCCATTCTCTCGGCATCCCCGCTCAGTTCGGCTTCCCGGCAGAGCAGGGTGTTTTTAATTCGCTCCGGATCAAGTTCAAATTGAATCGCGCCTTCGTCTCGGCGCCGCTTGGCCTGCTCATATCTCTGGCTGAGCCGGGCTAAGGTCCGCCGGTTCCGGCAGCTGTATACGGTGGAGACGACAAGCCCCAGCGCCAACCCGGCGAACCAGATGATCCAGAGGATAGTGATGATGTCCAGGAGGTTTTTGGGGATCAGGGTGAGAATTGGCTCCAGGATATCCATGCATACCCCTTGTCCACGCCGGATATTGCTGAGCCGAATGCTGTATCGCGGGTTGCTCGGGTCTCAATGGGGAATGAATCAGGTTGCCATCCGGCTTCTGAACTATAAAGATAAATAATCCCAAATAAGGTTAAGAGCAATAAGGGAAAAGCTGATTTAGGGGTTCCGAATCCATGAATTAGGGGTTCGGGGTTTGCTCCCCGACGGGGGAGCCTGGGGAGGACGCACATAATACCGTGTTCGTTTTGTAGGGGCGGGTTTGAAACCCGCCCCTACGAGAGATATCAATAGGTTATCTGGATGGTTTGTTTCATTTCAAAGGGAACACGGTATAAGGGCCCCGGAGCGGCCCGGGCGCTCCGGGGCGGCCGGGTGGAAGCAAAGCCGGGATGACGGCTCGCGCCCGTCAGGGGGCGCGGCAGGGCTCTCCCCCGTCCGGGCCATTCTTTCCCGGCCACCGGCCAATTCCCCATTTGACAACTCGGGGGCTTTGGGATAATAATTCTTTGGAGATACCGCCCCGTTAGCCCTAAGGAGATCCGCATGGTCATTGAAGAATTCCCCCGGATGAAACGTCTGCCTCCCTATGTCTTTGCCACGGTCAACGCCCTGAAGATGATGGCCCGACGCCGGGGAGAGGATATCATCGATCTGGGGATGGGCAACCCCGATCTGCCCACGCCGCAGCACATCGTGGACAAACTCACCGAAGCCGCGGGCAAGGCCGCCAACCATCGCTACTCGGCCTCCCGGGGGATTACCAAGCTGCGGGTGGCCATTTCCGACTGGTATAAACGCCGGTTCGACGTCGACATCGACCCGGAGACGGAGGCCATCGCCACCATCGGGGCCAAGGAGGGGCTGTCCCACCTGATTCTGGCCACGGTGGAGCCCGGGGACGTGGTGCTGGTGCCCAACCCCACCTATCCGATCCACTCCGCCTCCGTGGTCCTTTCCGGCGGGCAACTGGTGAGCATCCCCCTGAGCCCCGACCGGGACTTTTTTGCGGACCTGGCCAACATCACCGAACTTATCCGGCCCCGGCCCACGATGCTCATCATTTCGTTCCCCCACAACCCCACCACCCGGTGCGTGGACCTGGATTTTTTCAAGCGCATCGTGGAGTATGCCCAGAAATACCGCGTGTACATCATCCACGACTTCGCCTACGCCGACTTGGTCTTCGACGATTACAAGGCCCCCAGCTTCCTCCAGGTGCCCGGGGCCAAAGAGGTGGGGGTGGAGCTGTTCTCGCTCTCCAAGAGCTACAACATGCCCGGCTGGCGCATGGGGTTCGTGGTGGGCAACCAGCGCCTGGTCCACGCCCTGACCCGCATCAAGAGCTACCTGGACTACGGGGTGTTCCAGCCCATCCAGATCGCCTCCATCATCGCCCTGAACGGCCCCTACGACTGCGTGGAGCAGACCGTGGCGGTCTATAAGGAGCGCCGGGACGCCCTGTGCCGGGGACTGCATAACATCGGCTGGCGGGTGGACCCGCCCAAGGGGACCATGTTCGTCTGGGCCCGCATCCCCAAAAAATTCCGGCACCTGGGCTCGGTGGAATTCGCCATGATGCTCATCCGGGAGGCCAAGGTGGCGGTGGCCCCGGGGCTGGGCTTCGGGGAGTTCGGCGACGAATACGTGCGCTTCGCCCTGGTGGAGAACGTGCATCGCACCAACCAGGCCATCCGGGGCTTCCGCCAGGTCCTGAAAAAAAGCCTGGATGAACTGGGCCTGCCCGCCCCGGAGAAATGAAAATCACCTCTGGTTCCCAAGTTGTACTTGGGAACCAGTGAATGCTAATGGCGGGATGCGCTGCGCTTTCCCGCCCTACGGGGCTGGTTCCCAAGTTGCACTTGGGAACCAGGGAAATGCTCATGGCGGGATGCGCTGCGCTTTCCCGCCCTACGGGGCTGAAGAAATGCGCCCGGAATACAGACGTGAAGACCTTGGCGCCGGGGTTCGGGGGAAGTATTTTGAGAGGTATATGAAACCCATTAACATCGGCCTGATCGGCTTGGGCACCGTCGGGTGCGGCGTGGCGCGCCTGCTTACCGAGCAGCGGGAGTTGCTGGCCCGGCGTCTGGGGTCTCCGCTGATCCTGAAGAAGGTGGCGGACCTGGACCTGGACCGGCCGCGGCCCGTGGCGCTGCCGGGGAACTGCCTCACCACCCGGGCCGAAGATATCCTGGATGACCCGGAAATCGATGTCGTGGTGGAACTCATCGGCGGCACCGACGCCGCCCGGGACTATGTCCTTACGGCCATCGCCCGGGGCAAACACGTGGTCACCGCCAACAAGGCCCTGCTGGCCCACCACGGCAACGATCTCCTCGCCGCGGCGGCGGCCGCCGGCGTGGAGGTAGCGTTTGAGGCCGCGGTGTGCGGCGGCATCCCCATCATCTTGGCCCTGCGCCAGGGGCTGACCGCCAACCGGGTCCGGGAGCTGTTCGGCATCTTGAACGGCACCGCCAATTACATCCTCACCCAGATGACCCAAAGCGGCGCCTCCTATGCCCAGGCCCTGGCCGAGGCCCAGGCCCAGGGGTTCGCCGAAGCCGATCCCACCCTGGACGTGGAAGGGATCGACACCGCCCACAAGCTGGCCATCCTCATGAGCCTGGCCTACGGGTCCCAACTGGACCTGGAATCCATCGCGGTGGAGGGGATCAGCCGGCTTAACCCCCTGGACCTGCAGTTCGCCGGGGAATTCGGCTACTGCCTGAAACTTCTCGCCATTACCCGGGATGACGGCCACCGGGTGGAGGCCCGGGTCCATCCCACCCTGGTCCCCCGGACCCACATGCTGGCCAACGTGGGCGGCGCCATGAACGCGGTGTACCTCACCGGGGACGCGGTGGGACCCGTCCTCCTGTACGGGCAGGGCGCCGGGATGATGCCCACGGCCAGCGCCGTGGTGAGCGACCTCATCGACCTGGCCCGCAATCTCCGGCACGGGGTCCCCGGCCGGGTGCCGGCCCTGGGGTGGGAATCGGCGCTCAGCACCCGGCGGCTCATCAAACCCATCAACGACCTGGTGACCAACTACTACCTCAGGTTTTCGGCCCTGGACCGGCCCGGGGTCCTGTCCCAGGTCTCGGGCATCCTGGGCAAACACAACATCAGCATCGCCGCGGTGATCCAGAAGGGCCGGGAAGTGGCGGGTACGGTGCCCATCGTCATGATCACCTACGAAGCCCGGGAGGCCGACGCCCGCCAGGCCATGGCCGAGATCGACCAGTTGCCCGTCGTGTCCCCGCCCACGGTGTTTTACCGCATTGAGGACCCCCACCTCCACGCGGCCCAGATTTAGGGGAACGGATAGTTTGAGGGGAAGGCCGGGGGACGTTTTTCGTTTTTCGTAAGGGTCCCCCGCCCTCCCCTCAAACGCCCCTCCCAACCCCCTGTGACAGGCCCCGGCGTCTCGCCGGCAGCTCTCTCGCGGCCTTAAACATTAAAGAAAATTGCGATGCCGGTCGACAAGCAGAGCACGCGGCACTAATTATGGATAATAATTGGGGCACCCATTCCTGCCGCACAAGGAGATTCTTATGAGCGACTTCTGGGCCTTCCGCACCATGGTCACCCCGGTCATCATCCAGATTCTGTTCTGGATCGGCGCCATCACTTGCCTTATCGTCGGCTTGGTTTCGATTTTTAGCGGTGATCACCTGATGACCCGCCATGTTTTTAAGGGCATCATGATAATAATTTTGGGGCCGATCGTCGTGAGAATCTACTGCGAAATCTTAATCGTCATCTTCCGCATCAACGAGACCCTGACGGAAATCAAGCACGCTGTGGGGCAACGCCCGCCCGAGGCGTGAGCCGTTCGTCCGGATCAGGATGACCGGCGGCGCCAAGAGGCCTGAGGGTTAGGTGCGTCCTCGCCGCACAAATTACCCCGGTTTCCTCCTGACACCTTGCCTCACCGGGGCCCTTCCAGTTATTATAAACGATACGCCCTCAGCCCTGGGTTTCCCGGAGGCGGGTCTCTATTCACTCTGTCGCGTAAAGGTCAGGTTTACCTATGAAATACGTTATTCTCGTCGGCGACGGCATGGGGGACTATCCTATCCCCGAGTTGGGTGGCAAAACCCCGCTGGAGGCGGCAAAAACGCCCTCTATGGATGAACTGGCCCGGCGGGGCGAACTGGGTTGCGCCCGCACCATCCCCCCGGGCAAGGAGCCGAGCAGCGACATCGCCAATCTGGCCATCATGGGGTATGATCCGGAGCGCTACCACACCGGCCGGGCGCCGCTTGAGGCTGCGGCCCTGGGAGTGGACCTGGGGCCGGCGGAGGTGGCCTTTCGCTGCAACCTGGTGACCCTGCGCCACGAGGACTCGAAGCTCATCATGGAGGACTATGCCGCCGGGCACATCACCAGTGAGGAAGCCCGGGAGATCATCCAGGTACTGGATTCAGCCCTGGGCCAGGCGGGACGCCGCTTCTACCCTGGGGTTAGTTACCGGCACCTCCTGGTGTGGGACGAAGGGGACGCCGCCTGGCGCACCTACCCGCCCCACGACTGGACCGGCAAGGAGGTGGGGCGCCTGATGGACACGGGCGCCGCCGCACCCTTGTGGGACCTGGTCCGGGCCTCCTGGCCCATCTTGAAGGATTACGAAATCAACCGCCGGCGCCTCGCGGCCGGCAAAAAGCCGGCCACCTCCATCTGGCTCTGGGGGCAGGGGCGGCCCCCCCACATGCCCACCCTTAAAGAACGCTTCGACCTCACCGGCGCGGTGATCTCGGCGGTTGACCTCATCCGGGGCATCGGCAAGTATGCCGGGCTAACGCCCATCATAGTCCCCGGGGCCACGGGTTTCCTGGACACCAATTACGCCGGCAAGGTGGCCGCGGCGCTTGCCGCGCTCAAGGAAATGGACCTGGTCTTTGTCCATGTGGAGGCCCCGGATGAAGCTGGCCACAGCGGCGAACTGCAACTCAAGCTTCAGGCCATCGAGGACTTCGACGCCAAGGTGGTGGGGCCGATGGTGGCGGGATTGGATCAGCAGGGGGATTACCGCCTCCTGGTGCTCTGCGACCACTTCACGCCGCTCTCGCGGCGCACTCACACCCCGGAGCCGGTGCCGTTCATCCTCTATGATTCCCGCACCCCGGCTGACCGTCCCCGGCCCTACAGCGAGGCCGCGGCTAAAAATACCGGCCTGCTCCTGGACCAGGGCGCCGATTTGCTGGCGCGGCTGCTGGAAAAGGGAAAATGAGTCAAGATGGTTGCGGGGAGGGCCGGGGGATTTTTCGTAAGCCAATTCCCCTGCCCTCTCCTCAACCTCCCCTCCCAGCCCCCTTTATCCCGATTAGCGCTCTTATAAAATTTCAAAATGACCCACTGCCCAAAATGAGGGACAATCCTCCTTCGCTAAGAAAATGACGGATAGAAAATGAGCTTGCGCCAGGTAATCATCTACGACTGCGACGGGGTCCTGATCGATTCCCGTGAATCCAACCGGGCTTTCTACAACCACATCCTGGACCGCTTCGGGCTCAATCCCCTGACCGAGGCGCAGATGGAGGTGGTACACGTCAGCACCGCCCAGGGAGCCATCGATTATCTCTTCCAGGGCCATCCGAGCCGGGAAGCGGCGCAGGCTTATCAGAAGACCATCAACAACGACCCGTTCCTGCCCCTCATCCGTCTGGAGCCGAATATCCGGGAGGTGCTTATCCGGCTTCGGTCCCGCTACCTGACCGCCATCGCCACCAACCGGGGCAAAAGCCTGCCCCTGGTGCTCCGGACTCTGGGGCTGGATGACCTCTTCGATCAGACCGTCTCGGCCTACGATGTCACCCGGCCCAAGCCGCATCCGGAGTGCCTCGAAAAAATTCTCACCCTATTCCGGCTGGAGCCGGAGGCGGCTCTGTACATCGGCGACGCCGCCCTGGACCAGGAGGTGGCCGCGGCCGCAGGAGTCCCCTTCGCGGCCTACAAAAACCCGGGGCTAAAAGCCCGTTACCACCTGCAGTCCCATCTGGACCTGCTGCCGGTTCTCAAACTCTAACGGTCCGCTTTATACTTTTTTTTCAATCGCCCGCGATTTTTTCTCCCCCCAACGGTAACGCCTTAACGTTTTCCCCTGGCGCGGTTCTAACTATTCAAATGCACCAACCAATCCCTTGGGAGGGAAGATTCATGAACGGAAAACAACGCTTTTGGGGCCTGCGCCTGGGAAAGCAGATGATATTTTTGGCTCTGCTGGGCTTGAGTTTTCTCACAGGATGCGCCACGCCGAGTCAAAATCCCAGCCTGTACACGGGCGCGGGTCTGGGTGCAGCCCTGGGGGCCGGCCTGGGAGCCGCCATCAATCACTCGAATCCCTGGAGGGGGGCGGCTATCGGCGCCCTGCTCGGGGGTGCCGGGGGCGGCGTGGCCGGAGCAGTCTACGGGCAATCCCAAACCCCTTATCAGCCACAGGCGCAGGGGTATTACCAGCCGCAACCGCAGGGGTATTACCAGCCGCCTCAGCAGGGTAATTATCAGCCGGCCCCCTATTACGGGCCTCCGCCCGGCTAACCAGCCGGCCAGAGGAAAACCGGATTTAGCCTTCTAAGCGATTGCAGGGAAAAGCCCTGGTGAGTGAGCCTCCCCAGGGCTTTTCTCATGAAACTAGCGATCCGCAGTCAGCTTTCAGCCAAGATCAAGGATTCGTGCTGATGATCCACCATATCAGAGTTAATTGATGACAGGCCCTAAGATCAGGCCGGGGTAAAGATGCCCACCATCTCCCGCACTTCCTCAAGCCAGGCCTGCCGCTGGGCGGGGGTGCTGGTCACAACCACGGCGAAATTTTTGCGGAAAAAGCGCGGGACGCCGCACAACCCAAAGATACAGTTTTTCCAAAGAGTTTCCAGGGGGTCGCCGAAGACTGCCAGTTCCCGCTCCCGGGGGGTGTTGGAGGTGGTGAACACCACTGCGGCCTTAGCCTGAAGCAGCCCCACCGGGACGCCGTCGCCGGAGTCCCCTTCCCTAAACCGGTAGGCCACCCCCGGCCGGAGCACCCGGTCCACCCAGCCCTTCAGGATGGCCGGCGGCTGGCCCCACCAGTTGGGATGGACAATGACGATGCCTTGGGCCTGGGCGATCTCCCGGCAGTGCCGCGCCAGGCCCGGGTGCAGGTAGGCCTCCCCATTGAGTTCCGGCGCCTGCAGGATGGGGTCGAAGTTTTCCTGGTAGAGGTCATGGAACCGGACCTCATGCCCCTGGGTCTCTAAGGTATGCACTACGGTGACGGCGATGCCGTGGTTGAAGCTGCCGTGCCGGGGATGAGCCAGAATTACTGAAAGGTGGGCCATCTTGCCTCCGGAAGGCAGGCGAGGTAGAGTCATCTCCCAGAAGGTGCAACTCCCTTATGCCTGCCAGGGTATGGTTTTCCAGCCGCAAGCCAAGCTATCGGCCCCTTGGGGAGGGCGACGCCGGGCCGGCTGAGAGAAATCAGAAAATTGAGGGGTTTTTGAAAAGAATGCCCGGGAATACCGCGGAAAAACAGCCTGGCCGTGCACCCTCCTTTGAATCCGCCGCAACCGAGGACAGTGTCCAGAGGGTTGATGGATTAGAAACCGCCGCGACACAGACCGCCTTGTTTACCGCTGCTTCCTTCCGGACCTGACGGGGTTCACAAGCGTCTGTTGCGCAGGGTCCAATCCGCCGCCCTGGTCAGCAGTCAACGACCGCGCTGCAATCCTCAAAAAGGGACTTCAATCCCGCATAAGCGGTTTTCGGGTTACAGGGCACCGCTAGCTCCCCATCTAGCACGACCAGGTTGTAAAAACGGCTCAGCGATCGACGCGTTCCCGCAGTTCCTTGCCGACCTTGAAAAAGGGCAATTTCTTGCCGTCAACTTTGATGAGATCGCCGGTCTTGGGGTTGCGGCCTTTATAGCCATTGTAAAATTTCACCTTGAAACTGCCGAAGCCGCGAATTTCGATGCGTTCCTTTTGCACCAGGGCATCCGCCATGTTCTCAAAAACGGCGTTGACCACCATTTCCGCCTTCTTCAAGGTGATATTCTCAGCTTTGGCCAGAGCTTCGATGAGTTGCGACTTGTTCATCCCGCTCTACTCCTTGGTGGCGCGCGCCGGAGCCCTTACCGGGGCTGGCAGCTCAATCGCCTATAAGCTAATTTAGCTAAAATAATAAAGAAAATCCCGCCTGAGGTAAAGAAAAAAATGCAGGCTGGATTCAGGGGCGCCACCGAACCAATCGGCTACCCTTCCCAGGGCCATAGTCTACCCGGAACATGTTTTCCGGGAAAGCCTTGCTGGTTGCTCGCCGGGGCACCCTGAGGCCCCGCCCCGGTTGTCGGTTTAAAGGTTATTCATTATTTTTCCATTTGGCAAGGATAGTCCGGTCCTCAGACGAGTCGGCGGCGGGGCCATCACGGGGAGCGGCGAGGCAGTGATGTGCACTGAGATGAAATTTGGTAACATGAAAAAAATTTCCCCATTAAAAAAAGCCAGCCGGGCGGGGTGAAGGCGGAACGTCGGGTGGACAGGCTAGACGGAGGATTCCCCATGAACAGCAACCGCATCAATTTCCGGGTGACGGGCATGGTGCAGCGCGGCGGGTTTGTGTGAAGCGGTTGCCCTGACGCCGTGCGCGCCGCCATCGCCGCTCTCCGGGGTATCCTGGAAGTAGCCTATGACGCCCAGGAGGACCTTTTTACCGTCCTTTTTGATTCCCAACAGACCGGGCCGGATGAGATCTTTGCCGCCGTCTATCTGGCCGGGAGGCAGGCGGGGCAAGCCTATTTGCCCCAGACGGTCTCCTGAAGGCCCCCCGGAAGGCTCGGCTTAGGGAAATTCCGGCGTGATTCCTTCGCCATCCCCGGGCCCCAACCTGAACGGCGTTAAGACCTGGGGAGGCGGAAACCCCGGGTCAAGGCTTTAGGAGATCTACTGGGGAATATCCCTCGGCCTGGTCGGGCAGCGCCCCGTTCTTACGCTTCCCCAGGGAAAAGGCCAACAGTGATGACAATAAGAAACCAAACAGAATGCCAATGAATAATCCGGCGTAAAAGGCGATCATGCCCATCTTGCCCTCCTCCGAAAACCGGCTGGGGAGCCTCCAGATGGCCGTCAGTGCATGAAAAGTTAACGTCCCGGGCCTTGGTGGGATTCTTCTCCGGGGAAAAGCCAGACGAGTTGCGCGGACAAAACCTGATCCGTTTAACGTTGCTCAGATTATATCATTCTTTCCGGTAAGCACAATCGGTAAAAGTACCTATAAAGATAATCTACTGTAAAATATTTTACGGTATGGCGCCCCTCTTTGCAAGCCGGGGCAGGAACGGGGGGGCATGCCGGCAAAATCACCGGTTACTTTTTTCGCAAGCGGCCCTTGGTCTTCTAAGACCTTGGGGCCAGGAGGGCTATCACCCCGGCCCCGGCATGGAGAAACGCCACCAACCAGAGGGCCGCGACGATGCCCCACACCGGCAGCACCAGCAGGCTGACCCCCAGGGTTCCCAGGGTAGCGCCTAAAAGGTCCGCGGCGTAGAGCCTGGCGCCCTGGCCCCGGGCCTCCGGCTGGAGTTCATGCCAGAGGGCGGCGCAGAGGGCAAAGATCCCCCCGCCGCCGAAGCCCGCGGCCACCAAGAGCAGGACGTATCCCGCCCGGGTCCAGAACTCCGACCCGGACGCCGAAACTGACACACCCCCTTGCAACCAAAGGGCCAGGGCCGCGGCCAGGACTGCCAGGCCCCCCTGCAGCCCCGCCAGGAGGCGCGGCCCGCCCCGAAGCCGATTGGTCCAACGCGAGACCGCCGCGCTGCCGGCCGCCATCCCGGCCATGAAGGCCGCGATGAGCATCCCCAACTGCTGGTAGAGGGAACCCAGTCTGATCTGGTACAGGACGAGCACCAGGATTTCCAGGGCCATGGCGCCCAGGCCCATCACCACCACCTGGTACAGAAAGCGGGGGCCGGGGCGGTGGCGGAGCGCGGCCCCGGCCAGCACGGTGGCCAGAGCCAGGGCCGCCCAGGGGACCGCCGGCGGCAGTTTCTGCGCCGCCAGGAGCGCGTCCTTTACACCCAGCCCTTCCTGGACGGTGCTCAGCGCCAGGTCAAAGAAGTAGCACCTGGGGTTCAGGTCGGTGTTGACGGAAGGCTCCAGTTGGCCCAGGACCTGGTTGAGGTACTGCCGGCGCCAGGGGGAAAGGTCCTGGAGGAGATAATATTCCCGAACATACTGCAACGGGAGCTGACGAATCTTCAGCCTTTGCACCAGGACCTCCGGGTCGGAGACCAAAACGCCGCGACCGGTGGAGGCGAAGAACCGCACCTGGCCCCCCGGAAAAGCCACCACCTCCGGAAAAATCTGGCCCAGGGTGTTATAAGCCATGGCCAGATACGCGGCCCTAAGGGGCGAGAGACTGGTCTCCGCTCCGGTGAGGGCAAAGCTGAACACCCCCCCGGGCGTGAGCTTCAGGGACACGAATTGGTAAAATTCCCGGGTATAGAAGCGGTTCAACTGGGCGTTCTTGGGTTCCGGCAGGGCCATGAGAATGACGTCGTAGCGGTCGCCGGTGGTCTCGAGAAACCGGCGGGCATCCTGGTAGATGAGGTGGACCCGGGGGTCCCGGGAAAGATCAGCCACGGCTGGGATGAGACCCTGGGCCAGTCTCACCAGATAGGGGTCCAGTTCCACGTAAGTGAGCTCACTGACGGTGCGGGTCTTGAGAATCTCCGCCCCCAGGCCGGCCACGCCGCCTCCCAACAGCAGCACCCGCCGGGGCTCGGGGTGTTCCAGCAGGCCCAACTGGACCTGGTGCTCGGCGGTCAGGGGATCAGGATAGGTGAACTGCCAGAGGTTATTGGCAAAAAAGCTGATTTGCTCTGCCTCCCGGTGCGCCGACAACAGGGCATAAGGACTGTCCACGGTGGCGAGAACCTGCCGCCCGGGCCACTCCCAGCTGCGGCTGGCCAACTCCAACCGGGGTGCCAAGACCACCGCCGCGGTCAGCGCCAGGAGATTAAGGGTCAAGAAGACCCGAGCCGTCCGGGACCGGGGGCGGGCCAGGAGCCAGGGCGCCAGGGCCAGACCGAAGCCGACGGCCAGCCCCAGGCTCAGGTTGGCATAGCGGCCCACTAAGAAGAGCTGCAGCAGCACGACCCCCAGGGCCGCGCCCAGGGTCTCCAGATAGTAGGCCCGCCCCACGGCCCCTTGGGGAGCCGCATCGGACAGGACCTGGACCGCGCCGGGGAAAAAGTAGCCGGAAACCAATCCGGTAGGGGCCAGCAGGAGCAAAAAGAGCAGAAAGGTGGTGGTGAGCGGCAGGGATTGGCCCAGGGGCAGGTGCGCCAGACTGGGAAGGGCGCGGGCCGCCAGGATGGTGGCGGGCAAAAGCAGCCCCAGCAGGGCCAACAACCCGCCCAGCCGGCCCGGGGCCACCCCGGGGGCCCCGGGCGGATGCCGGCGGCCTCCCGCCAGGCTGCCCAACCCGGCCCACAGGAGCCAGCCCCACAACCCCAGGGCCAGCTTCAGCTCCTGCCCCTGGGCCAGAACCATCAGCTCCCGGAGGATCAGCACCTGGGAGATCATAGCCCCGGCCCCGAAGATCAGGACGACGCCTTGGAGTCGCGTGAGCCGCAAGTAATTCAGATCAGTTTACTCTCGTGCCCAAGTTGCACTTAGGCGCGCACGCATGGCGCATCCCCTCGTTCCCAAGTTGTACTTGGGAACGAGGGCTTCAGCTAGGGGTTCAAATCCATTTCATTCCAGATCGTACCGCTTCAGCTTTTCCCGGAGGGTTTTGCGGTCGATCCCTAAGGCCCGGGCGGTTTCGTTCTTGTGGCCGTCGTAGCGCTGCAAGGTCTGGATGATGTGATCCCGCTCCAGGTCCTTGAGAGAAGTGCCAACCACGGATTCGGTGGCCGTGGTCAGGATGGTGCCGGTAAAAATCAGGTCCGCGGGCTCCAGATACGGGCCTGGACTCAAGACCACCAGGCGCTCCATAGTATTTTCCAACTCCCGCACGTTGCCGGGCCAGTCATGGCGCACCATCAGCTCCAGGGCGTCCGGAGAGATGCCGCGGATATCTTTTCGCAGCCGGGCATTGTACTTCTCCAAAAAGTGCTGGACCAGCAGGGGAATGTCGCTTTTCCGCTCTCTTAACGTCGGCATGCGGATCAGGACGACATTGAGGCGGTAAAACAGGTCTTCCCGGAACGCGCCGTCCTTGATGGCTTTGGTAAGATCTTCGTTGGTGGCGGCGATGATGCGCACGTCCACCGTGATCACCCGGTGGCTGCCCACCTTGGAGATCTTGCGCTCTTCCACCGCCCGGAGCAACTTGGCCTGGACCTCCAGGCCGATATTGCTGATTTCGTCAAAAAACAGGGTGCCGTTCTGGGCCAGTTCGAATTTGCCGATTTTGTTGGCGTCGGCCCCGGTGAACGATCCCTTAACGTGCCCGAAGAGCTCGCTCTCGAACAGGGTCTCCACCAGGGTGCCGCAATCCACGGTAATGAAAGGCCGCCGGGACCGCTGACTCAACTGGTGAAGCTTGCGGGCCACCAGGCCCTTGCCGGTGCCGGATTCGCCGGTAATGAGCACGGTCGAGTCCGTGGGGGCCACCCGGGCAACCATGTCCATGATCCGGATCATGGATTCGCTCTCATAGATCAGTTGATTGCGCTCGTCTTTGGTCTTCAGTTCCTGGCGCAGATACAGGTTCTCCAGATCCAGCCGCCGCTTTCCCAGGGCCCGGTTCACCAGGTTCCTCAGGTCGTCCGGGACAAAAGGCTTGGAGAGGAAATGGAAAGCCCCGGCTTTGATGGATTCCACCGCGGACTGGATGGTGCCGTAGCCGGTGATAATGATGACTTCGACGTCCGGGTCCAGGACCCGGATTTTTTTCAGGGTCTCCAAACCGTCCATGTCGGGCATGACCAGGTCCAGGAGAATGGCGTTAAACGACAGGCGCTCCAGCAGAGTGAGGCCCTGTTTGGCGCCGGCAGCCAGTTCCACCCGGTACCCCTGCCGGGAGAGGATCTGAAAACAGGCGTCCCGCATGGCTTTGTCATCATCGATCACCAGAATGTGCGCCGGGGCCTCGGGCATGGGGGGGATTTCCTTTTACGAGTCAACTAGTTATTATTTCATAAATTTTTGATTTTATTCTATAAAAACCACCCCATGCGTGTCAAGCGAAACGATCACCCTCCTTTTGCCCGCGCCGGCTGGGAAGGAACTGCCTCTGAACGGGCGCGGATTTCAGGATTCTTTGACCGCCCTCTGCTTATGGGCGCCACCCGAGAGCGGCCGGTACTGCCTGAAACCGAACCGGTTCCCCCCTGGCTAAAAAGCCGCGTCTCATGTCCCCGTCAACTTATGATCCGGGGTCCGAGCGCCTGCCCCTTCCCCCACCCCCGGTATTTGTGATAAAAAAGCGGCAGGAGGAGATGGCGTGGGTCTCAAGCTCTTCATCCCCTGCTTCCTCGACCAGTGCGCCCCCCAGGTGGCCAGTGCGGCGGCCGGGCTGCTGACGCGCCTGAACGTTCCCTGGGTCTACCCGGAAGATCAGACCTGCTGCGGCCAGTTCGCCTGGACGGCGGGAGACCCGGCCACGGCCCGGCGTCTCATGCGCCATTTTCTCCGGGTCTTTGACGGAGCCGAGACCATCCTCTGCCCCAGCGCCTCCTGCACTTACCTGGTGCGGCAGTGCTACCCCCAACTGGCCGAAGGCCTTAAGGAGCGGCGCGCCGTCGAAGCCCTTGCCTCCCGGGTCATGGAGTTGGGGGAGTGGCTGGCCGGCTGGGGGCCGCTCCCCTGGACCCCCAGATTCGAGGGGTCCCTGGTCCTCCACCAGTCGTGCAAGGCCCGGCAGCTGGGGGGCCTTGCCTGTGCCCGGGAGGTCTTGTCCCGGGTGCAGGGCCTCAAGTTGCTCACGATTTCCCCCTATTATACCTGCTGCGGCTTTGGGGGGACCTTCAGCCTGCAGCACCCCGGGCTCTCCCGGGATATCGGCGAGGCCTACCTGGCCGCGGTAACCGCCGCCGGGGCCGTGGGCCTGGTGTCCCTGGATTACAGCTGCCTCCTCCACTTGCAGGGCTTAGGCTTCGCCCCGGCCCGGAATTTGTCGTTTTATCATTTAGCGGAGATCCTGACCATGAGCGGGTGATCGCCCCCAAGGGATTGAGGCCGGATGGACGTCACTCTCCGGCAGTCATGCCTGGGCCTTTGGCTCACCCGTAACTCATGAAAAGTCTGGTGTTGGCTGGTGGCACAGCCTTTCCAGGCTGTGCACGACTAACTTGCTTCCTTGGCACAGGCTGGAAAGTCTGTGCCACCAAATTAAAGAGCTTTTCAAGGCAAAAGAACGCGACCGGAGGTTAACCTTGTGCATGGAGAATCAGGCGAAGATTGATCACCCCGCCTTTTGGGGCCAACTCCTCATGGTGGGAATTCCCGGCCCCCGGATGGAGGCGGTGGCCCGGGAGCTGGTGCGGGACCTGAAAGTGGGGGGTGTCATTCTCTTTGCCCGCAATATCGAGAGCCCGGAGCAAGTCTGGGAGTTGACCCGGGACCTGCAGCAGGAGGCCCTGGCGGCCACCGGGCGGCCCCTGCTCCTGGCGGTGGACCAGGAGGGGGGCCGGGTCCAGCGCTTGAAGGCGCCCTTCACCCTCATCCCCGCGGCCCGGGACCTGGGCGCCACCAGCACGCCGGATGAGGTGGAGCGTCTGGCCCGGCAGGTGGCCCGGGAACTGGCCCTGGTGGGCCTCAACGTCAACCTGGCGCCGGTCCTGGACGTGGCCCGGTCGCCGGCCTGCCCCCAGTGGGACCGGTCTTACGGCTCGGACCCAGAGACCGCGGCCAACTACGCCGTGGCCGCCATCCGGGGCTATCTGTCCGGCGGCATCATCCCCGTGGCCAAACATTTTCCGGGTCTGGGGGACACCGTGGTGGATTCCCACGAGATCCTGCCCCTGGCCCAATCCGGGGACCCACAACGGGAGGCGGACCTCTTACCTTTCCGGGGCGCGGTGGCCGCGGGGGCGCCCATGGTCATGACCGCGCACCTGGCCGTGCCGGAGTGGGAGGAGCGCCCGGCCACCCTGTCCCCAGTGGCCCTAAAGGAATGGCTGCGGCGGCGCCTGGGGTTTGACGGGGTGATCATCACCGATGACCTGGAGATGGGGGCCATTGCCACCAAGCTGCCGGCGCCCCAGGGGGCTCAAGAAGCCCTGGCGGCGGGGGCCGACCTGCTCCTCATCTGCAACAACTGGCAGGCCGCCTGGGAAACCGCCCGCCTCCTGGCGGCGGACGCCTCCCTGGCCGAACGGGGCCGGGAGTCGGCAGCCCGCCTCAACTCGCTGCGGGAGAACCTGCCGCGCCAGGGATCGGAGCTAAAGGTATTGCAAGAATATTTCGCAAGGCGGAGCTGAACCCTACAAAAAAATAATGGCCGGGAGGGGGACCCGGCCATTTGGAGAAAGGAGATATTGGTTTAGGGTATTTTCGGGGGTAACCTGCTTTATACCCCTGCATTAATAGTGCCAAGTACCCAAGATGGCCCCTGAGTCAAGCATAGTAAGCTTCTGCGAAGATCGGCTGAAATGGCGTCAACCATATCGGTTCAAATTATTGTACGGATGCCCTGGGTAAAGTCCGGGTGATCTTCCGGGCCCCTGGCGGCATCCTCAATGGGAGCCTGTAAAAACCGCCTGACCAAAAATTTTAACCGACCGGGGGCGGGATAACCAAAACCGCGGCAGGGGTCCAAATCCTCAGCCTAGCCTCCCCCATGTTTCCCTGGCCCCAAAAGCGCCTGCGCCGCCGCCAGGACCGTCTCCAGGAGCAGCGCTTTCAGGCCGCGAGTCTCCGGACCGGTGATAGAGCGGCCCTCCGCCCCCGGGGTCTGTGGACCTGGCGCTCTCAGGATGCTCACCCGCGGCCCCAGGGGCGCCCACACCCGAGGGTCAGTGGGGCCGAACAGGGCCAGAACGTCGGGCCTCCCCACCGCCGCGGCCAGATGCGTCAGGCCGCTGTCGTTCCCGATATACAACCGGCAGCGGGACAAAACTCGGGCCACCCGGGCCAGGGGGCGGTGCCGCCAGGAGAACCTGGCCCTGGGCCTTAGCCAAGGCCTCCAGGTACGGCAACATTTCCCCTTCCGCGGGGCCGGTTAGCCACACCACGCGCAGGCCATACTCCCAGCCCAGGGCCCGGCTGACTTCGTAATAGAGGGCCAGGGGCCAGTTCTTGTGAGGCCGGCCGCTCCCCGGGGCCACCGCCAGCCAGGGGCCGGGGTCGGGAAGTTCCGGCAGTTCCTCATCCGGATCTAGTCCCACCTCCAGTTTGAAGGGGACGGGGGCATAATCAAGCCCCAGGCCGGCGAGTTGGCGGGCCTGGATGGCCGCCACCGGCTCCAGGCCCGTCTCCGGAAAAGAGGGGAGCCAGTGGACCGCAGGGATGCCCGCCTGGTGCAGTCTGGCCTGTAGGACGGCTTGGGGGCGAGGGCTGAAGACCAGGGCCAGTTGGAACCGGGCCAGGCGCTCCCGAACCGCCGAGGGCACGTCCCCGTCACTGAACAGGTGGAGCCACCGGGCCTCGCCGCTGTCCCACACCCCGTCCAGGGGCAGACTCCGGGAATACAGGCCCCAGCGCTCCGGGCGCCCCAGGGCGGTGATCCGGGCCCCGGCATAATGCCGAATGAGGGCCGCCAGGGCCGGCCCCGCCAGGAGCAGGTCCCCCAACGCCCCCTGGTGCCAGATGAGCATGGACTTAACCGCCTCCGCCGGCGGCAAAGGAGTTGAAGACATGAAGAAGATTATATCAATTTTACCTGGTTGTTGGTCGGCGCTCCAGACCCTGAAACAGTTTCTCCTGTCCCGGAGCTAACTGGCTATGACCAGGGAAGCCCGGATCGACAGAGTCGGGCTTTTTTTTAGTGTGCCGGGCATGCACAGCAGCTTGGAGGTGAAAGTCCTCTACCCAACCTGATGGAGGTGAAGGGTTAGCGAAGCGCAAGGGCGTCATCGTGAGGTG